>CAYVES010000001.1:0-10588 GCA_964449845.1 uncultured Dehalococcoidia bacterium
TGAACGCGGCATCGAGCTCGTTCATGAGATATATGTCGAAGGCATTGCCTGAGTCAGGGCGATTCAGGGTTATGGTCGCTATCGGGCCATCTTTCTCCAGAATAAGCGACTTATAAGCCATTTGCCGCCTCCCACTCCTCTTAATTAGGCTCAAACTCCCTTGAATACAGGTGGCCTCTTTTCCATGAAGGCTTTAAGTCCTTCCTGGAAATCCTCCGTCTCAAGGCAAATCTTCTGGGCAAAGGTCTCCAACTGGATCAGTTGCTCCAGGTCGGTGTTCAGTGCCCTGGTCGTAGTCCACTTCGTAAGTTCAAGTGCCATGGGAGCTGCCTGGGCTATCCTTTTTGCCATATCCTTTGTTACCTTCAGCAGATCCTCGTGTGGCACCACCTGGTTTACCAGGCCTATTCGCTCTGCCTCTTTGGCATCGATCCTGTCACCGGTGTACATGAGTTCCAGCGCCTTTGCCAGCCCCACCAGGCGCGGCAAGAAATAGGTTAACCCATTGTCTGGGATCAGCCCTGTACGAACAAACACGTTGGTGAATCGGGCCTTCTCTGAAGCTATTCTTATGTCACAGGCTAAAGCAAACGAAAAGCCCATTCCAGCAGCTACCCCGTTCACTGCAGCCAGGGTTGGTTTTTGCAGTTGTGCAAATCTCAGACCCGCTATGCCCACAGGCTCCTTCATCTGCTCTCTCGTTCTTGGCGGCGCTTTCCCAGGAGCAGCTAACGTCAGTGTTTCGACAACGTCAGCGCCGGCGCAAAAACCGGGGTCAGCTCCAGTGAGTATCATCACCCTTATTTCGCTATCGGTGCGCACTTCCTCGATCGCTCTACTCAATTCCCACCACATTGCTGGACTGACAGCGTTCAGCTTCTCTGGGCGGTTTAATGTCATTGTGGCAATTCCATCTTCCTTGTCGAGTATTATGGTCTCATAACCCATTTCTCACCAACACCTCCTTTATTGCTCATGGGTGACAGAACTGTCTCATCAAAGGCACCATCATCAAAGATGGCAAGGCCCATTATTCCCATTTTGCTGGGGTTTCCCATAAATGCGGGCTACCTTTACCTGGCTGGTAACCTTGGCTCTTCCTTTGATCGGCCCAAAATTACCCCAAATTTCCGCAAGGGATTGGCGGCACTTGTGGCTCTGACAAACCTAAAGGGGAACCACCCCAAAATGACCAACATTTGAGTAGCTCAGTAGGACTTTAGACAATCCCCCTATAACCTGGTTGGCAGCGCAGTGAAGTGCTGGCCGTACTACACTGGCAGAAATGAGCTGCCCGTTGCTGCTGGCAAAGCGTTTCTCTCCACTTACACTTCCATTGAAGGCATGGAAAGGTCTCCAAGCTCACCTACCCTTTCGGTTATCTCCTTTACGGTCCACCTTCTGCCGATATCGATGGCCTTTGAGAGTTGCGGAGATAGCCAGGACTCAAGTTTGCCCGCCCTGATGGACAACCAGCGCCCTGTTATGTTTTGGGCGTGATCGCTGGCGAGGTAAGCAACAAGTGGAGATACATTTTCAGGGGCCATATCATCGAACTGGCCCTCAGGCCTTTCCCCAAACATTACGCTTAAACTTGGAGTCTGGACTGTCATCCTTGTCCTGGCCATGGGGACAACGGCGTTACAGGTGACGTTATACTTCTCCATCTCTCTAGCCCATACCATGGTCAGGGCGCCAATGCCCAGCTTGGCTGCCGCGTAGTTTCCCTGCCCCACGTTTCCTAGCAGACCTGCATGGGACATGGTATTGATTATTCGCCCGCTTTGCAGTTTCCCTGCCTTGCCCTGCTCCCTGAAGTAGGCACAGGCCCACCTGCCGCAGTTGAAAGTTCCTTTCAGGTGAACAGCGATGACAGCATCCCACTCCTCTTCGGTCATGTTGAAGGTCATTTTGTCTCTCAAGAAACCGGCATTGTTGACCAGAATATCGAGTTTGCCGAAGTTGTCGATGGCGCAATCTATGATCTTCTTGGCTCCCTGGAAATCTGTTACGCTCTCGAAGTTGGCCGCTGCCTGTCCGCCTGCGTCCTTAATCTCTTTGACCACATCGTTGGCAGGTCCGGAGGCCTGGCCTGTGCCGTCCCATTCCCCGCCCAGGTCATTGACAACGATCTTCGCACCTTCCTCAGCCATTAGCAATGCGTGGCTTCTTCCAAGTCCTCTCCCTGCACCGGTTATTACCGCAACCTTGCCGTCTAGCGCTCCCATTTCTCGTCAGTACCTCCTTTTTTGATTTACGTTTTGGGCTTGTCTGCCAACTTAGGGTGGCGCTCCCCTTCTTGGGTTTGGACGCAAAAAAAAGCCCATTCTTCCTATGGTAGGTTCCTAGTTGAAGAACGGGCCTGCTCTCCTCGCAACATCCCTTCCGCTTGGCTTTTCGACCTTGATCAAAAGAACTCCTCAGTCAGTAAAGAGCTCAGTTGTAATAATACAACAAATAACGGAAATATGCCAACTCATAGCCACCTTCGAGGAACAGATGACGTTTGGTGAAGGATCACGCCTCTCATTTTAAACTGTTGCCGCCCAGTGTCAAGGCGAATCCAAAAACAGCGATTATCTTCAAAAAACGGGGTTTTGGGTGTCATTGCGAGCGAAGCGAAGCAATCTCCCCACAAATACATTCAAGATTGCCTCGTCCCCCGATGAATCGGGGTCCTCGCAATGACATAGGAATGTAGCAACACCAACTTGGTCCCGAATCCCTATCTTCAAGGCGAATCGGTGGGTAGAAGCCTTGGGCTTAGAGAGAATGGATTGGATGAGCTACTCGTCACTCCCCATTCGTTGCTGCTTCTCGAGATGGACGACAGCCTGACCAGACATCCTCAGGACCTCTTTTTGGAACATGCCTATTGTGCTCAGCCCCATCTCGAGTGCTAGGGAGTTCTTCAGCCCCTCGGTGTGCTCGATAGCGGCGGCTCGAGGTACACTGTATACCGGCAATAGGGCTCGCCCGTTGCGAGAGGACTGCCCATCAGCTCCGCTTTGGCGCATGGTTTCCCAATAGCCGTTTCTATCCAGCATGCCCCGTTATTTGCTGCGCAGGAGCAAAGCTCAGGGAAGGGCTCTATCATCTTCAGTTGGATCAGGGGGCACTGGCATATTGGCCGGCCGTCCTTACCCATGGGAGAATGGTAGCTCACCTGAACGATGTTGCCTATCTGCTCGATGGTCCTCGGGCCCAAGGGAGGCTGCAGCGCCGACATGTGTTTCTTGTATTCCTCCAGACCCATGCCCGGCGTGATTCCCACAACGGGTGTGTTCAGACCGGCGCAAGCTGCACCCATCCCTTTGAGAACATGGTCCCTATGCTCCGAGGGAAGCTCTCTGACTGCTTTCAGCGCTCCGGCCATGATGCGCGGCAGCCACTCTTTGTAGATCAAGTCCTTGATCGCTTCGGGCATTTCCTCAGCCGTTGTGAAGCTCAGCTCCTTTATCTCTTCGGGCATTTGCGGCAATTCCTGAGCCATTCTCATCCTCCCTTCTGTGGCAATGTCGCAAAAGATAGGTTTAGAAAATGGATTCGACGAGGTACTCATCGCCTCCTATTATCTGTTCCTTTTCCAACTCAGCGATCTCATCGTCGGACATGCCGATCACATCTTTGAAAACATGATCGTTGTGTTCGCCGAGGCATGGTGGTGGCTTGCGTATGCTGAGTGGAGTTTTGCCCATCTTCCACAACATCCCCGGATAGCGGTGGGTGCCTGCCTCCCGGTGGCTGACTACCTCAAAGAAACCGCGGCACTGCAATTGGGCATCATGATAGGCATCCCTGTCGTCCAGCACCGGTCCTGCTGGTACACCCTCTTTTTGCAGGATGTACATTACGTCGTAGTGGTCATGGCGGCATGTCCACTCCTCGATATACCTGTCCAGCTCGTCCTGGTTCTCCAGTCGCCCCGCCATAGTGGAAAACCTCTCCTCTTTGCACCAGGAGGGATTGCCCAGGGCACGGCATAGACCCTGCCATTCCTCTTCTGAGGAGACGGAGAGCGTCACCCACCTATCCTCCCCGTAGCACCGGTAGACCCCATGGGGAGCCATGGAGGGATGGCGATTTCCTATGGGCTCCTGAACCCTGCTGTTCATAGTGTAGTCCATGATTGCCTCGCCGAGATGGGGTATCACGGTTTCGATCTGGGCCAGGTCGATGAACTGTCCCTTTCCTGTACGGTTGCGGTAGCGCAGGGCGCAGAGGATGGCGAAGGCAGCGGTGGCGCCGGAGGCAAAATCGCAGTGAAACAAGAGGGACTGGGTTGTAGTGTAGTCAAGGTCGGGATAACGTGTTAGCCAGGTATGGCTGGCCAAGGCCTGAAGCTGGGCACCGAACACGGTACAATACTTGTGGGGGCCGCTACAACCGAGGCCGGGCATGCTGAGATAGATGATGTCTTGCTTCACTTCTTTGAGTACATCATAGGTTATGCCCAGCTTCTCCACTGTGGCAGCGGCATTGCTCTCAAAGAAGACATCGCTCGTTTTTATTAGCCTCTTGAAGACGTCTATCCCCTGGGGTCTGGTGAGATCGATACAGCAGCTCAGCTTGTTCCGGTTCAGGGCATTAAACAAGCACCAACGATCCCAGGGCCTGTCACCCGCCCAGTGATCCACATAGGTCTGTAGCCCTCCGGTGCCTCCGAATGTCGCCCCGGTGGTGGGGACGAGGAATTGGGGCGGTCTGGGCATCCACCCCCTGGTAGCCGGGGGGAAGTGATGGACCGACTCCACCCGTATAACCTCGGCCCCAAGGTCTGCCAGGAGCATAGTTCCAAAAGGGCCGGCAGCCACCACCGTCATCTCCACAACCCTCACTCCTTCCAACGGCAGCTTAGTCATGTTCCTAACCTCCTTCCGATCCCGTGCTTAGATAACCCCGCTCTCCCGGAGCTTCACCAGGTCTTCTCGGGCGTATCCCAGGAGCTTGCCGTATATCTCTTCATTGTGTTGCCCCAAGAGAGGAGCCGGGTGCCTTGCTTGCCAGGGCGTCTCTGTCATCTTGAAGGGTGCTCCGGGATAGGCAACCTTGCCTGTTTCTGGATGGTCGATTTCTGCGAAGAATCCCCTTGCCTTAAGATGACGATTATTGACCACGTCCTCAGGGCTGTTCAGCGGAGCGCTGGCGATGTTAACCTTGAGGAACTTCTCAAAGAGCTCATCCTTGGTATGATCGGCGAGCCAGGAGTACCAGAGGGCATCGAACTCCAGGCCGGCCTCCATGCTGAAGATATTCTGAAATCTAGGTTCATCCTTTAGTTCGGGCATCTCCATTGCCTCGAGGTATCTTGGCCACCACTGAGGCAGGCTGAGGGTGTTGATGAAGCCGTCTTTACAGGGATAGACACCCTGAGGGAGAATAACCATCCTGACTGCCTCGCGCGGCGGCGGCCACCGAGTCGTTATCGCCCCGGCACAAGCGTAGCCCAGGAGGTAAAAGATTCTTCTATCGCCACCCCCCGCCTGTGTCTCCATAATAGAGATGTCTGCATGCTGGCCGCTTCCCTGAAGCTCTGCGGCGTAAAGGGCACCCATGGTGGCTACTGCGGCCACGGTCCCTGCCTGATACTGAACGACGTTTCCTCCTAGCTTCAGGGGTTCCCTGTCGGCTATGCCCGTGGAGTACATTTCGCCGCCCATGGCATATTCGACGATCTCGGAAGCCTTGAAATCGCGGTAGGGGCCGCTCTGCCCGAAGTTGGAGATCGAGACCATCACCAGCTTGGGGTTTATTGCCCCCAGGGTTTGGTAATCCAATCCGAGGCTGGGCATAACACGGGGGCTGAAGCTCTCCACCAGGATGTCTGCATTGCTCACCAATTCCTTGAGGATCTTCTTTCCCGTGGCGCTCTTCAGGTTGAGGGTGATCCCTTTCTTGTTGGTGTTGAGATGAAGAAAGAGCCCGCTCTTCTCTGCATGGGGGTCATCCTGGAAGAAAGGGCCCACTCTTCTGGCGGGGTCCCCCTCACCTGGTCTTTCCACCTTGATCACGTCTGCCCCGAAGTCAGCCAACAGCTTGGTGCAGTAGGGACCGGCGATGTACCGAGTCAAATCTAGCACTTTGACATCTGATAACGCTTGCTCTGGCATGATTTCCACCCCCTTAGATTTGATTGCTACGCTTTGAGAGGGGATCGGCTATGACTCCCAGTGATTGTTGGTGGCGACTACTATAGCAGGGCAAGGCGCTTTGTGCAATACAACAGATAGGGCGGCGCTTTCCTCAGCGGTGCCACGCTGTTGTTTTGACCTTCTTGGGGCTAACCTTTTGAGGACTTTTTCGTTTTAACTATGAGAAGGCAAAAATAAGCTGGGGGGTGGGAACAGCGGCAGTGAATGATAATGACGGCTAGTGCCAGAGGGGCATCTTGACCGCAGTAAACAAAGGAGGTCGACATGAAGAAGGTATGGCTGATCCTTGGTGTGGTGGTGGCCGTGGTGGCCCTGGGCGTGGGGATAACGAGCGCCTATGCACAGGGCAATGGAAATAGCAGAACCTTACCAGGTCTGTTCTGCGACGAGTGGCTGCTGGGCGAGATTCAAGGGGATCCCACAGGTGACGTAATCAATCTAGTGCCCACGGGTGGTGACATGCCGGTTGTGATAACGGTGGACGAGGATACCGATTATAGAGCCTGGGTGGCACCGTGGCAGGAGGTCACCCTTGACAGTCTTGATGACGGCGACTGGATAGCGGTGTGCATCGAGGATGGCGTAGCGGAGGTTGTGATTTTGTTCGAGGTGCCACAGAAGCCCTTCCGCCTTAGGCTTGACGGCAACGTGACCGGAGTCACCGGCCAGGAAATCACTGTGGGGATCGGCGAGGACAAGACGTTCACCATAGACCTATCAAACTCGGGCGTCGATACCACCGGGATTGAGCAAGGGCAATCTGTAAGGGTGACCATCGGCGAATGCAGGCCCCTCCTTTCGAGGTATTGCCCTGGCCTTCACCTGGGATGGTTTCTTGAGAAGAGCCCGTTGGCGCTCGCTCCCGATGTGAAACATTTTGAGCGGATGGTGGAGAGGTTCGAGCAGAGGTTTGAAAACTGGCGAGACCGGTTTTAGCGATGAAGTTCATCTCCTTAAGCCAAGGGTCGGTTCGGCACCAGAGGCCTGCGCTTGGCCTCAATTGACGGAGAACATGGTTCCCCTTAGCTGAAGGTTTACCCGCCCCCTTCCCTGGGTTATACTGGCGGATACCGATTGCAGGGAAGGAGAGCCGCGGGTGCAAGACGAGGAGACCTTTGCCCAGGGGTTGAAGAAGCGGGACCCTGAGACCTGGGCCAGGCTTTACGAAGAGTACTTCCCTAGGATTTACCGCTACATCGCCCTCAGGGTGCAGAACCGAACGGAGGCGGAGGACTTGACAGAACAGGTGTTCCTTAAGGCGCTTGAATCCAGCCCATCTTTCAAATGGCGCGGGGCGCCAATTTCATCCTGGCTATTTCGTATTGCCCGCAACCGAGTTATCGACTACCGGAGGACCGATAAGTCGAAAAGGACATTGCCTCTGAATGAGTTCCTGGTGAGCGACACCATCGACCCAGAAAGGGCAGCAGAGAGGAACTCTGACATACGCCAGTTGATTCAAGCAGTGGGCCAGCTCACTCAAGCGCAGCGGGATGTGATTGAGTTGCGCTTTGCTGGCGGGCTATCAATTTCTGAGGTTGCTAACATACTGAGGAAGAGCCCAGGGGCGGTAAAAGCCCTGCAGCACAGTGCTTTGGCGACGCTACGTGGGAAGCTCTCCGGCTGGAGCAATCATGAATAGACGCTTTGAGGATATCCTGGATACATGTCTCGATCGCATCACGCTGAAGGGTGATAGCATCGAGCAGTGCCTGGAAAGCTATCCTGAGCAGGCGGCGGAGCTTGAGCCTCTTCTCAGAGCAGCCCTCTCCATCAAAGAAGTCTTCTCTATTGAGCCTCGCCCTGAGTTTCGGCAGGTGGCTAAAGCCCGATTGCTGTCGGCACTCGCCGCCAGAGGAGAGAAGAAGGAAAGACGCCGTGTGCCATTCTGGAGCTGGCAGCGGCGCTGGGCTGTGGCTATAGCTGTGGTCCTGGCTCTCTTTCTAGCTGGCGGGGGCACGGCAATGGCATCATCGAATAGCTTACCCGGAGATGTGCTCTACCCGGTGAAAATGGCGACTGAGAAGGTGCAAGCATTTTTCACCTTTGGCGACGAAGCCAAGGCCAACCTCCACATAAAGTTCGCTGAGCGTAGGGTCAAAGAGATTGAGTCGTTGGCTGAGAGAGGACGCAGTATTCCCCAGTCCGTTCTGAAGGTGATGGGTGATGAAACAGGCCGAGCAATTGACTTGGTGGAACGGCACAAGTCACTCAAGGAAGAAATGGTCGCCAAGCTGGTAGGTTTAACCTCGAATCAGGACATGGTGTTGGCAAGGTTGGCTGAAAAAGTCCCTCCGAATGCAAAATTGCGACTTCAAGAGGCGCTCGAACGCTCGAAAGATGCTCACAAGCGAGTAGTGATTCTAAGGGACAGACTTCCAAAGCTGGAAAACCTGAGGATAGTTCCAGGGCGCAATTGCTGCCAGCCAGCTGAGCTTGGCACCAGTCGAGCTATGGAGAGAGCCGACAGCCGGTATTCTACTCCTTAGTAGTTACTATGATCCTTCTGATGGGAGCGTCCTCTCCCGTTTGTCGGCCGGGGACTGTCTTGTCAGCATCGGGGAGTTCCTCTGAGGCTTGGTCTACTTCGGGCAGCTCCGCGATGACCTCCAGAAGGGGGGTAGGTTCCTGTACAAGGACTCTAATTGTTATACCTTTGTCCACCGAGCCTCCCAAATTCAAGACATCTATGTGAGGAGTCTGTTTCAGATGTTTGTGGAGTTGCAGCATTCGATCTAGGCTTACGGGAGGCGGGAGTGCTAGTTCTACGGTGCTGGAGAAAAGGTCGGGGTTTCCTTCTTCTTCCTCTTGTTGGCTAGGTGGCTGCTGCTCCTCTGTCTCGTCAGTTGTCGTTTCGCTTTGCACATCTGCGGCTGCTTCTGTTTCGGAGCGCTCGGGTACTGCGCTCCCTTTTTTCGTTGACCTGGCTGGAGGTTTTTCAAAGACCTCTACGAGTGAAAGTAAGTTGTGATGAATATTCTCGAATACTCCTCTAATCTCATCTTTGCTTATTGGCTTGCCTTTCGCTAGTAGTTGCTCAGCTTCTTGGTTAACAAGCTGAGCGCCTTCCTCTGCCCTTTTCTTCGCTTCTCTCAGAATACCCTGTGCCTCCTGCTCAGCTTCATCTCGGGCTGGGGCCTCGACTGCTTCGATGGTCTGTTGCGCGGCCTTGATTAGCTCTTGAGCTTCTTGTTGTGCTGCTGCGATTATTTCCTCTCCCCTCTCTTTGGCTCGCATTTCAGTTTCGGCGATGATTGCATCCGCTTCCGCTCGACCTCTTTCTTCAGCGCGTGCGACAATGCTCATAGCTTTGGCCTTCGCCTTTTCCTCTATTTCGGTCCTGATACTATTTGCCTGCTTGGCAGCCTCGATAATAGTCCTCTCTGCGAACCTGGTGAGAGAATCAATGTTCTCCAGTTTGTCACGATCAACCTCGGTTGTGTGCCCATTTGAGGGGGTTCTGAGCAATTCCAGGCGCTCCGGTTCTCCACCATCAACCTCGGCTGCGTGCCTCTCCGTAAGCTGGTTTGCGGGGGAATCCAGGTGTTCCAGTTTGCCTGCAAGGTGACTATATTGGTATGCCAGTCTGCTAACCAGAGAATCCAGATGCTCAAGTTGTTTGGCTAGGTTGCCATATTGATTTGTCAAGCTGTCAACAAAGGAGTACACTTCCGTCTCATCCAGCCCGTTCTTGACTATCTTGAACTTGCGTCCCCAAAGCTCCTTTTCTGTATCCATAGCGTTGATGTCCTGTGTGGCTGCACTACTTTGATTTTGATGTAGTCTGTACTAGTTCGCAATGAGATTTTAGTACTTGTTGCAGTAGGAATTTGGTTCTGTTCCGTGCAGACCCGTTTGGGGGGATATGGCCTAATTAGGCAAAGGGCTTTAAGAGAAACCGATAGGGATTCGCGCTGGTCGAGATAACTAGGCTGATGGCTATTGTAGAGATTCGTCAGTATGCCGGGATGCCAACCAGTTCAACTGGTGGGGTTGTGCACGCATTCTTGGCCACCTTAGGAAGACGCCCCGGCCGTGGTCTATTTTCGCGTAGTTACTACGATTCTTCTGACAGGTGGTTTGCCTGCTGCCTTCTGGATATCTCCTTTATCCCTGTCACCCAGTGATGGCTCTGATGCCTTCTCTACTTCGGGAAAATCTCCAAGAACCTTAAGAAGCGGCAAAGGAGTATCCAGGAAGAGCCTGATCGTGATACCTTTATCTCTGGAGACTCCCAGATTCATCACTTCTATTTGAGGAATATGCCTCAAGTTCTTATGCAGTTGCAGCATGCGATCTAAACCTACCGGGGGCGGGATCGTCAATTCCACAGTGCCCTGGTAAAGGACAAGTTCTTCCTTCTTCTCTTCCTCTTCCTCCAGTACAGGTGTGGGCTGCTCCTCAGCTTCTTCTGCTATCATCTCTGGTTGTTCAAC
>CAYVES010000001.1:10688-20754 GCA_964449845.1 uncultured Dehalococcoidia bacterium
GTACAGGTGTGGGCTGCTCCTCAGCTTCTTCTGCTATCATCTCTGGTTGTTCAACAGGAGCAGCTTCAACTTCGGCTTTCTCTTCCTCCGGTACAGGTGTGGGCTGCTCCTCAGCTTCTTCTGCTATCATCTCTGGTTGTTCAACTGGAGCAGCTTCAACTTCGGCTTGTTCAGGTGCTGTAATCTCCTCTTCCTTTGGTACAGCCGCTATTTCCTCAATTTCTCCCAAGTCTAGGAGCAATCCCTCATAGACTTTCTTGAACTTCCCCCTTATCTCCTCTTCTCCTATCTTCTTGCTCCTTAGCAGCATTAGCTCGGCTTCTTGCTTGATACCCTGTGCCTCTGCTTCAGCCTTGTCCTTTGCCGCTTTTAGAATACCCTGTGCTTCCTCCTCAGCCTTGGCTGTTCGTTCTTCCACCAAATGCTCGGCCTTTTCGCTGGCTTCGGCGATAATTCTGCCGGCTTCCTCTTCGGCAAGGCCCTTGACGGACTCCGCTTTCTCTTCCGCCTCTTTTAGGACCTCCTGGGCTTGCCGTTCGGCTGCTTCAGCCTTTTGTTTGGCTTCGGCGGTAATTCGGTCGGCTTCTTCCTGGGCCGGTGCTATGATTGTCTCCGCCTTTTCTTCTGCCGCTCTTACGATGTCCTGAGCTTGTTGTTCAGCCAGCGAGGCTCTTTCTTGCACAGTATCCTCTGCTCTTTGCTGACCTTCAGCTACTATCCTGTCAGCTTCCGCCTTAGCTTTCTCCTCAGCCTCAGCTACAATTCTCTCAGCTTCCGCCTTAGCTTTCTCCTCAGCCTCAGCGACGATTCTCTCAGCTTCTGCTTTGGCCTGTTCTCCAGCCTCGGCGATCATCTTTTCTGATTCAGCCTTGCTTTGCTGAGCTTCAGCGATGATTCTCTCGGCTTTTGCTTTGGATTTCCTTTCAGCCTCAGCGACGATTCTCTCAGCTTCTGTTTTGGCCTTTTCTTCAGCCTCGGCGATCATCTTTTCTGATTCAGCCTTGCTTTGCTGAGCTTCAGCGATGATTCTCTCGGCTTCCGCCTTAGATTTTTCTTCAGCCTCGGCGATCATCTTTTCTGATTCAGCCATAGCTTGCTGAGATTCGGCGATGATTCTCTCGGCTTCCGCCTTGGATTTCTCTTCAGCCTCGGCGATAATGGAAGCAGCCTGGGCGTTTGCATCTTCCTCTATTTCTATCCTGATACTCTGTGCCTGCCTATCAGCTTCGATTATGGTTTTTTCTGCAAGCTTCTTGAGGGAATCTACATGCTCGAGTTTGCTTGTGAGTTCGTTATTCTGCTCAATAAGGTCGCTAATGAAAGAGAAGACTTGAGCTTGGTCTAGCCCCTTCTTGACTATCTTGAACTTCTGCTGCCAGAGTTCGCTTGCGTCACTCTTGCTTGCGTCCATAACGCTCCCATCCTTTCATGGCTGCCTCGTGTTTGGATTGTAGAAGGACTTACAGCACATGGCAATGATATTTTAGTACTTTTTCTGACTAGGACTTTCGTACCACTCCAGTTGTGAGTTCTCGTTTAAGAAGGTATGACAATCGACAACTCTAGGTTGGGCTACGGGATGTAGTCTTGCTGTCTACATTGCAAGCTACCTTTAGCCTATTAGCTATAGACTGAAGCCTCCTGGCGTATCTCGGTAACTCCTTAGGGTAGCACTTAGCCGTAGCCATGTCAAAACTGCTTTGTCAGGGGTTGGCTGGGTGTGTTGGGCGGGGCCAGTTTGGATGTAGCTTCTGACATCGTTTGATAACGGGGTGAAAAGGAGGGCTATCAGCCGCCCCCCATGAGGATTCGGGAGCAAAGGTCGTAAAATAGGGTGGGGATGACTCGCGCTGGTGGTTAACTTCGGGCTCGTAGCTAAGATCGTGTACGATACTTGACATATCTATAAAGACGTAGTACAAGAGACTACACTTAAGTTCACTCTAGTTTACAACCTCGAACGCGGCTCGAATACCGAAGGTGGGCGGTAACAGGAGTAGCTTTGGCGAAAGACCGCTCTGTGGTTGAAACGATGCTGAATAACACCGCGCGCGACACTGTCGGTAGAGTGTGGGAACTGTATGCCCGCTTCTACGATTCACTGCCGAGGTACTACGGGCCTTACCAGAGGCTGCTGCTGGATGTGGCAAGAGCTGTTGGCGACAGTACGCCTGGAGGCGGCAGGATACTCGATGCGGGCTGCGGTACCGGAAGCTACTCGATAGAGCTGGGGCAGAGAGGGTATATCGTTGATGGTGTAGACTCCTCTCAGGCGATGTTGCACAGGGCTAGACTGAAGAAGAACAACGCGAGGCTGCAAAACGTTGAGTTCAAGGAGTGGGACATAGAGAAGGGGCTCACCATCTATCCTGATAACACTTTCGATTGCGTTCTCTCTGTTCACGTTCTCTTCGCTTTGAGAGAACCTGAGAATGCTATCAGTGAGTACTTCAGGGTGCTCAGGCCCTCCGGGCGGTTTATTTTGGCTGAGCCCCAACACCCGGTCAGGATAATCCCAATTCTGAAAGAAATCTATCGTGACGGCGGCCTATCCAATATCGGGAAACTTCTCGTTACTCAGTTCGGTGTAGGGGTCTGCAATTTGCTCCTAGCCAAAAGCCTGAAGGAGCATGGCCATCATCGCTGGAATGAGGAGGATTTGAGGAGCAAACTTGAGGGCTTCTGCTTCAGAGTAGGCAGTATGGTACCTGCTTATGCCGCAAATTCGGACTTGCTAGCCACAGCCATCAAACCCAAATGCTACTTCGAAACGAACGGTTATAGGTTTCTGATTGCGGAAACCCGGGAAGACCTTGAGAAGGTCTGGAAGTTGAGATATCAGGTATACTGCGTCGAAATGGGTTATGAGCCTGAGAACCGGAGTGGGCTCGAAAGAGACGTATACGACGACCACGCAGCAAACTTCTTGGCCCTGGACGAACATAACACACCGGTTGCCACAATGCGAATGGTTGCCGACAATCCAAGCGGTTTTCCGATGGATTCAGATTTTCCGCTGACTGAGTACGTTAGGGCCAACGGCATATCAAGAGCTGTCGAAGGAGGAAGATTCGCCATCAGTAAGGACCTGGCTCGGGAAGCCCGCCATCTGGTCGCGTTTGGTTTGTTCAAGATTCTCTACGACTACTGCAACGATACAGGAATAGATGACATATTCACTGTAACACAGCCCAAGATTGTCCAGAAGTACGGGATGCCCGGGGTTAGGCCAATAGGAGAACCCTTTGAGTATTCAAAGCCCTTGTGTGGTGGATTGTGGGTGCCGGTGCACTGTAACATCAGCCAAGCCTATGACAACTACTTGAAAGCTCCGATGGCTCGCACTGGAACGCGGTAATATGCTTGTCGGGGGCGTCGGCCGGGCATCGTTCCCGGCTGGAAATCCGCTGCTCTGTCCATGAAGGGGCGGTTCTCTATTTATGCATGTAATCCGCCAGGAGGCATGCTAGAAAGTCCACACGGTCGCGCATATCGTCATCAACCTCAGGCTTGGGGTCCTCCGCAGCGTCTACGGTGCCATTTGGGTAGCCGGTATATTCCTCTGGTTTGACAATCTGAGGGTGCATGCCTTCTTTGTCCAGGCTTCTACTGGATGTGCTGAGTTTCGGTGTCGGTGTTTCCCTTTCCCTTCTCATTGTGCTAACACAGTCTTTCTAGGCTCTACTTCCTAATTTTGGCAAATCCCGATCCCCTTGGCAATGAGGCGATGGTACCGGGCTGTATAGTAATTTGGTACCCAAACCGGCGCGACCGACATCTCTAGCGTGTGCTCATCAACGAACTACTCGTCTCAAGAATAGCGCCAAAACGCTCTCTCAGGAAATCCTGCCTAACATCAGCTAACGGCATTGGCGTCTATCCAGCCTTCTACATGGAATCGGCGATCTTCCGCCTATATGTTGAAGCAGCAGGCAGCCGGCGCTGATCCGACCCACTTGAAGCCGCCTCATACTAGGCCTGTGAGGCTTCATCATGCTTGTTGCTGCGCATGTCCCAACGATTGGCAGGATAACCTGCCGGAGTAATGCCATAGGATGGTGACAAGATTTGCCGCTTGTTCCCGTCTCCAGGCGTGAGCTCGATTCGCTATGACGGTTCGTCATCGGCTCTGGAGGTGATCAGTTCTGACTGGTTTGGTAGAGTTGGGTCAAGCTTTGTGCGGTCGACGGTACTGCAGTGACCGTCGCTAAGGCGTGATGTACTTGCTTGAGGTTTCGCAAACTCAAAAGTACGTCTACCAGTGTTACCTTTGTAGGATTGACCAGGCTCGCTTTGGTTGGATAATGGTTGTAGAGCACTGGGTGCTAAGTCTACAAGGGGGCGCATTGCAATAAGATGAGTTCATATTCTGTGATGCTATTGATTACCCTCATCATCGAGTCCACTTTGCTGGTGGGCCTTCTGCGTGATACGCGCACGAGAGTCCGTCAACACTTCACGGTGTATGTGGTCTTTGCCATGGCATGGAGTTTGAGCGCGTTGCTACTTCCCCTCGATTTCTTGGGGCTTACTCGCCTATGGGCCGGTTTGCTGGTTGTGAGTGGTCTATGTGTGGTAGTCGCCTATTATCACTTTGTCTGCTTCTTTGTCCACAAAACCGCTGATATAGCGGTAAAGCTCGGGTATGGGGCTGTGGTGTTCATCTTGATGCCGCTGGCAGCTCTGGGCTATATCCCTGACAGCGTTTCTGTATCAAATGGAACGCTCAATATCGAATATGGCCCATTCCTACATCTGCTCACTGTCATAGGTGCTCCCTTTATTGTATTGTCAGTATTCCTTCTGGTGCGCAGGTATCGGTCTTTGAAAGACCCTCAGAGCCGGAATAGAGTTACCTATCTATTGGTCGGCCTCGGGATGCTGACGGGCTTTTCTATCAGAATGGCCATCCCACCCTTCCCCCAATTCCCTTTCGAGCACATTGGACATCTGGGCAATGCGCTGGTGATCAGTTATGCCATCATGAGATACAGGCTATTCGACATCAAGCTGGTCATAAGAAAAGGACTTGCATACTCGTTGATAAGCATTCTTGTCACCGCTCTATTTCTGCTTATGCTCTTGGGTTTGCACCACTTCCTCCAGGGTTGGACCACGTCCGCCAGCCTGGCAGCTATTTTCGTGATGGCGCTCTTAATGGCCTGGCTATTTAACCCGCTGAGGATGTTCGTTCAGAAAGGTGTGGACAGGCTCTTCTACAGGGAGACCTATGAGTATCGGCAGATGGTGCTCGGTTTCGCTCAGAGAATGAGCAATGTTATCGATCTGGACGAGTTGGCAGAGGCAATGTTGAAACCGATAGCAAGGGCGGTGAATGCCACCCAGGCGAGCCTTTTGCTCCGCGGCGGTGGTGATTTCAACTCACAGTACGCGGAGCGGCTGGTTGAGGGGGAGGCAGCGATACCGATAAAGCTGAGCACGGAAAGCCCGGTTGTGAGCTGGCTTTCCCGTAACGATAAGCCTCTCTCTCGAGAGCTCATAGATGTAGCGCCGGAGTTTAAAGGGTTGTGGGAGGTGGAAGGGAATATGATCGAAGGCGTGGAAATGGAGTTGCTTGTGCCGATGAAGAGCAAAGGCAAGCTGGTCGGGATTCTGGCGCTGAGCAAAAAGGAGTCAGGCGGTTTGTACTCCAGCGATGACATAGAACTGGTGACGACGCTGATCCATGAAGCGGCGGTGGCTATAGAGAATGCTCAGCTTTATGCTCAAGCCAGGGAGAGGGCTCATATCGATGAGTTGACCGGATTATATAATCATCGCTATTTTCACGAGCGCCTTGACGAGGAGATCTCCAGGTGTTCTCGCTTTGGTGACATATTCTCCCTGCTCTTTTTGGACATGGACCTTTTCAAGACGTATAACGATGTCTATGGTCATCTGGCGGGCGATGATATCCTCAGGAACATAGGCCAGTACATAAGCGGCGCGATCAGAAGCATAGATATGGCTTTTCGCTATGGCGGAGATGAGTTTACCGTTATTCTGCCGCAGGCATCTCTTGACGATGCCTACAATGTAGCGGAGAGGATACGCAAGAGGATAGAAGGCGAGCTGGACTCTAAAGCGGTTGCCCTGACTTGTAGCATGGGCGTAGCTTCGTGGCCCACTGATGGGGTTATGCGAGAGGAGCTTTTCCAGGCGGCGGATGCAGCCTTGTATCATAGCAAGCAAGCAGGCAGGAATCGAATATCCTTGGCCTCCGATGTAACCCGTTCGCAGGCAGTTGGAATGGGGGTTAAGCCGGAGGGAGAGCCGGGGGTATTGAGCACGATATACGCCCTGGCAGCGACAGTTGATGCCAAGGACCATTATACCTACGGGCATTCGAAAAAGGTTAGCAAGTATGCGACGGAGATCGCCGAGGCGCTTGGCTATTCAGAAGAGCGGATAGCCACAATCCGAGCGGCCGCGTTGCTGCACGACATTGGCAAGATTGGAGTCTCTGATAGGGTGCTTCTGAAGACGAACGCTTTGAGTGCCGATGACTGGGAGTCGATACGTGCGCATCCCAAGCTGGGGATAGCGATACTGAAGCACGTCGGGGGCTTGAGTGGGTGTCTGGCTGCCATCCAATATCATCATGAACGCTGGGATGGCGGTGGCTATCCGGCAGGGCTGAAAGGTGAGAATATTCCCCTCGACGCTCGAATTCTGGCTGTAGCCGATGCATATGATGCTATGACATCATTACGTCCTTACCGTGAGGGCAAATTCACTCCTGAGCAGGCTATGGAAGAAATAGAGCGCTGCTCTGGCACTCAATTCGATCCCGACATTGTAAAGGCCTTCGTTGCCCGAAAGCGAGGCCAGCTGTCGAAGGAGAGCACCAGCCCAAGCAGAGTGGAAACTCACAGAGTGGGGTGATCAATTGGACATCGATGAGCTTCTTAGAGTAGCTATGCACTGGGGGGCCTCTGACGTTCACCTTGTAGTGCCAGCTTGTCCTGTGCTCCGCCTCTACCATGAGCTCGTGCCTATGGGAGACGAACCGCTGTCCCCTTTGGCAATCAAGGAAGCATTTGAGTCTATTACATTGGAGAAGCAGCGGGAGGTTTTCTATAGGGAGTTGGAGCTTGACTTTGCCTATAGCATCTCCGGGGTGGGCCGTTTCAGGGTCAATGCATCTATGCAGCGCGGTAGTGTCGCACTTGCCGTCCGTTGTCTGCCGGTTAGTGTTCCTACTATTGATGAGTTGCTCCTTCCTGACATCTGTAAGACCTTGATCCTTAGGCGAAAGGGGCTGATTCTGGTTACTGGCCCCACAAGCAGCGGCAAGTCAACCACTCAGGCTGCGATGATCAATTACCTTAATGAAAAGATGAGCAGAAAGGTTGTCACAGTTGAGGATCCCATTGAATATCTGCACAGTAATAAGAAGTGTCTCATAGTTCAGCGAGACCTAGGGGACGATACTACATCATTTGCCTCGGCGATGAGGCATGCGCTGCGGCAGAATGCCGATGTAATCCTCGTTGGAGAGATGCGTGATGTCGCTACCACGGCTGCAGCCATAAATGCCGCTGAAACGGGCCACCTGGTGCTGGCCACAGCACATACCCTGGGTGCTGCTGATGTTATTGATCGCCTCATTGCCGAGTTCCCTCCTTCGCAGCACGAGCAGGTTAGGGTACAGTTGGCATTGGTGCTAGAGGCGGTACTGTCTCAGGTTCTGGTGCCGCGTGCTGACGGTAAGGGGAGGGTTCCGATAGTCGAGATAATGTTGGCCAACTATGCAATTCGGAATCTCATTCGGGAGAAGAAAGTTCACCAGATTGCCACGGTGATTGAGACCAGCAGTCAACATGGCATGCAGACGCTTGACCAAGCTCTTGAAGATGCGGTAAGAAGCAATATTATCAGCGTCGAGGAGGCTGTGCTCCGGGCACAAAGGCCGGAGGAGATGGAGAAGGACCTGGGTCTCTACCTTTCCCGCCGACGGCAAAAGGCGGAACCTGCGGGAAAGGCCGCCAGCTCCTTCTCTTAACTAGGTATGATACTTTTGGGGAGCGCTCAGCAATGCTCCCAGTTTGTTGGCAATAGGATAGGGACTGGCGCTTGTTCTTCTTTTCGGCCTTACCGGGGCATAAGTCGATTGACCGGCGGAGCGTTATCTGTGCTGGTATATCGAAGTTTTAGGTCATCGGGGTGGGGGTGGGAAAAGAAGCATTGGTGAACGTCTTTTGTGATATGACGGTTGGCCAGCATTGAGGCATATTTGTGCCAGGATTGGATGTACTGTAGGAGAAAGGGAGATGGCAGATTGGGATTCCTCACAGGGGAGCAGGGAGCTGGGCATGGCGCTGGTGAAAGGGTCTTTCATCAGCGAGTCGGATCTAAAAGCTGCCGAGGAGATTGCTGCTCAAACTGACAAAAAGTTGAGCGAGGTGCTCGTGGAGCAGGAGCTGGTAGACTCCGAGGTGTTGGGCTCTGTTCTCAGCTTGAAATATGGTGTACCCGTGGTTAACCTGGCTCGGTTGGAGTTCCAGCCTGAAGCTATAGCCTTGGTGTCTGAGCAAGTGGCCAGGGAGCATCACATCCTACCGATTTCAGTAGATGATGATACTTTGACCATAGCTACCAATGAACCGAGTGATTTTCGCACTGTGAATAGCATCTCTGCTTTGACCCGAAAAAGGATCGAGACCGTTATTCCCGTTGGCATGAGTCTCGACGAAGCCATAGACAGCAACTACAGGCTGACTGCGCGGATTCAGCAGCAAGTCAGCCAGATAGCAGGGCTCAACCTAGATTTGGAGGCAGAGGGAGCAGAAGTCTCAGAGATCGATGCGCTCAGGCAAGCTCCTATTGTGCAAGCAGTAGACATGATGCTTACGCAGGCAGTACGGGATCGAGCCTCGGATATTCACATTGAGCCGCAACAGGATTGTCTTGTTGTGCGAAATAGGATCGATGGGGTGCTGCATGAAGCGGTCCGTCTGCCGCTGGGGGTTCACACTGCCATCCTGACCAGGATTAAGGTGATGGCTAACCTGAATATTGCTGAGCGGCGCCGTCCCCAGGATGGCCAGTTCAGCGCCAGTGTAGCCAATAAGAAGGTTGATTTTCGGGTAGGCACCGTTGAGGGGGGGCATGGGGAGATGGCGGTGCTGAGGGTTTTGGACAAGTCTATGCTGCTGATAAAACTGCCAGACTTGGGGATGAGCCCCTCGGTTATGCAGCCATTTGAGAAGCTATTGGGGTCGCCGTTCGGAATGATTCTGGTGAATGGCCCCACAGGATCAGGCAAGACTACCACCCTGTACGCCGCATTGCAGCGGCTTGATGCTAAGCAGCGTAACATAACGACCATTGAAGACCCAATCGAGTATGGCTTCAAGGGTATTAACCAGATTCAGGTGAATCGGCTGGCTGGTATCACCTTCCCCGTGGGGTTGCGGGCAATCATGCGCCTCGACCCTGATATTATCCTCGTAGGTGAGATAAGGGATGCTGAGACCGCTGCTACCGCGGTTCAGGCAGCAATCACAGGACACCTGGTGCTTAGTTCAATCCATGCTAACGACGCTGTGAGCGCCATGATCCGCTTGATTGATATGGGTGTAGAGCCTTTCCTGGTTACCTCGGCAGTGATTGGTAGCCTTTCCCAGCGGTTGGTGAGGCGGGTCTGCCCTTATTGCCGCCAGACGGCTGAAGTTCCCCCCTCAGAAGCTGCAGCATACGAGGCGGAGATGGGTGACACAGCGGACAAATTCTCGGTCGGCCGAGGGTGTAACTTCTGCTCACGCAGCGGTTTCCTGGGTCGAGTGGGGGTGTACGAATTACTCGTCCTTAGCGATGAAATGAGAAAAATGGTAATGAGGAGTGCGTCTGCCGGTGAGCTGAAAGAAGAGGCGATTAGACAGGGCATGGTCTCCATGCGTCGTGATGGAATGCAGAAGGTCAAGGACGGGATGACCACTCCTGGAGAGATATTGCGCAATGTGTTTACCATCCTATGATTGCCTCCAATTCCCGAAAGCTGCGCTCTTCGGCAGTGGCGTTACCATATTAACGTAATTGACGTAACCGTTCACCCTGGTGTCAT
>CAYVES010000001.1:20854-31196 GCA_964449845.1 uncultured Dehalococcoidia bacterium
TATAGGGAGTGGGTGAACGCTCACAACTGAGCTAAGCTGTTATGCCCGAAGTACTCCCGAAGTACTAAAGTACTCCTGGAGTACTATGGACATCTAGTAGTATGTCACATAGTATAAACCTGAAGGGGGTGTGGCAATGGAGTTCGAATACAGTGCCTCTGCAGCCGATGGAAGCCCAGTGAGTGGGGTCTTGGTCGCTGACTCGGAGGCCAATGCGGAGCAGATACTGTGGGACTCTGGACTTGTAATCATCGAGCTGAAGAAGCAGCTTAAGTTGCCTGCGCTACACGAGGCATTGCCCTCACTTTTCGGGGTGAAGCGGCGCGATGTAATACAGTTCAGCAGAAACATGGCTAGCCTCCTTGAGGCCGGTATACCGATCTTGCGAGCCTTGACGATACAAACTCGCTTTGGAAAACGAGCTTTCAGAGCTGTGCTGAAGGAAGTGATAACTGATCTTGAAAAGGGGAGCCGCCTCTCAGAGGCCTGCGCCAAGCATGCTTCTGTTTTCCCCCCGTTTTATGTCTACCTGCTGAGGACCGGTGAGGAGGTGGGTAACCTCTCCCAGGTATTGAAGGATACAGCCCTGCACATGGAGAGGGACGAGGCGACGGCGTCCAAGGTGAAGCGCAGCATGGCGTACCCAGCGTTTGTTCTGCTGCTTGCAGTTGGCGCTATAGTTGTGATGATGGCGAAGGTGGTTCCTGCGATAACAGCTATGTTCAACGAATTCGGCAGTGACTTGCCGCCGATGACCCGCGGGCTGATAGCGGTGAGCGACTTCTTCCAGGCCGGTTTCTTGTACATGGTCTTAGGCGTGGCGGTGATAGGTATCGGAGGATACTTCTATGTCAGGACGCCGGGAGGGAAGCGGAGGAAGGATGCCGTGATGCTGAGAATCCCCATAATAGGGCAGGTGGTACTTAAGGGGGGGTTATCCAGGTTCTGCCGCAATATGAGCATGCTGGTGGGAGCCGGCGTATCGCTGTTTGATGCGCTGAAACTGACCTCGGAAACAACTGATAATAGTGTGATAGCTGAGTCTGTGAGTAGTGTTCGCTCCAGGGTGGGTGATGGCCAGCTGTTCTCCCAGGCAGTGGCTGTAGACGCCATTTTCCCGACGCTGATGCCAGAGATGATAGGGGTAGGTGAGGAGGCGGGGAGCCTGGAGGGGCAGTTGTCTAAGGTTTCCATTTTCTACGAGGAGGAGGCGGAGAGGGCCATCTCTCAGGTTACCGGGACGCTGACGCCGGCACTTACCGTCATCGTGGGACTGGTAATCGGTCTTATTGCGATAACGCTGTACAGCTCTATCTATTCGATGGTGGATGTGCTCCCAGAGTAGTGTTGAGCAGGAGTAGCGTTGCCGCTCCTGCGGCAACGGATTCTTCGTCGTGACAGGAGTTACGACGCTACCGGCGAGAAAAATTTGGAGACCGTCTTAAGTAAGAAGGGGAAAGACGGATGGCGCGGATGTTGAAGTGTATTGGACGGATTTGCCCAAAAAACCTGTTTAGAGGCACAAAGGGCGTTGCCCTGGTTGAGGTGGTGATAGCGGTTGTGGTTCTGGGGCTGATAACTGCGTCTGTTCCTCCCGTCATGGTTCTCATCACAAATGCTGAGTTTAGACGGAACGAGCAGAAGGTTGGCGAGAGCTTGACCAGAAACCAGATTGAATATATCAAGAGCGCCAGCTATATAGCCGGGAACGACACCAATCCTGAACCTGAATACGCTTTGGTACCTGTGCCCAACGAGACCTACGATATCGAGGTCATGGCCGTGCCTATCACTATCGATCCGGTGACTCGAGAGCACACGGAGTTACCCGAGGGTGAGGACGAGGGCATTCAGGAGATAACAGTCAGGGTCTATCACGTAGACAAATTGGTGGTTGAAACCAGGAATTATAAGGTCGAGCGGTGAGGGGGAAAGTGATCGCTCTAGTTTCTGGGAGGCAAAAGAGGAGAAGCCAGCTAGGTTTCACGCTGGTTGAGTTGATGATAGCGATTGCGGTCAGCGCGTTTATCGTAGTTGGCAGCCTGGTGCTTCTGAGTCATATGATTATCGTGACTGCTGAGAACAGGGACGAGACGATGGCTGTGCTCCAGGTGCAGTACGTCGGCTTCTGGATCAGTGAGGATGTTCTTCAGGCTCAGAGCGTCGAAGTCGGTGACTCCAACGGGTTTCCGCTCACGGCAGCGTGGCAGGAGTGGGATGGCGATGTGAACGAGGTTACCTATTCCGTTGAAGGTGAAGTCTGGACGCTAACTCGAGAGCACAAGGTCAACGGCGAAAGTTATGGGACGATAGTGGTTGGCGAACACCTGGACCCTGGCTCGACCAGATGTTTCTGGCATGAGACCTCGGAAGATGTGCTGGTAGTGGAGGTGACCGCCACGGTTGACCGCAATGAAGCAAGCAGTAGATATGAGATCCACCCCAGAGCCCTTAAGTAGGGGAATGGCGTGGCATTTCGGTTGCCCCATGGTAGGAGGTAGACGATGAGGAGCAAGTCGAACCTGAGGAAAGGCGAAGCGGGGCAGGTTCTGGTCTACGTGACAATCATAGTGGCGCTGGCCGGGCTCATTATGGCTCCGCTCCTGAGGTTCACGTACACCGGCCACCAGAGCGCACAGACGCGTGAAGAGAGAATGCTGGAACTCTATGCTGCTGACGCTGGCGTAGAGGACGCCATGTACCAGATTAAGAACGAGTTAGCGGGGATAGGTGATCTGGAGTACGGGGGCACGGCTTATTATCCTGGCACGCCTGATAGCTGGAACGACAGAAGTATGGACGTCAGCGTGGAGAAGGTGTGGATTCCCGAAGAGCTTCCTGGAGGACTGGCAGTTGATGCACCCACAGTGGAAACTGATTACTCCGATTCCTTGGTAATGGTCGGCCTGTTTACGATCATGGAGCTGGCTGCGGCGGAGGACGATTACGAGAGCGGCGGTTGGTCTGGAGGTGAGGGATGGTCTGGCGGCTGGGCCCACACGGGCGGCGCCAGCATAGGGAGTGGCGCAGGCGCCCACTGGGGGAACTATTATCTGAAGCTTGCGGAGTCCAATGGCTCCGCAGAGCGGGCGACTGATCTCAGCGGGTTCTACGAGCCGCGACTTCAGTTCTATGCCAGGGCAGGGTCGCTTGAGGAATTCGACACTGCCCAATGCAAGGTGAGCACTGATGGTGAGAACTGGGATACCCTCATGACCTGGGCCGATGGCAATGACACAGATACCTATGACTTCGCTAATATTGACATCTCCTCATATGGCAACTCGAGCGAGTTTTGGGTAGCCTTCGAAGCCGACTTGCTGGGTGGTACCATAGCCTCGGATGGTTTCGAGGACGGCTGGTCTGGAGGCCCGGGCTGGCTTTACGACTGGCTGCATTCTGGAGATGCCTCTATTATCAGCGATGGAAGGCAGCATAGCGGCAGCTACCACCTCAGACTCAGAAGGTCTAGTGGCCACGCAATGCGAGCAGTGGACCTCTCTGTCTATGAGGAGCCGCGGCTTCGGTTCTGGGCCCGGGCGCGCTCCTTTGAGTCCAGCGATAGAGCATACTGCCTGGTGAGCGCTAACGGAGTCGACTGGACCGTGGTGAAGACGTGGTCCAGCAGCCAGAGTTATACTCCTGTTGATATCGACCTCTCTCCGTACGCTTCCGGCTCCAGCGAGTTCTGGATCGCTTTCGACGCCCAGATGAACAGTAGCTATGACTACTTCTACGTTGATGATTTGGAGATTGTCGACGATGACCACTTCTATGTTGACGATCTGTGGATCGGTAATGATGTCGATACGTATACTGTGGAGATAGCTTATACCGAGAACATAGGAAGCGTGTATATGGACAGCCTCAGCGTATGGCTGCCTCCCGGGCCGGGGTATATGGTTGTTGTCGACGCCTGGGGCATTCCCCAGGCTGAGCCGGATCATATCACCTCAGCTTTCGCCGGCGGCACCGTTGTGCAGTGGGACTTCGATCCTCGCATCGACCTTTCGGAGCCTGTTGGAGGTGGGGGTGCGGAGTTGCCCATCGTCAGGAGCATATCTTTCAAGTTCGCTGGAGGTGAAGAGGATCAGGGCATGTTCGCCTGGCTGACAGCCTACACTGTGGCAGTTGGGGGGATTGAACCCTCTTATATTTCGTGGGACACCGGTTATGAGCTCTACCGGGCCACTTCGCAGGCCAGCCACGAGATATGGGGAAGCAATACCAAGGTCGAAGCCTATGTGGGACAGGGCGAGACCAAAAAGACTGCGGTGGCAAGCTATGGCAACTACAGGGCTACGGGAAGCCCCCTGCTGATAGATTATGCGGGCTCTTCCTGGGTCAAGGAGAAACCCATCGACCCGCTTGACCCGGACACCTGGGTCACCATTGGCGAGGTCTTGTATGACGGAAGGTCCACGATCAGTGACCTTCCCGACGATGGTGAGGTGATTGCGGCCTGGCTGTACTGGTCTGCATTCATCAAGACCAGCGACTGGTCAGCGCCGGACGAAGTGGTGAGTTTCATGTACCCCAAGGCATACGGGCCCGAGACCTTTGAGGTGCTCAATGGTGACGAGGTCTACACCGTTGCGGCCTATGTCAGCGACGGCGAGCCCATTGTGCAGGTACCGGCGGACGTGCTTGTTTACCTGACTCCGACGAGATACTACAACGAGCTTCTGGGCACGGCATACAGTGACAATGGCAATGACACCTTTGCTACGGATTACAAGCCAGTTCTGATGTCGCCCGACCCTGAAGTGTTCCTAGATGGTTATCCTCTCTTCGAAGGAGAGGACTACACAATAGAGTATAGTATAGGCAAGGTCACGATCATTGACGACGCTTTGGAGGGGAACGTATACATAGACTACAGCGTCTCCGGCTCAGCGGAGCTCACCAAAGGTAGCGACTACAGCGTAGACTATGTGCAGGGCAAGGTCACAATCACTAACGAGTATCTAGTGGGGAATGCGACGGTCTCCTACTGGGCCCAGCACTGGGAAACGGTGGAGCATGCAGCTTACGATAGATACGGCACCTACCTGGAGCCTGCGCAGAATACAATCAGTGTGGGCTCGGCCTACGCCTGTTTCGCCGATGTGACCGATTTAGTAGGAGGCACAGGCAATGGCGAGTTCGCTGTTCGCGATGTGGATGCTACGCTGGGAGCAGACGGGCCGGATTACGGTCAGAAGTGCTTCTCCGGCTGGTCGTTGATCCTCCTCTACAAGAGCGCCGTCGAGACGGCTCACCAGTTTTACCTCTATGACCCGATCCACAATGCGGACGACTGCCCCTTTCACTCTGATAAGTACACTGATATCCCCTTCACCCTCGAAGATTTCTATCCTCCTGAGGGAGTGGTCGAGGGCCGACTGACGTACTTCGTCGGCGAGGGAGACGACAATTACGAAGACGATTACATTCGATTCAAGGGGGCTTCCCAGATGGTGTATAATCCTCTAAGCGATCCCCCAACTAATCCTGTGAACAACGTCATGAACGAGAAGTCCACCACTGGAGAAGCGGGGATAGACATAGATACCTACGATATACTGGACGACGTTGGCAGCGATACAGAGGCCAATGTACAGTTCAGCACGGATGGGGATAGATGGTACCTGATTTATGTTATACTTTCCTTCAAGACGGCCATGGTGCCCAAGGAGGACTACGCTTTCAACGTGGCTGCTGTTACCTACACCTATGAGCTGGGAACGTTACAATAATAGAATCAGTATTTGCTATCTCTATCTGAGGTCGTTTTAGCGGGTTGGAGTATAAAGGGGCGACGCCCCTTGGCGGTGTTGAAGCAGTATCAAGACAATCAAGCTTTTGGTGTCATTGCGAGCGCAGCGAAGCAATCACTTCGGTATCTTTTTTGGATTGCTTCGTCGCCCCTTCGACGGGCTCAGATTTCCTCGCAATGACATGTGTTTGTTGGCAGGGAATTGGCCGTTGTCCCCTAGTACTAAAGGCCCCCCCAATACTGGGGGATTTGGGGGGTTGAAAAGCATCTCCAAAGGCCCTAGTATCTTATGAAAATATGAGTTTGGAGGAGAATAGCTAGAATGAACATAGATATCAATCTGCTCCCTGAAGAACTGCGTCCCCGCCCTCCGGTAGAGACGAGGACCTTGCTAGTGATACTGCTCATCCTGGCCCTGGCTGCCGGTTGTTATCTCTTGTTCCAGGCAAAGAGCGACGCGAAAGCCGAGACAGCGGATCTGGAGAGAAGTATAGAGGATATCAACGACGAGATTGATGCTATCACCGGAGAGGCTCAGGGACTGATGAGCTCAATCACCATGCTGGAGACACTGACGAAGAACTATGAGGCCTTCGTCAACTCACGGATAATCTGGGGGGATACTCTGGAAAGGGTTGAGGCTCACAAGCCGAAGGGAGTGGCAATAAGTGCACTCACTGAGCAAGGCAATACTCTCGTAATACAAGGTACGGCCGATGGGTGGGATGCAGTAACCAGCTATGGGCGCGCACTGGACAGGGACACCAAGTTCACTCTCGCCGGGTGGCCGTCATGGAAATCCGGGACTTTTTCGCTGACTATCGCAGTCGCGCCTGGGGGTGGCAGATGATAGAGTTGTTGAGAAAGAATATTCGTGTCGTCGCCATCATCGCGCTAGTTGTCCTCCTTCTGGTTGTTAATATCGTACTGCTACTCCAGTGGCAATCGGCTGGGGACGACCAGGCGAAGGTGGAGGATGATTGGAAGCGTGCCGACACTAACCTGAGGATTACTCGTGTTCAGTATGAAATGGCTACGTTGCAGGCGCAGAAGGACGAACTATCCGCCAAGCCCCAATTCCTATCGGAGCTGCCCGTTGTTGATTTGATGCTGTACGTGGCAAACGGAGCGGCTCTGTTTCCGCCGGTCAACATCATTGAAGTCAATCCCGCTCCCCGCGTTGACACCGAGGTGATCGGCGGCAAGGGATACCGTGCTTATAGGACGCAGGTAACTGTAACGGGGACTTTGTCGAAGATCATCTCGTTCCTTGAGTATATAGAGCGGGGCCCTTTCAACAGCATCAAGATCGATGGTGTGAGCTTGAGCGGTTCCGCCGATAGCTGGCAGGGCAAGTTCACTATAGTGGTTATCACCCAGTGATAGAGGGAGGCACAGGATCATGAGGTTGTTTGATCGTCGCGGAACGGCTTTTGCAATTGAAAGCATGACTTTGAGACTGCTTGTCTTCTCGGGGAGGAAGATCGAGAGCTGGTATAGCGTTCCTCTCAGTCCCAATCTGGTCAGAGAGGGGTTGATCTCTATGCCTGAGGGGGTGGGCAGCGTCATGGCAGAGGCGATCAGGGAAAATGGTATTCCCAATAGGGGGGTGGTTTGCGCACTGCCCAGCACTGGAAGTGCAACGCAGACATTCACCCTGCCGGCGGTGACGAAAGGGAAAGTGAGAGAAATGGTTGGCCGGGAGATAAAGAGGACCATGCCGAGTTCCCAGGACGTCGATTTCGTCTACTGGCAAGAATTGCCCAGGGAAGTGCAGAAGCAGCAGGTTTATGCCCTCGCTGTACCCAGGAGTAGCGTTACTGGTGTAATGGAGGCTTGTCGTGCTGCTGGGGTGACAGTAAGAGGCATAGAGCTCAAACCTTTCTCGTTGGTCCGTGCTGTAAACTGCAAGAGCGGTGTCATCGTTCACGGTGAGGTAGATAACATCGAAGTGGTTATTGTAGATAAGGGCTTCCCTCTGCTGTTCCGCAGCATCCCCGTAAAAGACGCTACGCCTACTCCTGAGGCGGCTTGCGAGAATCTTCTGCGTGAGCTTCCCTTCACCATTGATTACTACAATCGTACCTATCGTGAGTCTCAACTCGACCCCGAGGCTGTTGTTTACTTCAGCGGTGAACTTGCGCTAGACCCCAAGCTGGCTATGGATATAACGCAGGCAACCGGGCGCGAAGTCGTTGGTGTTGAGCCCGTCGAGGAATATCCGCCGAATTTTCCTCTGGCGCAGTTCCTAACCAACGTAGGACTGATGCTCAGAGAGAAATGGTAGATGATGGGTCGGATTTGCCTTTGGCAGTTGAAATGAGTGATGGTAGCTTTAATATCGGTTTGCTTTGCTCTCCTTGGCCTGTCAGTAGGCAGTTTCCTCAATTTGTGCAGTGACCGCCTCCCGCGTGACCAGTCTATCATCAGGCCGGGTTCGCGTTGCGACAGCTGCCATCGAAGCCTTAAGGCAATTGACCTGGTGCCTGTGTTCAGCTATGTGTGGCTGCGGGGTCGCTGCCGCTATTGTGGCGCTAGAATTCCAATTCGATTGCCTGTTCTGGAGTTTGCGACCGCTGTCATTTTCGGACTGCTGGCGTGGCACTACGGGCTCAGCCTCGAGCTTGCTATTGCTTTGATCTACGCCAGCCTTTTCCTGCTCATATTCGCCATCGATCTGGAGCAGGGGCTGATTCTTAACGTTGTGGTCTTGCCGGCGGTGGTACTCGCCTTTGTCCTCTCGTTTTTCTGGGCTGGATTCGATGAGTTCTGGCCCGAGGTGGGGCCTGGATTCGTTGTCAGCTCGCTGTTGGGGGGAGCGACAGGATTTGGTCTCATGATGCTGCCATATCTGATTTCGCGCGGTGGGATGGGTGCGGGGGATGTCAAGCTCGCCGCTCTTATTGGGCTGGTAACTGGTTTTCCACTGGTGCTGGTTGCACTGCTGGTAGGTATCGTGGCCGGCGGGCTTGTGGCTGCGACTCTGCTGGTATCACGGCTGGTGAGAAGAAAGGACCCCATACCCTTTGGGCCATTCCTGGCGATGGGCGCTATGGTGTCACTGGTTTGGGGTGAGAACATTATGCATTGGTATCGATCGAGCTTGACGGCTTTGGCCTCGCCGCTGTGAAGCTATGCCCCGTAGTGAAGCACGAAATCCTGAACGATATCAAAACTCAAAGATAAGAGAGCAAAATGACAAATCAAAGTTCAAGCGTAGCGTTGCCACTCCTGTGGCAACGAATTCTTCGTCGTGACAGGAGTCACGACGCTACGCCACCCATTTTGGATTTGCCTTTTGCATTTTGATATTTGAAATTGGCTAGAGTTTGGAAATCAGTATTTAGAGTTCCTTGGTAGGGGATGACTAAGGCCATTTCGGGCGGTGCCCAAATGAAGCGAAGCCAGATGATAGTGAAAAAGGACAGAGAGTGCGGCTTTAGCCTGCTGGAGCTGGCGATCGCGATGCTCATAATCGCGATCCTGGTAGCGGTGGTTATTCTCTTGGCTTCCGGGTTTTTCAGCCAGGCCCGCGAGACGAGCTTGAAGACCGATCTACGGGTGGTGAAAAGCGCTGTTGACACCTATATGATTGATTCGCTCAGCGCGCCCACCGCCGACGGCAAGTTGCCGCTACCTGGCAAGGATGCTCCGATAGATTTCAATGCAAGTTTCACCGTGGAGGGACAGACCTTGAGTTTTTATCCCGACTTCCTGAGCAAGCTTCCCAGGCACCACGATGAACACGATGAACACGATGAAGAGGTGTGGCGCATTGACAGCAAAGGCCGGGTGTCGGTGGCTATGGACCCCGAGGAGTACTAAAGTACAGCGAAGTTCAACCGATACTCCTATAGACACAAACAGTCGCATGTGTTAACTTGGAACGTGAGAAGAGACGTAGCGAAAGGAGGAACGGTAAGAGAGAAAATGACATCAAAAGCTGCTAAAAAGAATAGGAAGGAGGTGAGAAATGAAGAGGTTTAAGAGAGGAGAGAAAGGCTTTACCCTAGTCGAGCTGCTGATCGTGGTCGCCATTCTGGGAGTGCTGGCTGCGGTGGTCATCCCCAACGTAATCGGTTTGATGGGCAGAGGCGGTGCCCAGGCCTTCGAGACCGACGAGGAGGTCATCCAGCTGTCCACATCAACATTCTATTCCGATGTGCACTCAGGCTTTAGCGGCGGTACTGATGGTGTTGCTGCTACCTATGACGACAATATGTGGGGTGCCAACCTTACGGCTGAGGATGCAGGACACTACTATCCCACGGCGATAGCAGTTGCTGGAAGCCATTTCCTGCGTCTCCACGCGACCACGACCGACCTCGATCACGTGAACAATCCGCTCATAACCAAGGGCGATGGCACAACCCCAGCCGATGCCCAGGACATAAAAGATTCCGCTGTCTGGATGGGACTGCTGGTGGAAGCCCCTGGTGATAACGTGGCCGACGATGCAGACGGACTGCCGGATCGAGGAACTGTCTCGGTCCTGGAAGCCGAGAACGGCCTCTATCTGCAAGAGATGCCGGAGTCGGCTATGGCTAGCGATGACCGCAACGGTGCACCCGATCCTGGTGGTGG
>CAYVES010000001.1:31206-62802 GCA_964449845.1 uncultured Dehalococcoidia bacterium
TGGCTACTGCTGGGTAGTGGGCAAGAACGGTACTGTTTTCGGCGCATACGTGGGAGCCGACGGCAACTGGTACAATGGCTTCCAAGGCGCGTATCCATGATCGGCGCTTGGCTGAGACAGAGGTTTAATCCTGAGTACTGAGTTGGTAGGAGTACAGAAGAGAGCCCCCCATGGGGGGCTCTCTTCATATTAGCGTCACTGCGCGTAGGGGCGTTCAATTGAACGCCCCAGGCTTCCCCCTCCCCTGGAGGGAGGGGACTAAGGGGAGGGGGAATTCACCCTCACCTAGCCTCTCCCTTCGAGGGAGAGGTATTTTATGCGAGAGCCTATAACATATTAAATCCCACGGATTTAGGGAGGGGCTTACGGGTTGCGCTATAGAACCTTTGTGGTATTATATATGCTCGTGTGACTTTGTGAAGAGGCGGTGGGCAGGAGACGAGGTGAGTGTTTGAAGAAGGAAAGAGGCTTATCTGGGCGGTGGTGAGGTAATCTATGAAGGAGTGCAGAGAGGAGAGGTGGGAGATCGAGCGGCATAAGAGGGAAGAGCGTGGCTTCACTCTGGTGGAGCTGCTGCTTGTGCTGGCCATCCTGGGGGTGCTGGCAGCCATAGTTACTGTCAGCGTGGTGGGGTTGATTGGCCGCGGCAAGGAGGAGGGCTATGAGGTTGACGAGCGTCATCTCCAGTCGGCGGTCACTTATTTCTACTATGATACACACGCGTATGATGCCATAGACGGCTGGAATGAGGATAGCGGTCAGCCCGGGCACAACTACCCGACAGCCAGCGGCCAAGAATCAGGCCTCTACCCTTCGGAAACGGAATCGACGATAAACGGGCAGAAGGTACACAGGCTGATGGAGGCCCCTGGTGACCCGGCTGATGACGCCGATGTAGCTGATGGCGCTATCTGGATGGGACTGCTGGTGAACGGGCCGGGTTCTGGTGCAGCGGGTGCTGATGTACCCCCCGGCGATGATAATTCCCCGCTTGAACGTGAGAGAGGCCCATACCTCAACGAGGTGCCTAAGTCGTGCCGCACCTACAATTCCTCCCGTGGCCATGGAACATATACGTGGATAGTGGGCACCTACCACAGGGTCTGGGGTGTGTTCCAGCACGGCACTGATGAGTGGTATGTCGGCTTCAACGGCAGCTATCCTTGATCGGTGCTTGGTAGGGGCGTTCCACGGAACGCCCCTACGCCTTGCCGAAGGACGAGGGTGAATTCCCCCTCCCTCTAAGTCGCTGCCGCCATGGGAGGGAGGACAAAGGATTCCTCTCCCTTGACGGGAGAGGATAGGTGAGGGTGATATCCTTGTCGCCATCCCTCTAAGTCGCTGCCGCCATGGGAGGGAGGATAAAGGATTCCTCTCCATTTCAGCAATGGAACTTTTCTAAACATAAGAATTACGACTTAAATGCGGACATTTTGAACGTACACACAGAAAAAGTGCGCGTAGGGGCTTTACAAAAGTCGGATTTTATGTTATATAGATGCGGTCGCCTCTGATGGCGGTGGGTTTAGTGAGGTACGGGTAAGAAATAGGAAAAAAGTACTATGGACAGACTGCGTATCTTATGCTATTTTCAGGTTACCTAGGCCTTAGGGGGTATTACAGTGGACAAGATCACTGTTTTCATAGTTGATAGGCAGACTCTCTACCGGCAAGGAGTGCGGCAGGCGCTTTCGGCCGACGAGGGTATAACTGTTGTAGGAGACTGCCCACCTGGCAGTGAGGCTTTGACTTTGGTTGAGGCCTTTGCACCCAATGTGGTGCTGCTGGATGTCGACCTCCCGTTGCTTCGCGGTCTTGACATCGGACGCCAGATCACTACCCGTTGCCCTGGAGCGGCAGTCATAGCTCTGACCGCTTGCTGGGATGACGACCAGCTCTTCCAGGCTATCAGATCGGGGGCAGCAGCGTACTTAAGCAAGGAGATCTCGGCAGAGGAGCTAGCTGGCGCTATTAAGAGGATTAGAAAAGGCGAGCGCCCCATAAATGAAACCCTCCTGGGCAGGCCGAGGGTTGCTGAGCAGGTATTGCGCCAGTTTCAGGACCTCTCGCTGATGGGCAAGGCTATGGAAACCCTGGCCACGCCGCTTACGCCAAGGGAGACGGAAACCCTTAAGTATGTTGCGGAGGGCTATTCCAATAAGCAGATCGCGCATGTCCTCGGCATCAGCGAGCAGACAATCAAGAATCACATCACCTCTATTCTGGATAAGCTCGATGCAAATGACCGCACACACGCTGTGGTGCTGGCATTGCGGCAAGGGTGGATAGACATAGGCGAGTCCGCTCTGAAATCCTGAGCATCCTAGCCCGATTCAACGCAGGTTCTTCTAATCTTCCTTCCACCTGGGATTACTTCCTGTCTTCATCCTGTTCTAGCTATATTATGGCTGAGCTTGTATGAGGATCACTGCACTATGCTGTATTGCAAATACCGCTGGATGGCTGTATAACTATGAAGAGAATGCTGTGAATGGCGGCGTGGGAGGTTAGGCGTGGCAGGAGACGAGAGGGAAATCCAGATTCGGCGGATGACCGAAGAAGACATAGCGCAACTAAAGGCAATAGATGAATTGCTAGCCGGCCCGGAGCGAGCTCTCTCATGGCAGGTAGGGGCTGACATAGAGGTGGCGGTGTACCGTCCAGCACTGAGTTTTGTAGCTGAACTGGAAGGGGATATAGTTGGGTTTATTCTAGGGGACATAAGAGGAGCGGAGTATGGAAAGGATGTAAGCGGGTGGATAGATATGGTGGGCGTCGCCCCTCAGTATCAGCATATGAGTGTGGGTCGAAGGTTGGTGGAAAAGTTTTGTGGGATGTGCCAGCAGAACAAAGTCAATGTGGAAGTGGTTATCAGAGAGGATGATGAACTGTTAAAGGGGTTCTTCACGTCTATGGGTTTCCGCAGGGGGGATTTGATCAACTTCGTAAAGGAGTGTCCTCCAACGCAATAGAGCGGTACGGGATGGGCACAACGTTGTGAATCAGTCTTGGGACTATGATTCGTCTCTCTTCAGCACGACTAGGATCCTTTGCATCTCGCGTCGTTTTGAAGAACGCGGGGGCATTGCCTGCTTCAGAAAATCGCCCAAGGGGTGAGAATCGAGCAGTTCCTCTTCTATTGCTTCCTCTATAGCGCCTGTCTTTCTCAACTCATCAGCTAGCGGTATTGGCTCCTCCATGAAGACAGAAATGGTGGCACCGCCTTCGAGAGAGCCACCTGTTGCCAGGACGCGTAAATCGGGGAACTGCTGTAAGGATACTCGCAATTTCGTCAGTCGGGCAAAATTGATCGGTGGTATTACTACTAGCTCCACCCGCTTTTGCTGAGCGGCTTTTTGTTCTTCCTCTTTAGCTTTTGCGTCTAGGGCTACCTTTTCCTGGAGAGCTCGAATTATCCGCCCAGGTCTCTCCGCGGCAGGGGCAGCAGCTATTCTCTGCGCCTCCTCCAAAATCTTGCGAGCTCTCTGCTCATACTCGTTGACTAGGCTCATCGTCTGAGCGCTGGCCTCCTCCTTCGACTGCTGAATAATCTGCCTTGCTTCCTGTTCGGCTTGGGCGATGACCATGCTTGCGTCAGCCTCAGCTTTCCTTGTTGCCTCCTCTACGATCTCCCTGGCTCTCCGTTCAGCTTCAGTGATTATCTTACCTGCGTTGTCCTCAGACTTCTTCATTGCTTCTTCTACGATTTGGTTGGCCTTCTGCTCGGCTTGGGAGACTATCCTATTTGCTTCGGGATCGGCGTTCTTGGCTACGTCTTGTATAATCTGGCTGCCTTTCTGTTCGGCTTGGGAAATAATCCTGGCTGCGTCAGCCTCTGCTTTCTCGGTTGCCTCGTCGATAATCTGGCGACTGGTCTGCTCAGCCTGGGAAACAATCCTGCTTGCCTCAGCCTCAGCTTTTTCCGTTGCCTCATCTATAATCTGGTAACCCCTCTGCACTGAGTTGGCAATCGCCTTGTTCGCCTCGGGCTCAGCCTTCTCCTTCGCCTCCTGAATAATGTAGCTGCCTTTCTGTTCGGATTCGGAAACAATCCTGGTTGCGTCGGCCTCTGCTTTCTTGGTTGCCTCGTCGATAATCTGGCGACTGGTCTGCTTGGCTTCGGAGATAGTCTTGCCTGCGTCATCTTTGGCCTTGGTCGTTGCTTCCCCTATGATCTGGCTGCCTTTCTGCTCGGCTTGGGCGATTATCCTACTTGCTTCAGGTTCAGCCTTTTTGTTTGCTTCCTCTATAATCTGGCTGCCTTTCTGTTCAGCTTGGGAAACAATCCTGGCTGCGTCGTCCTCAGCATTCTTGATGACCTCTTCTACGATCTGGCTGCCTTTCTGTTCAGCTTGGGAAATAACCTTGGCTGCGTCGTCCTGGGCCTTTCTTGTTGCTTCCTCTATGATCTGGTGGCTTCTCTGTTCCGCTTGGGCGAGTGAGATGCTTGCGTCAGCCTCTATCTTCTTTCTTGCCTCTTCTATGGCCTGGCTACGTTCTTGTTCGGCTTGGGAAACAATGTTGGCTGCGTTGGCATCTGCTTTCTTGGTTGCCTCGTCGATGATCTGGCGACTGGTCTGCTCGGCTTCGGAGATAATCTTGCCTGCGTCATCTTTGGCCTTCGTCGTTGCTTCCTCTATGATCTGGCTGCCTTTCTGCTCGGCTTGGGAAACAATGCTGGCTGCCATGTCCTGGGCCTTTTGTGTTGCTTCCTCTATGATCTGGCGGCTTCTCTGTTCGGCCTGGGCGAGTGAGATGCTTGCGTCAGCCTCTGTCTTCTTTCTTGCCTCTTCTATGGCCTGGCTACGTTCTTGTTCGGCTTGGGAAACAACGTTGGCTGCATCGTCCTGGGCCTTTCTTGTTGCTTCCTCTATGATCTGGCTGCCTTTCTGTTCGGCTTGGGCGAGCACGCTGCTTGCGTCAGCCTCTGTCTTCCTTCTTGCATCTTCTATGATCTGGCTGCTTTTCTGTTCCGCTTGGGAGACAATGTTGGCTGCGACGTCCTGGGCCTTCTTTGTTGCTTCCTCAATAATCTGGCGGCCGGTTTGCTCGGCTTCGGCGACTACCTTTCTTGCTTCGGGCTGGGCCCTCTTTGTTGCTTCCTCTATGATCTGGCGGCCTTTACGGTCGGCTTCGGCGACTATCTTGTTTGCTTCGGGCTTGGCTTTGTTTCTTGTCTCCTCAATAATCTGGCGGCCTTTCTGTTCTGCTTCAGTGATTATCCTGCTTGCCTCAGGTTCAGCGTTCCTCCTTGCTTCCTCTATGATCTGGCGGCTTCTCTGTTCAGCTTCGGCGATTATCTTGTTTGCCTCAGGTTCGGCCTTCTCTCTTGCCCCGCCCATGATCTGGCGGCTTTTCTGGTCAGCTTCAGCAATAATCCTGTTGGCATCAGCCTCGCCCTTCTTCCTCGCCTCTTCTATAATCTGGCGGCCTCTCTGTTCGCCTTCGGCGACCATTCTCCCCGCGTCAGCTTGAGCCTTCTTTTGCGCTCCCTCGATAACCAGGCGCCCGGTTTGCTCGGCTTCGGCGACAATCTTTCTTGCCTCGGGCTGGGCCTTCCTTTTCGTCTCCTCTATGAGCTGGCTGCCCTTCTGTTCAGCTTCGGCGACCACCCTGTTTGCTTCGGGCTTGGCTTTGTTTCTTGCCTCCTCTACAATCTGGCGGCCCCTCCGTTCGGCTTCGGCAATCAAGCGCCTTGCTTCAGCCTCACCCCTCCTTTTTGCTTCCTCTATAATCTCCCTGCCTTTTTGTTCCGATTGGGCAAGAATCCTACCTGCATCGGCCTCGGCCTTTCTCCTAGCTTCCTCCCTTACTCCTGCCTCTTTTTGCTTTGTGATGTTATTGATAAAGGCTATTACTTGCGCTTCATTCAGCCCTTCTTTGACCACATCGAAATCGTGTCCCCACAACTGCTTCACGCTCTTGTTTCGCATGACTCCCCCTTTAGAGCCCCTAAAGAAAAGCATAATACTTCTTTGCTTAAACAGTGTAAGTCTCTTCCCCTCGGCTTGGAAGTATATACTTTTTCGTCAAGGTTGTCCACATGTTTTGATCGAGATTGTTCGGCAACTTGTTGTTTTCCTTTACGGATAGAACTGTCGGGAAAATGCCCGAGTTATTGCAAACTTCTGACCAGTGCCTTATAATTTCCAGCGCCAATCGGCTGGGAAAGGCGCACCAGTAGTCTGCACCCGATTTGTGGCAATATGTTGCTCACCCTTTGCTCTGCTTTCACTGATGGGCAGACAATCTGCACGAGCTTGGGGTCGGTGAGAACATCGTGTATGTTATGACTGACATCAAGAGGGACGAATATGGGTAAGAAGCCATGTAGCAACGGCTGGACATTCGGTTTCTCACTGCCCCTGTTGGAAGCTCAGGTCAGCGGCAAGCCCTAATGGGTAGGTGTTCACTAACGAATGATGAAGATTGTGAGCGCATCCGACTGTGGGTAGGTTGCCCGACGTCGGGCAACCTACCCACTACCCAGCCGTTCGTGGTGAGCCCCTTGACGGGCCTGTCTTTAGCCCTGGCCTTGGCCAGGGCCAAGCCTTGCCGAAGGACTCGGGGCGAACGGATTAAGTTTTGTTTTCGGAAGAAAAAAGGTCTTGAAATCGGAAGGAAATTGTGAAAGCGCTGATCATTGAAGATGACCCTGAGATCGTAGAGTCTGTTTCCCTGGCCTTCCACATACGCTGGCCTGACGCTCAGTTAGTATCCACTCACCTGGGGAAGAAAGGGATAGAGTTGGCGGAGAGTGAAGACCCCGATATCATCATCCTTGATCTGGGGCTTCCCGATATGAACGGCTTCGAGGTGTTAAGGCAAATCCGCTTCTTTTCCTCTGTGCCCATTATCATCCTCACCGTTAAGGCAGACGAGGCCAGTATAGTCAAAGGGCTTGAGTGGGGAGCAGACGATTACGTAGCCAAGCCCTGTGGACAGCTCGAGCTCCTGGCGCGGGTAAAAGCCAGGATACGCGACAGGAACAATCTTGTCGACGAGTCCCCCCTCTCTTTTGGCTCACTGCTCTTCAATCCGTCCACACGCCAGCTTTTGTATGGGAAAAAGGAGATAAACATTACGGCCATCGAAGCTCATATTATTCACCACTTGATGAGAATGGGGGGTCGTGTGGCAACCTACTCTGGCCTTGCCGAGGAGGTATGGGGTGACGATTACCCCGGGTCTGTAGACAGCCTCAGGGTTCATATCAGGCGACTGCGGGAGAAGCTGGAAGCAGCCCCTAGCCACCCTCAGATTCTTCTCACCAAAGCCGGCATGGGATACTTCCTGGCGAAACCAGGCTGAAGCTGATTGGAGTAGTCCCCTCCCCGAGCAGTCGCTCATTCTGACCTGAATTGTAATCTACCCGTAAGCCCTTCGTAAGTTCTACTTGCCTATCCGTAACTGCTTCTTAATGCTATAGGCGTAAGATAGGTCAGAAGCGAAGGGGTGAATGTTGTGCCTGTCATTCCGAGTGAAAGCGTAGTTCGTTGCCACTCCGGTGGCAACGAACCGTTCGTCGTGACAGGAGTCACGACGCTACGCTCACAGAGTGACTCGGTCCTCATCACGGGAGGAAGGAGGGTTGCATATCATGGTTGAGGCCGTCATGGAAGGGATAGCGGTTACTGGCTTGGATGGGACTGTCACCGAGGCCAACGAAAAGGCTGTGCAGATGTTTGGCTGCCGCTCCGAGGATGAGCTCCTGGGGAAAAACGCCCTGGACCTTATTGCCCAGCGCGATTGCAGAAGGGCGGCGGCGAACGTGCAGGAAGTGCGAAAGCAGGGGGTGGTCAGGTATATCGATTGCACCCTGGTTAAGGTAGACGGCTCTGAGTATCCCGGTGAAATAAGAGCAAGCATGAAAAGGGATGCTTCTGGCAATCCAGTGGGCCTCATCGAAATCATAAGGGACACCACCGAGCGCAAGCAGGCGGTGGAGGGCCTGAAGAAACACCGCGAGCACCTTGAGGAACTGGTACAAGAGCGCACAGCCGAGCTGACAAACGCCAATGAGCGGCTACAGCGGGAAATCACCGAGCGCAGGCATGCGGAGGAGGCGCTACGAAGAAGCGAAAAACAGGCATCTGCGGCGATCGAAGCTGCAAGGGCTCTTACGTTTGATTATGATATCGCCACAGGCGAGATAAACTGGGGCGGCGCAATTGAAGCGATTACAGGATATACGCCTGAAGAATTCGCACAAGTTGACATACAGGGCTGGGCAGAAATGATACACCCTGATGACAGAGATGAGATTCTAGCCATTCTTCAGGAAGCTATGGGGAAAGACAGAGCCACGGCTGAATACCGTTTCAAAACCAAGAAAGGCTATGTTACTCTCGCTTCCATCAGCATTACACAGAAACAGGATGGCAAGCCCGTTCGGTTGGTGGGTATTTTGCAGGACATCACCGAGCGCAAGCTGATACAGGAAAGACTCATCGCCTCCGAGCGGTTGGCTACCCTGGGGCAGTTCTCGGGAAGTATATCCCACGAGCTGAGGAACTCTCTTGCCACCATAGACAGCTCGGCATACTACCTCGGGACAAAGCTAAGAGATACTGATGGGAAGGTACAGGAGCACCTGAAGCGGATCAAGTCCAGTGTGGACAACGCCACCACTATTATCCAGAGCTTGCTGACCCTTACTCGAATGAGGGAGCCGAAGTTAGCAAGGCTCGACCTCAGGGCAATTACATCTGAGGCAGTCGCCGCTGCCAAAGTGCCGGTCGCTGTCGGGGTAATCCGGGATTTCCCGAAGCAAGAGGTTGGGGTCAACGCCGACCCCGAGCAGCTCTCCATGGCGTTCAAGAACATAGTGGACAATGCGGGGGAGGCGATGGGGGGCAGAGGGACGCTGACGGTGACAGCCCGCACCGCTGCCGCTGGTCAGGCTGAAGTATCCTTCGCTGATACCGGGCCGGGCATTCCCCCAGAAGACCTCGACAGGGTTTTTGAGCCGCTGTTCAGTACCAAAGCCAAAGGGATTGGCTTTGGCCTGTCGATTGCCAGGATGGTCATCGACAGGCACGGCGGGACTATTGAAGCCGGATCGGAGCCGGCAAAGGGGGCAACTATCACCATACGGCTTCCTCTAAATATGGGTGAGGGCAAGGAGGGATAGCCAATGTCGCAGAAGTTAAGGATGCTGGTCGTTGATGACAACGAGGAGTTCTGCCAGAACGTAAGAGACGTTGTGGAGCTGCAGGGTTATGAGGTGCTGACTGCCTATGATGGGTTCCAGGCCCTCGAGCTGGTGAGGCAGAATGGCCTTGACCTGGTGCTGATGGACGTCAAGATGCCGGTCATGGACGGCGTAGCAACCTTCAAGAAGATCAAACAGATAGCGCCGCAGACCCCAGTCATTATGGTAACAGCTTATGCCGTGGAGCAGCTCGTCAGGGACGCTCTGCGGCAGGGAGCCTTCGGCTTCCTCAGGAAACCGCTGGACTTTGAGTTGCTCTTCGCTCTCATCGAAAACGCTGTTTCCAAAGGGGCGCTGGTACTGGTGGTGGATGATGACCGGGACCTCTGCGCCAATATGAAGGACGTGCTGAGCGATAAGGGCTACCGGGTGTGTGTTGCCCACGATGGGAACGAGGCAGTAGAGAAGGCCTGGCGGAGCGACTTCGATGTCATACTGCTGGACATGAAGCTCCCTCCCACTAATGGTCTCGAGACCTACTCCTCTGTCCGCGATATCCGCCTCAATGTGGTCGTAATTATCATTACCGGCTATCGGCAGGAGATGGGCGACCTGGTAGAGCAGGCGATCAGAGAGACCGCCTATACCTGCCTGGAGAAGCCAGTAGATATGGACGAGCTGCTTTCGCTCCTGGGGCAGATTAGAGAAGAGAAAGCAGCTTTCGAGAAACCTGAATAGAGCCTGCGTGATGTCTAGGAAGAACAGTGTATTGGAGCCGAAGTCTGCCATACTCATAGTGGAAGATGATGTCGCCCTGGCGTCAAACTTGCAGGATGTGCTGGAGAAGGAAGGCTATAGTGCTGCGGTTGCCTATGATGGCCAGACTGCCCTCGCTCTGTGCGCTGAGCAGGTATTTGACCTGGCTCTCATCGACATCAAGCTGCCTGACGTGTCGGGTGTAGACCTGGTAGAGAAGCTGACCGAACTGTCGCCGCCAACTGAGTATATCATAATGACTGCCTATCCATCGCTGGAAACCGCTGTTGCAGGTGTAGGGCAAAAGAGAGTAGTGGGCTATGAGACCAAGCCGCTGGATATGGGGCGTCTTGTATCTCTTATCAGGCAGTTCACTGAGCGCAGGCGGGCCGAGGACCAATTGAAGTTGGAGGCGCAACTTCTGGATAGGGTTTGCGATTCAGTTTTCCTCCATGATTCTGAGGGGAATTGTTTCTACGCAAATGAATCGGCGTACAAGTCGCGCGGCTATAGTAAAGACGAGCTGATGGGGATGAACCTTCATGCTCTGGACAGCCCTAAGTATCGCAGGACTATCCAGAAACGAGATAAAGACCTAATGAAAAGGGGCGAAGCCGCTTTCGAGTCGGCTCACGTCCGCAAGGACCAGTCCCTAATGCCGGTCGAAGTGCAAGCCCGTATCGTTGAATCAGGCGGTCGAAAGCTTATCCTCAGCGTTGCCCGTGACATCACCGAGCGTAAGCGGGGGCAAGAAAAACTTCAACAGAGTTACAGGAAGTTGCAAAGAGCTATGGCGGGAACCACTCTTGCCTTTGAACTGGCCACCGAGATGAGAGACCCATACACATCGGGGCATCAGCGGCGGGCGACCAGGCTTGCCTGTGCTATCGCCAGTGAGATGGGCGTTTCCAAAGAGCAGATTGAAGGCATCCATATGGCTGGATCTATTCATGATGTGGGGAAGATGTATGTGCCGTCTGAGATCCTGGCTAAGCCCGCTCCGTTGACCGAAGCTGAATTCTGTCTGATCAAGGTTCACCCCAAGGCTGGTCACGATATATTGAGGGCAGCGGAAGCTGAATGGCCAGTTGCCGATATTGTGCTGCAACACCATGAGAGGATGGATGGCTCCGGGTACCCTTCGGGTCTTTCGGGTGAAGATATCCTGCTGGAAGCAAGAATCCTGGCTGTAGCTGATATTGTTGAGGCTATGTCCTCTCACCGACCTTACCGGCCAGCTTACCCTATAGATAAGGCTCTTTTAGAAATCGTGCAGAAGAAGGACGTCCTTTATGATTGCAATGCGGTAGATGCTTGCCTGAGTCTTTTTACCGAGAAAGGCTTCAAGTTCGACTGAGGATAGTCTGCCAGAACCATCACCAGCGAGTGGGGTTTCCTCAATTCTCACCACCTCCCTTCTCCAAAGTTCCCTTTCACGCAGGCCCGTGTCGGGAGGCCTGCCCTGCGCCAACCCGTCCAGCTTGATTCTGATGTCGCTATCTCCCTTGCTCGTGTGATAGAATAGAGCAAGCTGTGGGGCTGATAAATGTGGGGGGGGGGCAGAGATGGAATTTAGCGGCGAACGCGTCGTGCCGGGTAAGACTCCTCAAGAGATCTACAAAGAGCATATGGACAGGTATATCTTTGCCGCGAGCCTGACGGAGGACAAGGATGTTCTAGATGTAGCCTGCGGTACCGGTTACGGGGTGGACTGTCTGGTGGAAAATGGGGCGAGGATGGTAACAGGAGTGGACGTATCAATAGAGTCGGTAGATTATGCACAGGATCGGTTTGGTGATAGTGAAAGGGCGAGCTTTGTATGCGCCGATGGCGTCAAGTTGCCTTTTATTGACCATTCCTTTGATGTCGTGGTCTCTTTTGAGACGCTGGAGCATATTAGACCTTACAGGAAGTTTTTGTCTGAGTGCAAGAGGATGCTGAAAGATAACGGTTTGTTAGTTTGTTCAACTCCCAATAGGAGGGTCTTCTCGCCCTACTTAGCAAGGCCTTTGAATCCCTTTCATGTGAAGGAGTTCTGGCCAGAGGAATTCCGTCGTTTGCTGGGCAGATACTTCGGAGATATCAGCCTCTACGGACAGTGTGATGTCAACCTGGCTGATAATTCCGTGGAGCGAAACTACGGAGTGCGCGAATTCAAAGACAGTGAGCATACGTCTTCAGGATACATAATTGCTGTGGCTAGAAAGGGAGCCAGGGGTTGTCCTTGATGTCACCGCCCAAAGTATCAATCATCCTTGTGAACTGGAATAACTTCGACGACAGTGTAGAATGCCTGGAGTCTCTCAGGCAAAGGACTTATCCCAATAGTGAGGTGGTGGTGGTGGATAATGGTTCGGAGGGGGGTGATGCCAGGCTCCTGGGGGAAAGGTTTGGTGACAGCATAAGGTTGATCGAGAATGAAAGGAACTTTGGCTTTGCTAAAGCTTGTAATATAGGAATAGGGGACGCGTTGGATAGGGGGGCTGATTACATTGTGTTGTTGAACAATGATACCGTGGTTCCCCCCGACTTTCTTGAGGAGGTGGTTGGCGTCGCCCAAAGTGACGGAAAGGTTGGCATTGCTGGCGGCAAGATCTTCTGTTACGAGTTCCCGCAGCAAATATGGTTTGCCGGCGGCACTATAGACTACCGGACGGGGAACACTCTTATTAGAGGAAGCGGGGAAGTCGACCGGGGACAGTTCGATGAAAGAATGGAGGTTGATTGGATTTGCTCGTGCTTCATGGTCATCTCGCGTGACTTATTGCGAACTGTAGGTATGCTTGATGAGAGGTTTTTCTTTGGATGGGAGGACGCAGACCTTTGCGTCAGGGCTGCCAGAAGTGGCTACAAGGTCTTTTACGTTCCCGGGTCCGGAATCTGGCACAAGGGGTGGGGAGGCAGCAAGAAACAAAGGCTCAAGGGGCAGCCGCTTTATTATGCTGCCAGGGGTCGCTTTATCTTCATCGACAAGCATTTTACCAAGCTCCAGCTCGTTAGCTCTGGGCTGTATTTCGTCGTCAGGCTTCCCAAGATCGTATGGGATTACTCGCGCATAACTGGACAATGGAAGGCGCCGATATATATTTTGCGGGCCGCCTTCGATTACTTGAGGATGAAATGCGGAGGATGGGCGAGGCTATAACAAACTTTCAGTAGCGTCGTCACTCCTGTCACGACGGAGAATTCGTTGCCACAGGAGTGGCAACGCTACGTTTGCTGAATGCGGAGTACTGATAGCTGACCCCTTACTCGATGGCCTCGGCGATTATCTCAGCTACGTCCATGGCCTTGAGAGTTGTCTCTGCCTCCACCGCCTTGATGGCGTCTTCAAACATCTGAATGCAGAAGGGGCAGGCCGAAGCCAGTACTTCAGCGTTGGTTTTCAGAGCTTCCTCGGTACGAATCTGATTCATCCGTCTGCCGATCTGCTCTTCCATCCACATTCTACCGCCGCCGCCGCCACAGCAGAAGGCTTTGCTCATTCGGTGCTCCATTTCGGCCGGGCTTGCTCCGGTAACTGCTTGCAGGATTTCTCGCGGCTGCTGATATATGTCATTGTACCTGCCGAGGTAGCAGGAGTCGTGATATGTGATTTTCTTGTCCAGGCTCCTGGCGAGAGGTATTCTGCCCTGTTTGAGCAGGTCGGCGATGAACTCGGTGTGGTGCCAGACCTCAAAATTGCCGCCGAATTGGGGGTACTCGTTCTTAATTGTGTTGAAGCCATGAGGGCAGGCGGTAACGATCTTCTTTACTCCATAGCCTTTAAGGGTTTCGATGTTCTGCTGAGCGAGCATTTGGAACAGATATTCGTTACCAATTCTGCGAGCGGGTTCGCCACAGCAACTCTCCTCGGTGCCCAATATGCCGAAGTTGACGCCTGCTGCCTGGAGCACCTTCGCTACAGCCTTGGCGACGTTCATGTTTCTTTCTTCGAGGGCTGCGGTGCAGCCAACCCAGAAGAGCACGTCCACGTTACTGTCTTCCGATAGTTGCTTGACATTAAGGCCATCTGCCCAGTCTGTTCTGGTGGCCATGGTGCCTCGCCAGGGGTGTCCCCTCTGTTCCATGCTTCTCAGGGCTCCCATAGCAGTCTCAGGGAACTGAGTCTGCTCCAGCACCAGATTGCGTCGCATCTCTATTATCTTATTGATAGGCTCGATGAAAACTGGGCACTGTTCCTGGCAGGCACGGCAAGTGGTGCAGGCCCAAATCTCGTCCTCCAGTATGACGTCTCCAATCATCTGGCGGCCGTTTTCCCCAGGGTTATCGCTAGCTTTGCTGCCTAAGAGAACAGGCCCCCTTTCACTCAAAAGGGCTTTCAGGTCTTGGATTAGCTTCTTGGGGGAAAGGGGCTTTCCACTGAGATAAGCGGGGCAGTTGTCCTGGCAGCGGCCGCAACGCGTACAGGAATCCAGGTCTAGCAGATCTTTGAAGGTGAAGTCCTGGATATTGGCGGCGCCGAACGTTTCAGCTTCTTCCAACTCAATTGTTCTAAGCGCGCCCTTGGGCATAGTCGTTCTGAAAAACGCATTAACCGGGGCGACAACTATATGGGTCAACTTGGGGAAGGCAAAGGCTATATAAACAATCGCCCCAATTATGAGCAGCGAGTGGAACCACCATAGGCCCTGATACCAGCCAAGCAAGTGGCTCCCGCCCTCGAAGGCTCTGGCAAAGCCATAGCCAAGAAAGGACCATTGAGCCCATCCCCATATTACATCCGGCGAAGATACAGGTTTTGAAAGTAGCTCGTAGTTGTCCACTGTAGCTACGATGCGAAGACCCTCCAGTATGAACCCGGTGACCACAATGATGAATATCAGAGATAGGGCGATGGCATCGGCGGGGATGTTGTCCAGCCTGTCGGGTTTCTGGATATATCTCCTTATAGCAGCCAGTACTACACCTATGATGAGCATCACGCCGCCAAGGTCTGCCAGAAAAGAAATGGCCAAATATGTGTTACCGTGCAGAAATTCGACGATGTAATGGCTGATTACATCCAGCGCTGTTCCCAGCAGAAGAAGCAAGGCGCCGTAGAACATAAGGGCGTGAATTATACCGGGAAAGGGGTGTGTGAGAATCTTCCTGTGGATAATGCCGTCGATGGTAGCGCTGTAGATGAAGGCCTTCGTTTTCTTGCCGAGATTGGAAAATGTGTCGTCTCTCTGTCCCAGCTTCCACAGGCGTGAGCGGCGGTAAAGGGCGTAAACTAAGTATACAACTGAAAGAACGGCCAGAATGTAGATTATCCAGCCGTTCTCTATCTGAAACATTATCTCACGGAATGCTTCTTCGGGCATCACCCCTCCTTTAGCTGTCTGGTGAATTCTATCACAAAGTCTTAGCTGTGCCAAGCACCTGAATAATGCTCGGAGTTAGGAGACAATCTGGTGTGGAATGGTTGCGCTACCTGTGCTTTGTTGTTAAAATTGTGCGCAATGGGTGGCGATGGGTCCTCACTCTGGTAATTGGTGCTCACACGGGTCCGGGGCCAGTTGGACCCAGTTTTTGTACTGAGGCTCCAGCCCCGGTAGCTGCCGCAAGATTCGGTGCACGGAGGGGATTGTCATCGACCGGGTTGCTGTCGTCACTGATAGCGTTTCTTGCCTCCCCAGGGATCTGGTGGAGAAATATGATGTCAAGATTGTGCCGATAAGTGTTGTTATCGATGGTCAAGCTTATCGTGATGGCATCGACATAACTCCAAAAGAGGTTTACCAACTTGTGGCTACCAGTAAGAACCTGCCCGGTACCACATCCCCATCGCCGGGGGATTTCCTTGAGGCGTACCGCGAGCTCAGCAATAGAGTCAATGGGATTATCTGCATTACCATATGCTCCGACATTAGCATGATGTATGATTCGGCGATGCAGGCAAAACGGATGGCTGAGGAGGAGATGGCCCACATTGCCATAAATGTGCTCGACTCCAGGACTGCAGGTGGTGCGCAGGGATTTGTGGCGCTGGCAGCGGCCAGAGCTGCCGCCTCGGGAAAGGACCTAGCTCAAGTGACTCGCGCGGCTGAGCGTATGATATCCAGGGTGAACATGATAGCTGTGCTGGATACCCTCTACTATTTGGCGAAGGCTGGTCGTATCCCTAGGGTAGCCGCCTGGGCTGGCTCAATGCTACAAATAAAGCCCATCCTCACCTTCTCCCATGAAGGGATAGGACTGTTGGAAAGGGCTCGAACCAAGCCCAGGGCGGTGCAGCGTTTACTCGAGATAATGGAAGAGAGAACGGCGGGGAAGCCGGTGCATGTCAACCTGATGCACGCCAATGTGCCGGATGACGCGGAAGCGCTGAAGGAACGGATAGAGTCTCAATTCGACTGTGCTGAGCTGTTCATAACCGACTTCGCGCCGACGATGGGAGTTCAGGCTGGTCCTGGCGTGCTTGCTCTTGCCTTCTACAGCGAGGAAGATATCAATGTGGGATGAACTGGGGTTGATTGTCGGCTCCTATGTTTTGGGCTCTTTCCCCTTCATATACCTCCTGGGGAGGCTTCGCGGTGTCGATCTGCGGCAGTATGAGGACATGCACATCGCTCTGTGGCAAGACGTGGGGCGTCTCCCGGGTTTCATTGGGGTTGTTTTCGATTTTGCCAAGGGAGTGATAGCCGTCGTGGTTGCTCGGGCTGTGGGATTCGAGGACGGTTGGGTTGCCTTCGCTGGGGTAGCTGCAGTGGTGGGACAGATGTGGCCTGTCTTCATGAAGTTCGATGGGGAGAAGGGCAATAGCACGGGACTGGCTATGTCTGGTGCTCTGGATCCAGCTTCGATGCTCATTGCTTTGGTGCCAATATCAACGGGATTCTTCGTGAGAACGATCCCTCGGCTTCGGCAGCGAGAACAGTCTTTGGACGAGCGGCTGAAGTTTGGCGGGCCTCCGAGCCTTAGTTTGCCGCTGGGAATGGCTGCAGGCTTTGCTGTATTGCCCCTGGCTGCCTGGGGGTGGGGTCGGCCTCTGGTAATGATCATGGCTTTTGTCGGCCTTTTCCTGCTGATCATGCTGAGAAGGGTAACTGCTGGATTGAGCGAGGAGCTGCGGCAACCCACGGGCAAGAGGAGCATGTTGCTAAATAAGGCCCTGTTCGATAGAAGTGAGATCTAGGCAGGTATTCAGCTATCAGCACTCAGCATTCAGCAAGCGTAGCTTTGCCACTCCTGTGGCAACGAATTCTTCGTCGTGACAGGTGTCACGACGCTACCGAGAGCCGACGGCTGAACGCTTAGGTGTGATGAGGTGCAAGACGTAGAAGAAGTCGTCACCGACGTGCAAAAGCTGAAGCAGGGGCTGAAAGAACTTCCCGAACCGGTGGCTAATCCGATGTTTGTTGTTGTCAGCGGTTTGCCGGGGACGGGCAAGTCCTACTTCAGTCGTAAGTTACAGGAGCGGCTACCCAGTGTCATCGTGGAAAGCGATGCGCTACGTAAGCGATTGATTCCCTCACCAACCTACAGCGCGCAGGAGAGCCAGCGTCTATTCAATGCGTGCCATCGCCTCATAGAAGAGCTCCTCAGCAGCGGGATTTCGGTCATCCTCGATGCCACTAACTTGGTGGAGCAATATCGAGAGCGTCTGTACCATATCTCTCAGCGTCTTCGGGTGAAGCTCATAATCGTCCAGGTGGAAGCGCCTCGGGAACTGGTGCGGCAACGCCTCCAGGGCCGGTCGAGAGGCGTTGCTCCAGAAGGCAGATCTGACGCGGGTTGGAGTGTCTATCAGAGGATGAGGACGAGGGTGGAGAGGATTCGGCGCAACTACTTCGCTGTTGATACCTCGAGGGATATCACCCCAGTCATCGATAAGGTAGTGCGCGAGGCCAAACGGTAGACCCGTGTATGAGCTTCCTATCTGCTGAATCCTCACAAAGTGCCTCCCTTCTCTGGTCTATCTGACGCCGAGTGGATTTTCTGTTCTGCCACCCTGAACCTTTCCTCTTCGCTGCGCTCCGAGGTTCCGCTTTCTGTCATTCTGAGGGACCCCTTCATCTTCGCAGCGTTCAGAATGACATAACGGGCTGCTGAACGACCTCGGCAACTTTGATTGCCCCTCAGTTTCTTCTGTGCTATAGTTAAGGATTAGGAAAAGGGCACAGAATTACATACAAGGGGGACAGAATTGTTCGACGAGTTGAAGGTTTTCAGTGGCAATGCTCATCCTCAATTGGCTCAGAAGATTTGTGACTACTTGGGTATCCCCTTGGGGAAGATAGAGGTGTTCGAATTCAGTAACGAGAACATCTTCGTCCGTGTCCTGGAGAATGTACGGCAGCGAGATGTCTTCGTCGTTCAGCCGATCTGCTCTCCGGTTAACAAGAACCTGGTGGAACTCTTGATAATAGTCGACGCCATGAAACGTGCCTCAGCGGGGAGAATCACGGCGGTAATGCCCTATTATGGCTATAGCCGCACCGACAAGAAGGATCAGCCTAGGGTTCCGATAACAGCGCGGTTGGTGGCTGACCTGATCACTGTGTCCGGTGCTAGCCGGGTGCTCACGGTAGACCTGCATGCCGCCCAGATACAGGGCTTTTTCAATATCCCTGTCGATGAGCTAACCGCCCTCTATATCCTGAGCGACTATTTCGCGGAGAAGGAGCTGGGGGACTTTGTGGTGGTGGCCACCGATGTCGGGATTACCAAGCGTGCCCGCGATCTAGCCGAAAGACTTGATGTGCCCCTGGCCATTATCGAGAAGCGCCGGGTAGGGAATGTGGATGAATCCAAGACCCTGACTGTCATCGGCGAGGTGGAAGGTAGGCCCGCTCTGCTTGTAGACGACGAAGTGGACACCGGCGGCTCGCTGGCAAATGCTGCCTCCACCTTGAGCGATGAGGGCTCTACCGAGATATACGCCTGCTGCACCCATCCCATATTTTCAGGCTCTGGGGTGCAGCGCATAGCCTCAAGTTCGATCAAGGAGCTGGTGGTTACCGACACCGTGCCCGTGCCCGATGAGAAGAAGATAGACAAGATCACTATACTCTCCATGTCATCTCTAATTGGTGAGGCGATTCATCGCATCCACGCCGGTCTCTCAGTAGGTGCGATGTTTCAATAAAGGTAGGGGGTGACTTAAGGTGAAGACCTATGCCGTGCCGGTGCAGATTACACCTCTAGGCGAGGGGCGGTATCGGGCAGAATGTCCAGAGCTCCCAGGCTGCTTTGTGGATGGCCAAAGCCTAGAAGAGGTGATAGGAGATATTCAGGAGGCTATTGTCCTACATCTGGAGTCTTGTCGGGAACTGGGGCTCCACTTGCCAGAGCCTCTCCAGTCCGCGGAGACTGCTATATTGACTCTGATCCCGGTGGCCATCCCGTGACCCATGGGGAGTTGACCAGGCTTCTGAGGGAGAATGGCGCTGTGCTCCACAAGCAAGGCAGGCGACATGAATTCTGGTGGCGACCTGATACGGGCAGGCGTACCACTGTCCCTCGCCATCGGGGTGAGATTGCGAAAGGAACGGTAGAGAGAATTCTCAAGGATTTGGACATTAGTCAGTGAATCTGGCCCACCGAGCGATGTTTCAGTAGGGGTGAGGTATGTTCAAACGCCTGACTAGCATCATTGGCGATTCAAACGAAAGGGAGCTTAAGCGGCTGCAACCTGCGGTCGATAAGATCAATGCCCTTGAGCCCGATTTTGAGAAGCTCAGCGATGACGAGCTGCGGGCGAAGACCGCTGGGTTCAAGAGCCGGCTGGCAAAAGGTGAATCTCTGGATGTATTGTTGCCTGAAGTATTCGCCGCTGTTCGTGAAGCCGCCAGGCGCAGAATAGGTGAGCGCCATTTCGATGTTCAGCTAATGGGAGGGATTGTCCTCCACCAGGGCAGGATCGCTGAGATGAAGACCGGCGAGGGAAAGACCCTGGTGGCTACCCTGCCGGTGACCTTGAACTCGCTAACGGGAAAGGGCGTCCATGTCGTCACCGTAAACGACTATCTGGCAAAGCGCGATACCCAGTGGATGGGGCCGGTCTATCATGCCCTGGGCATAACTGTGGCATGCATCCAGCACGAAGCTGCTTTCCTCTTCGACCCTGCTTACGAGTCAGAAGACCCCCGGCTGCAACACCTGCGTCCGATCACCCGCCGCCAGGCCTACGAGGCAGACGTGACCTACGGCACCAACAATGAGTTCGGCTTCGACTACCTCAGGGACAACATGGTGGTTGATCTCTCTCAGCGCGTGCAGCGCGAGCTTAACTACGCCATCGTCGACGAGGTGGACAATATCCTCATCGATGAGGCGCGTACCCCTCTGATCATCAGCGGCGCTGCTGCGGAAGCGACTCAGAATTACCTTGCTTTCGCCAAGCTGGTTCCCCGGCTGCGCCAGGAAGAGGACTATGTTATCGAGGAGCGCACCCGGGCCGTAACCCTGACCGAGAGCGGCGTTGCCAAGATGGAGCGCTCGCTCAATCTGCCCAACCTCTATGACCCTGCTAATTACGGGCTAACTCATTTTCTGGATAACGCTCTGAGGGCACATGTCCTGTACAAGAGGGACCGCGATTATGTGGTCAAGGATGGTGAGGTTGTCATCGTTGATGAGTTCACCGGGCGGTTGATGCTCGGTCGGCGCTACTCTGAAGGACTGCACCAGGCTATCGAGGCTAAGGAAGGGGTGAAGATTCAGCGCGAGAGCATAACTATGGCCACCATCACCTTCCAGAACTACTTTCGAATGTATGAGAAACTCGCGGGAATGACCGGCACGGCGGCTACTGAAGCTGAAGAGCTTGACAAGATATATAAGCTCGATGTGGTGGTCATACTCACGAATAGGCCGCTGGCTCGCGAGGAGTACCGGGATCAGATATATAAGAACGAAGAAGCCAAGTTCCGGGCGGTGGTCAGGGAGATAGAGCAACTTCACAGTGAGGGACGGCCGGTGCTGGTGGGCACGGTCTCTATCGAGAAATCGGAGTACCTCAGCCAGCTTCTGCAAAAGAAAGGTATTCCTCATCAGGTGCTTAACGCCAAGCAGCATGAGAAGGAGGCGGGCATAGTGGCCGAGGCGGGCCGTTTGGGGAGTGTTACCATTGCCACCAATATGGCGGGGCGTGGTGTGGACATCATTCTTGGCGGGAAACCTGAGGGGGGAGCCACGGATGACTGGGAGGATGAGCACAATAAGGTGGTTCAGCTCGGCGGGCTGCACATCGTCGGCACCGAGCGGCATGACGCGAGGCGTATCGACAACCAGCTCCGGGGCCGTGCCGGACGGCAAGGAGACCCCGGCAGCTCTCGTTTCTACGTCTCACTTGAGGACGACCTGATGCGCAGGTTCGGTGGCGACCGGGTCAAGGGGTTTATGGAGTGGGCCGGGTTCGATGAGGATACGCCTCTGGAGCACGGCCTGGTGAGCAGGGTGATTGAGCAGTCCCAGACAAAGGTCGAGGCCTACCATTTCGATATCCGCAAGCACCTTGTGGACTACGACGATGTGGTCAACAAGCACCGCGAGGTAATCTACGCGGAAAGGGAGAAGATTCTGAGCGGTGCCGACCTTAAGGCCAATATCCAGGACATGGTCAGCGAAGCGGTCACAGGCCTTGTTTATGCTCACCTGGGGGATGAGCATGGCGATAGCTGGGACCTGGACGGCCTGGTTGCCACTATCAACGCCATCTTCCCCCTCCCTTCACACCTGAACAAGAACGCCCTCTCTCAAATGAGCCGCAAGGAGGTTGAGCAGAATCTTCTGGAGTATGCCGATTCTCTCTACGACCAGCGAGAGGAGGAGCTGGCGGCGCAGAACATGAGGGTTCTGGAGAGGTTGGTGATGCTGCGCGCCATCGATAGGCGCTGGGTGGAGCATCTCACCGCCATGGAGAATATGCGACAGGGGATCGGCCTCCAGGCCCTGGCGCAGAGAGACCCTCTTGTCGCCTATAAGACGGGAGGGCACGAGATGTTCCAGAACCTCACCGACGGCGTCCGTAACGACATCGTGCATACCATCTACCACGTGGGCATTGTCAAAGAGGAGAGGCCGCGGGAGCGCGAGAGGGCCCCGGTGGGGGGAAGGGTGGGGCGAAACGACCCCTGCCCCTGCGGCAGCGGCAAAAAATACAAAAAGTGCTGCGGGCGCTAATTGAGGTGATATGGGGAGCCATATATTTCTTGCAAGCCAAAAGAATTTCAACAAATGCCTTGAATATGGGATCTACGGTGGCATTTTCCATCCTTTTGAGAGGACAAATTCGGAAATCATCGCTGGCTTTGAAGCAATAAAGCCGGGAAGCTTCGTATTCTTCTACGTTAAGAATATCGGCATATATGGCTTGTGGAAGATAACAAGCCAACCATTCTTTGATGAATTCGACATTTGGGGAGAAGAGGGGCGAAGTTTCCCTTACAAAGTTTGCTTCGAACCTACAATTAGACAATTCTCGCGGCCAGTGGCCCTAAGTGATATTTTAGATTTACGAGACAAAGGAAAGATTTGGACCTTTGACCTCGGGACATTTACCAAAAAGAGCCACCAGCCGATAACTACAGAGGAAAGCAAAGAGCTAATACGCCTGTTGTTGCGGAATAACCCAATTTTTAAGCCCGTTGCTCCTATACCGAGCCCGTACTCAAGTAATGGGGTTGATCTGCCATTAAAACTTGAAACTGACGTGAGAGGTCGAATAAAAATAGAGGGTTACCTGAATGCTTGGTTTATGCGGTGTTTTAGCCAAGGCAAGCTGAAGGACGTTATCGGCGAATATGACGACTTTCTCAATTATGTTCCTACATCGTTTAATACGGTGATGGACGTCTTTGTCACGCATGTGACTACGGTTGACTCTGTTCGTATTCTGCACAAATTCACATGTATTGAATTGAAAACAGGGACGTGCACTGAGAGTGATTTGAATCAGATTATCAAATATGAGAATTGGCTTGTCAGGAAACTTGCTGGTGGTGACAATGAGATGGTTCAGAGTATGCTTGTAGGGTCTGACTTCCAAGACAAGGTTATGGAATACGTGCGTAAGAGGAGGCTGATAGAGGAGAAAACGGTCAGGTTGTTAAAATATAAAGTAACTGAGGGCCAGGACGACATTGTTTTAACCGAAATCGAATTCGAGTAGGAGACCTTATGCCATGTCAAATACACTGATTGCGAACAGTTGGAACTTCGATGTCGGGGACGATGCCATACATAGGTTTGCTTCGGCTATCCTCTTGAGCGATGACGAGTCGGAGCTTACGCTTAGCCAGGGCAAATACGCCTACCAGGTTAGGGGTGGAGCGGATGGGTATCTTTACTATAAAAGGGGAACTGGCAACAATTGGATCGTGATCGCGAATTGGTGTTTCTACGGTCTTTATGTGGTAGTCCGCTGCAGAAAGCCTGTCTGGTTGAGGCCGATGTATCAGAGCTTGTTTGCGGGCATGAATTTTGTTTCCGTTGCCTTTCACGAGTACAGCATTGAGTTAGTTGGCAAAGATGGGGAAATCTTGAGAAGCAGAAGGGTCCGTCTTAGCCCTCCTTTCGCTGTTGAAGAAGTTATGATGGGGAAGTTCCACTATTCCGCGCACCAAGTGGGAGAGCTTAAACTAAGTCTGAATTTGTAAATAGGTGTAACTTCGGTGAGAGAAGTCGGTGAGGAACGTGGCCATCGGTCAGGTGTTTCAGGATATGATATTGCGCCTAGACACCCCGAGGTTCTTTACGGGGATGCAAGGCAGCTTCCTTTGGATAGTGAAAGTGTTGATATGGTTTTCATAGATTCCCCCTATTCGGACAATGTTAAATATTCTGAACATCCGGATTGCATTGGCAGGATTTCCTGCGAGGATGAACGTTTCTTCCATGAGCTTGAAAGCGTAGCAATAGAGGCACACAGGATTTTGAAACCGGGCAGAGTTATGGCCTGGCTCATTGGTGACCAATGGGTGAAGAAGAAGTTTACCCCTGTAGGGTTCAAATTGTATGGGCGGCTAGAAAACTATTTTGAGCCGGTCGATACAATCTGTGTAGCTAGAAGGGGTCAGAGTTCCCACACAGGTCTCTGGTTCAACAGGGCGAAAAGGTTCAACTTCTATCTTCGTGGGTTCAAATACCTATTCATTATGCGTAAGCCAGAGGTTGAGAAGAAACGCTCCTCGAAGCGAGTGCCTCCGAAGGAATGGGCGCGGTACAAACCACCTTTGGAGTACCGCAAGGGTGACTCCAATGACATGGAACCTAATGGGGGAAGTACTTGATTGAGCGGTTATCGAAGAGCTACTTGATGATGAGTTTGAGGACTTGGAGCTTGAGGTCCCAGATGGTATCGAGAAGGAAGTGCTGGTGGAAGCCTTCTGCCAGTATGTTGAGGATGATTACTACGAGTGGGTAAAGGATAACTTCAGGTCTTTCTTCAATCACGGCGACCCAGACTGGGATTGGATTAAGGGAAGGATTGAGCACTATAGCAAAGAGTAAAAGGATTTGTGTCCAAATCTGCCGTTGCCAGTCCCCTGGCAAAAGAGTCCTCCCTCCCCTGGCGGGAGGGAGTTAGAGGGAGAGGGAATTCACCCTCACCTGGCCTCTCTCTTCGAGGGAGAGGGATTTGTGGGCTTGGTGCTCACCTTCGAGGGAGAGGGAATTCACCCTCACCTAACCTCTCCCTTCGAGGGAGAGGGATTTGTGGGCTTGGCGCCCACGTTCAAGGGAGAGGGATTTGTGGGCTTGGCGCCCACGTTCAAGGGAGAGGGATTTGCGCGCTTGGCGCCCACGTTCAAGGGAGAGGGAACTCACCCTCACCTAACCTCTCCCTTCGAGGGAGAGGGATTTGCGCGCTTGTTGCCTCCCTCCCCTGGCGGGAGGGAGTTAGAGGGAGGGGGATTCCCAGAGCAAGGATGAAGAAAAGCCGAGAGCTGACAGCTTTTGCTCGAGAGCTTCGTCAGAAACAAACTGACTCGGAAAGGGCGCTCTGGGGGAAATTAAAGAACGAGCAGCTAGAAGGCGTGAAGTTCCGAAGGCAACAACCCATAGGCCCATATATTGTTGATTTCGCGGGTTTTGAGAGGAAGCTTGTAATTGAAATTGACGGTGGCCAACATAATGAGGAAGGACTGAGGGAAAGGGACGAGGAGAGGACAAAATGGCTGGGAGACAGAGGCTACCGCGTATTGAGGTTTTTGAATAACGAGGTTTTGACCAACGTGGAGGGTGTTTTGGAAAGGATAAGAGAGGCTTTGAAATGAAGCTTCACCCTCACCTAGCCTCTCCCTTCAAGGGAGAGGGATTTGTGGGCTTGGTGTCCACCTTCAGGGGAGAGAAATGAGGAGAAGCACTTTGCCCGATACTGTAACAAGGGAAATCAGATGAAGAACGCGGCTATTGCTCAGGTGTTTCAGGATATGGCTGATCTCCTCGAGCTCAAGGAGGATAACCCCTTTAAGATCAGGGCCTACCAGCGAGCAGCCCACACTATTGTCGACTTGCCTGTGGAGCTGGGGCAGGTGATGAAGGAGGACAGGCTCCGCGAAATCCCTGGCATCGGCGAGGCCATCGCTAAGAAGATAACCGAGCTTCTGACCACCGGGCGCCTGGAGGCCTATGAGAAGCTTCGCTCCGAGTTCCCCGAGGGTATCAGCTCCCTGCTGGCTATCACCGGCGTGGGCCCCAAGACGGTGATGCGTCTCTACAAGGAACTGGGTATCTCCACCGTGGATGACCTGGAGAAGGCGATTGTGGAGGGGCAGGTAGCTGCCGTGTACCGCCTGGGGGACAAGACTGCTGAGAACATCCTGCGCCATATTCAGAGGCTGCGCCGCAAAGACCTGCGCGTGCCCCTGGGCGGGGCGCTCCCTGTGGTGGAGGAGATTCTAGGCGACCTTAACGAAATCGCCGGCGTGCGTAACCTGATCCCTGCAGGCAGCCTGCGCCGCTTCAAGGAGACCATCGGCGATGTCGACATCATGGGCACCGCCGATGACCCTGAGGGCGTCCTTCAGGCGTTTGTCCAGCTTCCCCAGGTGGAGGAGATTCTGGTGCAAGGGACAACAAAGGCCAGCGTGATCGTCAGGGACGGGCTTCAGGTGGACCTGAGGATGGTGGAGCACGACTGCTTCGGCTCGCTGCTTCAGTATTTCACTGGCAGCAAGGATCACAATATTGTCCTCAGGGATAGAGCGCTTCGCCAGGGGCTGAGTTTGAGCGAATACGGCATCACCGTACTAAAGAGCGGCGAGATAGAGAAATTCACTTCGGAGGAAGCCTTCTACGGAAGGATCGGCCTTGAGTACATCCCACCGGAGCTGCGTGAGGGGCGGAACGAGATCGAGGAGGCGGAAAAGGGGGCTCTGCCCAAGCTGATCGAGGGCTCTGATATCAAGGGCGATCTTCACGTACACACCGAGTGGAGCGATGGGCATGACTCCATTGAAGCGATGGCAGCCGCCGCCAGAGGTCGAGGCTATGAGTATCTGGCGATCACCGATCATTCCGTGGGCAGGGGCATCGCCCACGGGCTCAGTGAAGAGCGAGTAAGGCAGCAGGTGGCGGAGATAAAGGAGCTCGACCGGAGGCTGGATGGCTTGCGCTTGTTTGCGGGAAGCGAGGTGGATATACGTGCCGATGGCACTCTTGATTACCCCGACGAGGTTCTGGGCGAGTTGGATGTCGTGATCGCTGCCGTTCACTCTGCTATGGGACAGGATTCGGAGAAGATGACGGGGAGGATTATCCGCGCGCTGGAGAACCCCAATGTGCATATTCTGGCCCATCCCACCTGCAGGCTTCTTGGTATAAGGGAGCCGATAGATGTTGACCTTGAGGAGGTATTCCGCGCTGCAGCCAGGACAAACACGGCGCTGGAGATAAATGCCATGCCCGACAGGCTTGATCTCAAGGATATTCATGTGCTGAGGGCGAGGGAGTTAGGGGTGAAACTGGTGATCGGCACCGATGCCCATAGTGTGGGCGGCCTGGAGCTGATGCGCTTTGGGGTTGGGGTGGCGCGGCGGGGGTGGTGCCAGTCGGAGCACATCTTGAATACACGACCGGCGGGAGAGGTAGAGGCATTCTTGAAGCAAGGTAAGGGCGGACATGGTTGAAAACGAGTCTCAGGAGGTCAGGCAGGTCTATGAGCGGGCGGAGAGGATAGTGGCGGAGAAAATCGGCTTTCTGCGACATCTGATCATATACGTGGTGGTAAACGCCGTGCTGTTCGCCATCAATATGCTGACCTCAAGTGGGTTCCTTTGGTTTTTGATACCCCTTAGTGGCTGGGGGATCGTGCTCTTGGCCCATTTCCTGAGTGTATTTACCTTCAGAGGGGACAGATTTGAGCGCTGGCGAAAAAGGCAGATAGAGAGGGAGATGGAGAAACTGAGGGAAAAAGATTAGCCTCTATCCCCTGTTGGGAGTTTGCTAAATGTCAGGCGATGACTCTAGCCTCAATCGTGTGACTTCCGTTGAGCATGATGAGGCGATCCGGTATCTTAGGCAGGCTATCGCTGGTGGCAAGCCGTGGTACATTGCACTGCTTGAAGCTATAGGGCTCTGGACCTGTCCTGAGGAAAACCATAACGGGCAGTTATACTGCTACCTGATTGATGGTGAGGCTTTTGACTGGCTGCTCCTCGCGGAGCGTCTTTGCCAGGAAATAGCTGATGTTATTCCGGAAGAGGAACTGCTTGACCTCCTCTTTTTCGGCAGGCTACCCGAAGAGCTATCGGAGGAAGAGTTCAAGGAACTCATAGGTGGTGCCAAATATCATGCCCATCTCAACTACCTTTACGGGGTCACCGTTGAGAAGTTCGTGCTTCTTGCAATAGAGGAGGAAATTCGCAAAGAGCGCCAGGGCCATGTCTTTTCTGGCCAGGATGGCGGTTTTGATGATAGCTATCAGCGGCTCTACGGTGCCGGCCAGAAGGCTCTTCTCCAACGCTTCAGAGAAGAGAAGGGCTATCCCCGGAGCGATGATATTACGCTCGACCAGCTACAAGAGTTCACGTACTGGTTGTTCAAGTATCGGCTCAGTAATTCCGACAAGGCACGTGTAGCCAGCGATACCAGGAAAGGCGTGGAGTATCTCAAGCGCCACAGTCTGGACAGGGGGCTTAGTGTCCCCCAGAGCAGTCCCTCTGACGTTGTCGAGAACAGTATTTAGGCGCCTCCTGGCCAAGCTAAAACATATGTTGTAACCTGAAGCGGAGTCCGCTATAATAGCGCTCACGTTTCTTGTTAGGGGCCGGTTGGCCTGAGATGAGGGCAACATGCTGTTGGCAATCGACATAGGGAACACAAATATAGTCATAGGCGTCTTCGAGGACGAGACGCTAAGGGCCACCTGGAGGCTGGGTACTGACTTCCACAAGCTTGAAGACGAATATGCAACAGTCTTTCTTAACCTGCTGTCACTGAAGGGCCTTGATTTCGCAGATGTTGACCATGCTATCATCTCAAGCTCAGTTCCACCACTGGTGACGGTTTTCGAGAAATTATGCCAGCGTTACTTCGAGGTCTCACCTATGGTAGTTGGCCCCGGTGTAAAGACCGGTGTTCGTATCTCAATTGATAATCCACGTGAGGTTGGAGCTGACCGCGTGGCCAATGCAGCAGCAGCGCACAGGCTGTACGGTGGCCCCTTGATAGTCATCGATTTTGGCACTGCTACCACCCTGGATGCGGTATCGGAGGAGGGGGATTATCTTGGGGGAGCTATCGCCCCTGGCATCGGGATTTCGGCAGAGGCGCTCTTCGAGCATGCCGCCAAACTGCCGCGTGTGGAGTTGGTTCGGCCTCAGAAGGCTATAGGTAGAAACAGCGTATCCGCGATGCAGTCTGGCATTATCTTTGGCTACGTGGGGCTAATAGAGGGCATTGTTGTACGCATGCGAAAGGAGTTGGGGGGCACTGCCAAAGTGATCGCCACGGGGGGGTTCGCCGATATTATATGTATGGAGACCGATGCCGTGGACGCCGTGGAGCCGGATTTGACGCTAGTCGGACTGAGGCTGGTACACGAGCTAAATTGTGGACGATAGTCAACTTCAGGGAGGGAGCGTGTTTGAGCAAAAGAACGTAGTTCTGGGAGTAACTGGCAGCATCTCTGCCTATAAGGCTGTGGATATTGCCAGCAAGCTAACTCAAAGGGGGCTGGCTGTTGATGTGGTGATGACCAAGGCGGCTATGGAGTTCGTGACAGCGTTATCCTTCGGCAGCGTAACCCATAGGCCGGTAGTAACTGATATGTGGGAGCTCTCCTCTGAGTTCAGCGTGGAGCATGTTGCCCTTGCTGAGCGTGCGGATGTAGTGGTTATTGCTCCTGCCACCGCTAATACCATTGCCAAGCTGGCGACAGGCATCGCTGATGAGATGTTGAGTTGCACTGTGCTTGCCACCAAGGCGCCGGTGATCCTGGCACCAGCCATGGACGCAGGTATGTATAGCAACGCTGTAACACAGGAGAACCTGGCCAAGTTGCGCTCCCGGGGCTTCACTACTGTGGGTCCGGGATATGGTCGGCTGGCTTCGGGGCTGGTTGGCACGGGACGCTTGGCGGAGACCGATGAAATACTGGGCACCGTTTTCCAGGTCCTGGGTAGGAAGGGTGACCTGGCCGACAGGCAGATCGTAGTCAGCGCCGGAGGCACCCGGGAACCCATCGATCCGGTGCGCTACATAGGCAATCGCTCCTCGGGTAAGATGGGCTACGCGGTAGCCGAGGCTGCCCGGGACCGGGGCGCAATAGTAACCCTGGTGACCAGCGTTGAACAGATTCCTGCTCCGGCAGGCGTCGAGGTGATGCCGGTAGAGACTGCTCTTGAGATGCGAGACGCTGTGCTCAAGGCTTCAGCCGCAGCGGACGTTCTCATAATGGCTGCGGCGGTTGCCGATTATCGGCCAGCCGATGTGGTTCAGAAAAAGATAAAGAGGGAATCTGAAACACTGGCCCTCGATCTGGTGAAGACGGCGGATATTCTGGGCGAGGTAGGTGGGGATATTGTCAAGGTGGGCTTCGCTGCCGAAAGCGAGGATTTGATAGCAAGGGCAACGGATAAGCTTACAAGGAAGAAGCTTGACCTTATCGCGGTCAATGATATTACCGCCGAGGATAGCGGTTTTGGCGCAGATACCAACCGGGTGACTCTGATCGACCGCGAGGGAAAGGTTGAGGAGCTTCCGCTGATGCATAAGTACGAGGTTGCCCACCGCATCCTGGACAGAGTAGTGGCGCTGCTCTCCCCGTCACCAGATTGACGGTATCTCGGGCAGCGTGCTATGATACCTGCGTGGCAGCGTAGCTCAGAGGTTAGAGCAGGGGACTCATAAGCCCAAGGTCGTCGGTTCGACTCCGACCGCTGCCACCAGCCCCTTTCACTTTTGTTCGTTTTAACTGTCTACTGCCTTTTTACCTCCCGAGATGATCTTTCTCTTAGGCAGCAAACCCCACGACTATTGCGACATTCTACTGCGAGATGTATAATACACTACGAAGTCCAAAGTTGAGTGGTGTAAGTAAACGCACTATTCTAGCATTCAGCGCCACTGACAACGGAAAGGGGGAGGAATGGGAACTAAGAGGAAACGCTATGGCGATGAGCGACCGGACGAATATGACATGGCGGAAATTAGCAGTAGTCTCAAGGATAATCTCGAAGGTTTGGAAGCGTTCGTACGTAATTTGGCCCCTGTGGCAAAAGAGCACGACAGTAGCTTATGGGATAGAGTCGGTGAAGTATTGGACAACGCGTTTGAGGCAGTCGGGCTGTCCAAAGACGAGCTTGAGAGGAAGAGCGCTGAATCAAAGAGCAAACGAGTAAAATTCGAAATACAGACAACTCCTCAACAAAGGCAGCAGTTCGTCAATATATTGGCAGACTTGCCACGTTTGACTCCGTCTCAACATGAATTGCTGCACAGAAGCTCATTCGTCATGCTGATATGCTTCTTTGACTTCTTGGTCTCAGATTTAATTCACTATTTCTACACAAGGTATCCTGACAGCCTATCGAACAAGGAACTATCCTTGAGGCTGGGTGAGTTGAAGCTTTGTAACGACCTTGACGAAGCCATGGATTATTTAGTTGCAAAGGAAGTTGACACTGTTCTATATAGGAACCTGGAAGGTCAAAAGAAGTACTTTCAAGAGTTCTTTAAGATTGATACGCAAGATAAGTTCATAGATTGGAAAAGAATAGGCGAAGCTATTGAGCGACGCAACATAATCGTGCACAACAATTCCAAGATTAATAGGCGCTATTTAAATAGCGTAGATTTGTCAATTGTGCCTGAAAAAATCAAAGACTTGAAGGAAGGCTCTCGAATTCGTGTAACCCCAGATTACTTTGCAGTTGCCTTTGATGAGATTCTCGTTGGAGGTGTTATACTGAGTCAATCGTGTTGGCGTAGCTGGAGTAAAGGTAGTATTGAGAAGGCAGACTCTCAACTGAACAGGGATACATACGATGCACTTCTGAAAGAGAAGTGGACTGTTGCTGAACGATTGGGTTTGTTCGCAAAGGAATGTAAAGCTTGTAGTGAAGCTGTGCGTCTGCATCTTCACATGAATTACTGTCAGTCCCTGAAGTGGCAGAACAAAGAAGGCGAGCTTAAGAAGGAACTGGAGGTGCTCAATGGGTCAGCTTTGAGCCCCATGTATAAACTTGCCCTATGTGCGTTAAGAAGTGATAGGAAAGGATTCTACGAGAACCTTGGAAATGCAATTCGCGTAGATG
>CAYVES010000001.1:62812-67611 GCA_964449845.1 uncultured Dehalococcoidia bacterium
AGATGGCATGGAGGAAAGATATTTCAAGGAGTGGCCTCTTTTTCGAGAATTCAGAGAAGACTCGAATTATGAAGAGATGATAAGATCCGAATTCGAAACATTATCCCACGGCGAGTAGTGATGGTTCAGTTGCCATTCAACCAAACTGTCATCGCCCAGCACGCCACCCCGCTGGCATAAAGACAGACAATCCGAATCCGAAACTCCTCATCCTTCGACAAGCCTCGGGCCTGGCCAAGGCCAGGGCTCAGGCCATGCTACAGCCGCTGCCACCAGCCCCTTTCACTTTTCTTCGTTTGAACTGCCTACTGCCTATTTATCCGCCTAGATGACCTTTCTCTTACCCAACAAACCACATATCGCTTGTGATATTAACCTGCGATATATATACTACAGGAAGCCTGTAGTACCCCCACCGTAGCAATGGTGGCCCAGAGGGTGCTGGTTGCCGCTGGGGAAGCGAGTCGTACTTGGTTGGAACGGAGGAGGAGACCGATGCCGGTGATCACGGGGATTCAGCGTAGAGTACCTGCTGCTGATTCAGCGCAGAACTACGCCGACTACGACGATTTCGTAGAGTGTGCCGAGTTCGCCGTCAGGAGGCAGGGCGACGGGGAGGAGGTTCAGGTCAACGTTTTCTTCCCGCGCTCGGGCACGCCGGAGCAGGGTGTTGGCCTTTCGCTGCCGTCTCTTGAGGTGGCCATCGCGGTAGGACGAGCACTTCTGACGGTCGCAGAAGGCCACCTGACTGAAGTTGTAGGCCGCTTCTAGCGGTGCCAGTGGTAGGAGCGGTCCGCGAAGGTCTTTCGATGGGGACGAAGTCCTGTAGCGAAGGAGATAGGGTGCTGCCGATGACCGAGCTGCGCTATACTAGCGCTATCACCAGGCAACTGACGACGTAGGCCAGGCCTATGGCAAAAAGTCCGGTGCCTACGGTCCTTACTCGTCGCCCCAGTGCTTGTTGCTGCTCAGGATGTTCCAGAATAGCGCCCTGGAGGAAGACGATAAACCCTATCATCATCACAGCGAGACCCATACCTGCATACGTGAGTATTAGTGTAGACTCTTCCACATAGCCCTCCCATCGCTTATTAGTTCGCTTATATTGTGGACTAACGGACTGCTCTCGACCACCGTGCGAACCTGATAGCGCAGGCAAGTCCGTACTATTTTCCGCTAATGACGGACTGTGGAACTTTTAACATTTTTTGTCAGGTTTGTCAAGCCCTTCGGAGAGACATCCCTCCCCTGGCGGGAGGGAGTTAGAGGGAGGGGGCGGACATCTAGGGCCAAACCCCGGGGGGAGCGTGGCAAGAGAAAAGGACTGCTTGCCTCTTTGACAATACTTCTTCATGTGCTACAATTTCTGGTAAGATATGATATGATAAGTAAATAATGAGTTACTCTCTAGGGCTGGATGTCGGCTCCGTCAATGTCAAAGTGGCTCTTGTGGCTGAAGACGGTAGAGCTGTCTATTTTGATGCTGAGAAGATAACGGCCAGCCCCAAGTTAGCTGTCGCCTCACTCATCTCCAGGCTCTCGGAGAAGTTCAACCTTCAGGAAATCACCACGGCTGGTGTATCTGGCCCCGGCAGTGTTGCCATACCCAAGGAGCTGGACTGGGCAGAATACAGCAGCTCACTGGCAATCGCTTCTGGACTCCTGCATTCCCACCCGGATGCGAAAACCATCATACAAATTGGCGGACAGAGTTCTTTCGTGATAGCGCTTGTGGATGGGCTGAGAAAGCCATGGCAGGTGGTATCAAATCCTCTTTGTGCTGCCGGGACTGGAAGGTTCCTTGAGCAGCAGGCGTACCGCATTGGAGTCACTCTGGAGGATTTTGCACGACTTGCTCTGGAATGCGAGGGAAGCCCGCCACGGATAGCCGCCAGGTGCAGTGTTTTTGCCAAGACGGACCTTATTCATCTGCAGCAGAAGGGCGTTCCAATGTCAGCTATGCTCTATGCTTTGTGCGAGAGCATAGCTCGAATGGTCGCTTCGCTGAAGAAGGGGGTTTTTGAGGAGCCGATCTATTTTGTCGGCGGCGTTGCTGCCAACAGCGCGATGTTAAGGACACTCAATGAGATACTCTCGGCGAGAAATGGCTACCCGGTGGATGTTATCGTCCCCGAGAATTATCTCCATATCGAGGCTATAGGTTCGGCTCTGCTTTGCAGGGAATCGGGGAAGAGTTCAAAGGTGATTGTCCCCACAGAAGAGGATAGCAAGCAACGCTACTATGAGATGCCGAGGCTGGAGAAGGTCACCCAGGTGGACGGCTGGGCAGCCCCGAAAATAGAGAAGCCGTTTGTAGGATACCTGGGGGTGGATATCGGCTCTACCAGCACTAAGGCAGTCATAGTTGACGAGTTCGGCACCGAGGTGATGGCGAAAAATTATCTGATGACGGCGGGAAGGCCTGTTGAGGCTATCAAAGATGTTTTTCGGAACCTGCTCAGAGATGTCGGCGACAATCCCAGGATAGCGGGAGTGGGGGTTACCGGCTCGGGTAGATATCTCGTTGGCAGCTTTATCGGAGCAGATGTGATAAGGAATGAGATCACCGCCCAGACAAGGGCTGCGGCGGAGATAGATACTGAAGCAGATATTATTGAGATTGGTGGCCAGGACTCGAAGCTTGTTATCAAGCGAAACGGCGTTGTCGTTGATTATCAGATGAACAAAGCATGCGCTGCAGGAACAGGGAGCTTCATCGACGAGCTGGCTGAGCAGCTTGGCGTTCGCGTTCAGAATGGTGATTTTGCCGCTTTGGCATTTGAGGCGCCTCACACTATCGACCTGGGGTCGAGATGCGCTGCCTTTATGGGGCAGTCAGTTGCCTTAGCTCAGCAGGAAGGTGTGCCCCTGGAGGTGATAACAGCCAGCCTTGCCAACTCGATTGCGGGCAACTATCTGTCCAAGGTGTTGGGCACGAGGAAACTGGGCGATAAGGTCATGTTGACCGGGGCGGTATTCTATAACGATGCCGTTGTCTCTGCTTTTAGAAGGGCACTCGAGGGGAAAACCATACTTGTGGCTGAGCATAGGGATGTCAGCGGGGCGATAGGAGCAGCGCTTCTGGCCAGGGAGGAGATGGACGGCAGGGCCTCAAAGTTTAAGGGGTTGCAAAAGGTTGTTGAGAGCGACTACAAGCTTTCTACCTTTACCTGCAAGAGATGCGACAACAACTGCACTATAAGCCGTATGGAGATACCCGGCGAGAAACCTACATTCTACGGCAGCAGGTGTGATCTTTTCGACAGCACCATCAGCCGCGAGAAGATGGAAACCCCCATCGATGAGCGTGAGAGACTGCTGTTTAAGGATTACCGGGAGGGTGAAGGCACCGGGCCTGTGGTGGGCATCCCCCGGGCCCTCATGATCTACGATTATGCCCCGCTATTTATTGGGTTCTTGAATGCGCTCGGCGCAAAGGTTGTGTTTTCCAGCAAGACCAACAATCAGATCATGGGGCAGGCTGTTGAGTTGAGCTACACCGACAGTTGTTTTCCAATGAAGCTCCTTCACGGTCATGCGGCGAGCCTGAACAATGTGGACTATATTCTTTACCCCTCCGTCATACGAATGGGCCTCAAAGAAGGGGATGAGAATCAGAAATATGCTTGCCCCCTGGTGCAGGCATCCCCGTTTATTATACGTGAGGCCCTTGGCATGGGGAAGCGCCTGTTGATACCGATAATCGATTTCAGTGGGGGTGACGCCGATGTGATAAAGAACCTTACGGGTGTGGCAGTGAAGATGGGCTTTAGTAGGAGGCAGGGGGGAAAGGCTGCGGCTCGTGGTATTGCGGCGCAACGCGATTTCGAGGCAGCGGAGGTTGAACTTGGCAAGGAGCTGATGGCACGGCTTCATCGAACCGACCAATTGGGTGTCGTCCTCTTCGCAAGGTCATATATGTCACAGGATTCGGGAGCAAACCTGGGGATAGCGGAAAAGCTCGCCCAGCTCGGCGTGGTGCCAATACCGCTAGACTTTCTGCCGCTTGCCTCGGTAGACGTCAGGGAATACTCAGACCGTCCGTATTGGTTCTACGAAAGCAAGCAGATAGCTGGAGCTGCCTTAACTGTAAAAGACCCCCGGCTATTTGGGCTGGTGCTGACAAACTTCGGCTGCGGGCCAAACTCATTCATAATCAATCTTGTCGAAGACATAATGGGTGGCAAGCCCTTGGGACAGTTAGAGATCGATGAACATGCTGCCGAAGCGGGGATTGTCACCCGCCTTGAGGCCTTCGTTGATACCATTAATGGCTTCGCCAACTCCAGCAGGGTGGGTGAGTCTGTTGCCCAAGAGAGGGATATCCGCCGCGTAGCGTATACGAAGTTCAACCAAAGCAAGCTCGTCTTGCTACCGAGGATGTGCGAACATGCTGACGCTTTGTGCGCGGCAATGCAGGCTTTTGGGGTTGAAGCAGTGGTGCTTCCCCAGCCAGACGAAAGAGACATGCTCTATAGTAACAAGGTGACATCGGGTAAGGAGTGCCTGCCGTACAGGGTAACCCTGGGAAGCTTTATAAGGTTCCTCGATGAGGATAACAATGGAGGGGTTGACCTGGAGGATGTCGAAGGGTTTATGGCTGGTGCATACGGGCCATGCCGCTTCGGTAAATATGCCGTGGAGCAAATCAAGATACTTCGTGACTTGGGCTTCGATTTCCCGATACGAACCACAGTGTCCAATCATGGCTATCACGATTGGAACCTCGGTGCGGGGTTCGAACGCCTAGCCTGGAGGGGCATTGTTGCAGTCGACTATCTGGAGCGGCTGCTGTGGCG
>CAYVES010000002.1:0-10399 GCA_964449845.1 uncultured Dehalococcoidia bacterium
CCCCCCAAACCTCTACGCATCCAGCCAGGGGTTTGACAAAGGGAGTCCAGTTCCTTCAACGCCGCGTTTATCCTGTCCAATCCCTCGAAATAGGTGAATGACCAGTTCCTGACGATAAGTTCCTTGCTGGCTTGTTGCTCTGATACCATTTCATTTCTCCTGTTATAGGCTCAATTGTCCGGCCTAAATTATTTGATTAATCTCCTGCTCTACCTCAAATATCAATCTCTTTGGCGCCGATGTAGTAAGCAAGCCCTCTCTGATACGGAAATTGCTTTCCCCACTCCAGATACTCCTCGACCATGTCCAGTGTGCCCTGGTCAATAGGCACCACCCTTCTCCTTTCAATTGCTTTGCCATCCCTCTTCCGCATCTTTTGCACCTTGATGACGATAGCCCGCCTCTCAAAATCAATGTCCTGAACCCTTATCCCGATGAGTTCCGACCCGCGGATCCCAGTTCGCCATGGGATTCTTACCAAGAGCCTGTCCCTGAGGTTGGTGGCAACATCAATCAGCCTTTGCACCTTCTCTGGCTCAAGGTAGGCTTTCAGGTCTCTGATGGGTGTTATTTGAGGCATATCGTCACTGTTTAACTGTGCAACTCAGGTTCTCAACGAGGCTCAGGTCTAGCGGCTCATGAGCATTCGTTGACCAATTGCTGCGATCTGGGGTAGAATTGGTCATGTGACTGCCCCGATGGTGTCTTTCCTCGTACGATTGGCATTCGGGGTGGTCTTCCCAGACTGGTGCTGGGCGGCACGGCGGTCGCGCTACCGCTAATCACCTCCTTTTATGGTGACCGTGCCGCTCAGCACGCTTTTGACGAGTCTTCTGGATTTCCCAGGCTTTCTCAGCCGCTTCCTGTCGCGTGGGCCGCCCACCACGGTGCGCGATTTCTCGCATGTGGCCGCTCCCGAACCGGAGATACGTTTGAAGGCCTCCTATTCTCCCCGCGCTGCGATGCCTTTCAGACATCCTTAACCTTTCAGACGTGCGGTATGCGAGTCGGCAGCAATCCTGTACCATTGTCATCAAACCGAAAGCCTCACCAACAAACAGACAAAAGAAAAAACGGGTAGCCCCCGCACTCCATCTGCGGGGGTGCTACCCGTTTTTTCTGTAAATTAGATTACCTCTATTTTAGCCTTCTGTCAAGCACCTCGCATCAAATCATAGCATTTGCCTCAGGTTATTGAGAAGCGCCAAGAGCAACAGCCACATCGCAACAATGACAGCCTAGAGTCGCCACCCTTTGAAGGGTTTGACTCGCCGATGAACCTGCATGGCGTCGTCGGCACTCACAGTCCGGAGGTACGCTTCCAGTGGCTTCATGCTCGTATGCCCCAAGATCTCTTGAAGGTGTCTCAGCGAGCCCCCAGCCTTGAGGAAGTTAATGGCGAAGGTGTGCCTGAAGGTGTGGGCTGAACACCTTGCCCCTTTTATCCCTGCCTTGATGCCCAGATCTCGAATTAGCTGCCGTACGGCTTCTGAAGTCAAGGGCTCGCCATAGCGCGACATCCACAGGTTCTCGTTGCGATCCCGTCGGTGCCTCAGGTACTGCAAGATAGCCCGCTGCACTTCTGGATCAAGGTAGATCATGCGCTCTTTGTCCCCCTTGCCACGCACTTTGATCGTGTCATTCATGAAGTTCAAGTCACGGAGTTTGAGCCCCGTCAATTCGGACAGCCTCATGCCGGTGTGGAGCAGAGTGAGGACGATCGCTCGATCCCGGGCTCCCCACCATGTATTGGGCGGGCAAAGGTGGAGTATCGCCTTGAGATGCTCTGGGGAGAACACTGGAATAACGATTTTCCCGAGAGAAGGGGCGCACATATTCCTCATTGGGCTCTGAGCAATGACCCCCTCGGAGACACACCAATTGAAGAATGCTCTCAGAGCCCGGAAGCGGTTGTTGACAGTGCTCTTGCTTAGGCCCCTGTCCTGAAGGTGGGCAAGCCAGAGGCGAATGGTGCCCGGGGCTATGTGACGAGGTTCGGGATCAAGGTTATGCGACTGACAGAAGCGTTCAACGGCCTCCAGTGCCTCGCAGTACCACTGGAGTGTGCGAGGGGATCGTCCCTCGACTTTCTTGGCGAGCAAGAACTCGCCGAGGAAGGCAGGGTGTCGTGGCAGACTCGGCAGGTCGGAAAGCAGTGTATCGTAAAGCACCCATTTTGGTAGCGCGACCTATGATTTTGTATCTGTGGCGTCCCTGGAGAGACTCGAACTCTCGACCCACTGCTTAGAAGGCAGTTGCTCTATCCGCTGAGCTACAGGGACGTCTTGGTATCTACTGGTATGCATTCTAGCATGGCCTTGGGGACTTTGACAAGTGGAATTAGTCGCTCTACCTCTTCTGAGTTTGCCCTTATCGTCCTCTGCCTAAATTGCCTCCCTTGCTCTTTTTGGCTCTCCCAGGTGGGCAGCACTACTGCGTGGTGAATTCCAGAGTATAGAGCTTACACGAAAAAGATAGAAAACAATTCCCCCTGCCCAATCCTGAGGTCAATGCCATTTACTGCGACCAAGAGGGCTTTGGATCCTTCGTAAGTGACACCGCATTCCCAACTCAGCCGACGACGGGTTGCCAAAGTAGAAGTTGGCTTAGATCGAACGCATCGTTCCAAAAGCATCCCACACCGCGTCCATTATCCTGCCAGGTTCTTTACAATCTCCAACAGAATAAAGCTCTGCCACCTTACCTTCTAGAGCTTTCAACAAGTCTCTCTCAGAATCCAGACCCAGGGCGAGTATCACTGTGTCAGCCTTTAGCTCAGCCTCGTAACGATGATGCTTATCGACCACAATTGCTCCCTCATCGCTTATTCTTGCCAAGGTTGTATTCGTTAACACGTTGACACCGCTCTCAGCAAGCATCTTGAATAGATACTGCTTGTTGGCTTCAAAGACCTTGGGGAGTATCTCCTCCAGCATCTCTACAACAGTTACTCTCTTGCCTTTTTGGGCCAGATAGACCGCAGTCTCACAACCAACCAAACCACCGCCGGCGACAATGACAGCCTCTCCAGCCTCCCTCATCCCCGAAAGGACGTCAATGGCTGTCACGACTCTGTCATTTTCAATCCCAGGTATGTCGGGGACAACCGGTGTAGAACCTGTGGCGACGATCACCACGTCTGGCTTCATTTGCTGCACCAACTCCGGGGTGACCTCTTTTGCCAGCTCCGTCTTGACACCTAGATTCTCGAGCTGGGTGCAATAGTAATCCGTCAGTAAGCGCAGGTCGTGCTTGAATTCAGGTACTGATCCTTCTACGAGATGCCCCCCCAGTTTATCCCGCTTCTCATACAGAGTTACCTGATGCCCCCTTAGCGCGGCCACTCTGGCTGCCTCCATACCAGCAATGCCACCGCCAACCACGAGCACAGACCTGGGCTTCTCCGCTGGCGTAATCATGAACTCCTTTTCATTACCGGTGGCAGGGTTCACGGCACAGCTCAGGGGGGTAAAGCTAACTATTCTACCCAGGCAGCCGTCATGACATCCGATGCAGGGTCGGATATCCTCCAGCCTGCCCTCTCTCACCTTAAGGGGCCACTCTGGGTCAGCCAGTAGGGCCCTTCCCAGGGCCACGAAGTCTGCCTTCCCTTCGCGCAGAACCCTCTCTGCTAGCTGTGGATATCCGAGCCGGCCTACGGTGATAACAGGGATTCCAGCTACCTTCTTGGCCGCTTCTGCCATATCAACCATACAACCCGGCGGTTGGTAGATTGGGGGGTGGGGCCAATACCAGTCATCATAGCAGCCCGCATCCACATGGAGGGCGTTTACACCTGCCTTTTCCAGTCGTCTGGCGATCTCCAGCGACTCCTCAACACCACGCCCCCCTTCTATGTAGTGCTTGATAGCGTACCTGTATATTACGGGGAAGTCCTTCCCCGCCTTCTCTTTGATGTTGTGGATGATTTCAAGTGAAAACCTGAGCCTGCCATCCAGGTCTCCGCCATACCTATCATCTCGTTTGTTCCAGAGCGAGGTCTTAAACTGGTCCATAAGGTATCCCTCATGGCCATGTAGCTCTACTGCGTCAATCCCTGCGGCTTTGACAATTTCAGCGGCAGTCTTGAAGGATTCCACGATTCTCTCAATCTCTTCAGTCGTGAGCTCACGCGTGATTACCTTTGGATCCCAAACGTTTGGCACCGCAGATGGTCCCACAGTCTCGATCCCCATCAGGGCTAACATATGTGGGTCTAGAACGCGTCCAAATCCGGCCGTTAGCTGGATGGCGATCTTGGCACCGTAATCATGCACAGCTTCAGCCAGCTCGCTCAGGCGTGGAATGACCTCGGGGCTGTCAGCTCTGGGTACTGGCGATATGCCCAACTTTTTTAGCGGCCCGAATTCTATATCGAGGATGGGGAGAAGGAGCCCGGTTATTATCAAACCTACGCCGCCTTTGGCTCGTTCCGCATAATAGTCAATGCCTCGCTGTGAGATCCTGCCGTCAGGCTCTATGAGTCCGATGATGCCCATGGGGGCCATTACTACCCTGTTCCTTGTCGATAGCGTGCCTATTTTGCCCGGCTCGAACAGCTTCTCTATCCTGTTCATGTCTATCTCCCCTCTCCGACCTCAGGCGCGACCCTGGGTGGGCGCAGACCGTTAACGATTGCGCTTCTTGATGACATCGACAGTGCCCCCGCTGGCGTCAAGTCTTATGTAGTCTCCGGTCTTGATTGCCTCCAGAGGGTTCCGATCAAGCTTGTCAATCGTGGGGATGTCGTTCATGATGGCAACCAGAGCAATCACCGGCTCTGCCTCGACACAGATCATTCCAACAGGTGCGGCACCAAGCATCTTCGCGTAGTGTGCGATGATACCACCACCCGTGGACCCCACCAAGCGATATCGACTACAAGTATAGCATAGTGATCGTGGTAAACGTAATCGACTCTATCACCCTGCTCGAACCGATGAGGTATTCGTGTCAGCCTCAGCAGCCCTTCGGTTGTGAACCACTCCTGAACGTGGTAGAATCCAGAAAGTAGCGCGCCAACCTAGTTGAAAGTGACCCTTGGAAGGGGATTGAACCCGGCATCAGAGGAGGATGACAATGACTGGTCAAGTAGAGGGGATTGCCAAGTTCTGCGACTCGGTTTGCCCAATCTGTGTTGCTTCTAGAGAGAGTGCAAGGTGGCTGAAGCCACTGGTCAAGCTGGCATATTACTGCTTCTGCGGAAAGCCAGCCATGCTTCTTCGGGTACCGACCCCATGTACCTCGAGAGAGAGGCAGACGGGGAAAAAACCCTGGGAATAGGGCTGCAACTGGAGACATGCCGAGCACACAATACGCCCCACTTCTTGCAGTTGGGCTACCGGATATCGAGTTAACGGCAAGAGAGGGCGCAGCTACTCAGGGTCCCAGGAGTAAGCAAAGTAACTCTTTGAAAGCCATATTGGTGGGGAGGTCACCATGAAATACGATGTGATAATCATAGGAGCAGGGCTTGGAGGTCTCACAGCAGGTACTAAGTTAGCAAAAGAGGGGAAAAAGGTTTTGCTGATTGAACAACACATTGTCCCCGGAGGCTGTGCTACAACGTTCAAACGCAAACATTTCACTGTGGAAGTTGGGCTGCACGAAATTGATGGCTTAGATAAAGATGACGCCAAAACAAAGGCTTTTCAAGATTTGGGAGTTCTTGACCACGTAGAGTTTGTAAGAGTCCCTGAGTTCTACCGCTTCACAAACCAGAGAGTAGATATTGTGGTGCCAGATGATTACCAGAAGGCGATCGATGTCCTGGTGAAACGCTTTCCAAATGAAGAAAAGGGAATTAGGAAATTCTTCAAAGTTGTTCTCAATACTTACAGAGAAGTGCACAGGCTACCGAGAGAGAAATGGAAGCTTATCGCCCTTCTTCCACTTTTCCCAATTCTCTATCCCAATATTCTGTTTCGGGAAAATGGAACAGTCGGAAACTTCTTAGACTCAACAATAGAAAACGAAGACCTGAAGCTAGTGCTCCTGGCAAATCTCGGCTATTACCATGACAATCCTTATACTATGTCTCTACTGTACTATGCCGCAGCTCAAGGAAGCTATTTCACTGGTGGAGGGCATTTCATAAAGGGAGGCTCACAAAAGCTGTCCGATTATTTGGCTGAAGTAATCAGGGACAATGGAGGGGAAGTCGTCCTGAGGCATCTCGTAACGGAAATCATCACAGAAGGCAGCAAAGCTGTTGGCGTAAGGTACAGAAAAACATCTGGTACCGACACAGAAACACAACAGGCTTTCGCTGACTATGTAATTGCAAATGCAGCGGTACCAAACGTTGTTAATGAGCTATTGCCACCGTCCGAAGCCAAGGACAGGCTAGCATCAGAAATAGAGAAGCAAGAAGTTGGTTGTTCTCTTATTTCAGTCTATCTAGGCTTCAAGAAACCCGCAAAGCAACTGGGAAATAGTCATTATTCCACGTTTGTATTAGACGAGAGTATATCCAGTCAATCAGACCTAGTAAGGGAGAAGAGAGGGGATTGGTCCAGGAGAGGGTTTGTTTTCGTCGATTACAGCCAAATTGATTCTCAGTTAGCCCCTGAAAACAAGGGGTTGGGTGTTCTCTGTACTACTGACTATCTTTCCGACTGGGAGAATCTGAGTAAAGAAGAATATCGAACGAGAAAAGAAGAAGTGGCGCAAATACTCATTGAAAGACTAAACAAGCTGATTCCTGGTATCAAAGAAGAGATAGAATACTATGAAGTCGCAACTCCAAAGACTATTAGACGTTATACCCTTAATCCTGAAGGGACAGCGTATGGCTTCGCTCAAATACCGAAACAAGCAGGAAGAAAAAGGGTGCAGCAAGAATCACTTATAGAGAATCTCTATTTTGCCTCTGCATGGACGATGCCTGGGCACGGGTTTACAGGTGCAATATTGAGTGGTTATTGGTGTGCTAAGAAAATATTGAAAAAGTAAAGACCGAAGCCTCCTCCAGTATCGAGCTGACACTGGCCTTCAGCGCGAGTGAAGGGTACGCTGTATGCTACCACGCGCGTTTTGCGGCAACAGCAAGCTATCCTCCCGCAAACAGCCTGCGTGGGTTCTCCACCATCATCGTGTTGATCTTGTCCTCGCTGACCCCAGCCTCTTTCAGAGCAGGGATAATGTCCCTGAAGACATGGATGAAGGACCAGTTTGGAACCAGCGCCCTTACGGAATCAGGCAGAGCAGAGTCACGTCCCAGCCAATACGGCACGTAGTCATGGGAAAGCATCATCTGGTTGGCATAGCCAATGCCGAGGAGGCCGATGATACAGGCTTTCCTCAGCGTATCGGGGAACAAGAAGTCGATTCCTAGTCGGTCGAAGGCGATGTACACTCCTTTGTCAAGGATGGAGGCATGGTACTGCAAATTGGCGTTGCCGCCGATGTGGCCGATAACTATGCGCCCAGGATCAGCCCCCTCAGCGATGAGAAGATCGGCCTGTTCTGGCCCCATGGTTCCGGCTTCCGTGTGAGTGACTATAGGGACCCCGCTATCCTTCTGAGCCCTTGCCGCCGCCTTGAGCACCATCTCCTCATAGGTCGATATGCATCCATGGCCCGTTGCCACCTTGATGACGCCAGCCTTGACACCTGTATCTCCGATACCTTGGGTGGTCTCCTTCATAAAGGTCTCGTGAATCTCGGTGGTGGTATCGAACACCTGGCTGCGAAACTTGTAGTAGCCGGCGCCCCCCAAGTCCTCCATGTACAATCCAGTGGCGCAGATGATGTTTACGCCTGACCTCTCAGAAACCTTCTTCTGCAACTCCACGTCTCTGCCCAGGTCATTGGCGGTGGCGTCAACCATAGTCTTCACACCGTATGCTTTAGCTGCCCGCAACGCATCCGAGCAAATGGTAGCGATCGCCTCCCGGTCATAGGGCGCTGACAGCGCATCGGATTGCCACCCTGCAAAGCCAGAAACTAGGTGCTCATGAATCAAGGGCGGGCCAAGCTCATCCGTAGAGATTGGACCTAGTACTGTATTGACTCTCTCCACAAAACCTCCTTTCGTCATATCCGGGGTCCACTATAAGAAGCTGTGTGGTCTTGTTATAAGGCTCAGAGTGCTACCTGTCAATATCTCTGGCAAGCCCAAAATCAACGCGCTTCAACCCCACCAGGGCTGCTCCAAGACGGAGGTACTCACAGTGAATTGACCTACGCTTGAATCTGAGTGTGCAGGAAAAGGACTTGTTTCTGGAACGGTGGCCCACTTGGTGTACGAGCCGTCTTCGGAGGAAATGAGCGGTAACGAGACCACTATCGCTATCTCCTCGGCCAAAGTGATGTTGACAGCCACTGTGCTCGCAGCCACAGCAGAGAGCGGCCCAGCTCACACACCAGGCTTCAGACGTAGACCGCCATCCATGAACTCAGCCATCGGTGGGCTGAGGCCGCAGAGAAAGGCCAAAAATATGCGGTGCTCTTATTCAACACCCGCCGGGTCGTGCATCCAATACCACTTGAGCCACGGCGGGCCTGTCGGCTGCCACACGAGCGCCCTGCCAATGCACACGTCCTCGCTCAGCAGAGCCGTGAACTGGAACAGTGCGAACGGCCCTAGAGCGTAGCCCTCACCTGAAACAAAACCAGCAGAAGCCGTCCACATCGTAGCATCAACGGCGCCGGAGTCATAGCCAGGGGCAATGAACTGGAAGACCTCTGCGTCCATGTCCAGCCTGAATTCGGTGCCTCTCGCAGGGTCCTGGAAGACATGGGTCCATACCACATAGTTCTTGATAGGCTCCGTCAGCGGGTAGTTATCATCATTGTCATTGGCAATAGGGTAAGGCGTCTCACCTATTCCATCTCCATCGGTATCGCTACCAGCATAATCGCTCCAGTAGTTGCCCAGGTAGTTTTCGTAGTTGCTCCCGTTGTAGTAGTAGGATACCTGCGCAGGTGAGTTCCACGTGGTGGCCGAGCCTTCGGAGTAAGCATTGGCGCTAGTGCTGTTGCTGAAGTCATTTCGGTAAATGGTATTCCCACTCGAATCCTCGAGGCAGATGCCGTAGTAATTATCGTTACAGGTGTTGCGCCAGAGTGTGTTGTCGTCAGAATAATACAGGCTGATGCCTCGGGAACCATTGGATTCGACGGTGTTGTGCGAGATGGTGTTGTTGTCAGAATAGCTCAACGCTATGCCTATGTTGTCATTATCGTTCGTAGCGTTGTGGGAGATGGTGTTGTGGTGCGAATACTCCAAGAGGATACCATTGTTGATGGCCTGGCTGCAGACGTTCGCTACGATGGTGTTGTAGGATGAATTATCTAAATAGATGCCTTGGTTGTTTGGCTGAATATCGTCACCGCAACAGTTGTAGGATAGGGTGCAGTGCTCTGTGCCGCTCCCAAGATATATTCCAGCTTTTTTGGTTTCGGTTGCTCCATAGACTGTGAACCCAAATATGGTCACGTTGCTGACAGTAACCTCAAACACGTGGTCGCTTCCACTTGCCGCTTCAACCTCTGTGTACTGAGGCCCATATTGCGCCCGAAGAGTCAGCTCCTTGGTGACATCCACGTTTTCCGTCGACTTGCCCTTCATCACAATTATGGTGTCGCCGTTGGAAACGCTGAAGTCGTATATGGCATGCTGGATGGTGAGCCAGGCATCCGACGTTGACGTGCCCCCATTGCTGTTGTTCCCTTCTCCGTCAGTGCCATCTGGAGGATTGACATACCAGGTGTTGCCACCCACATAGACGGCAGGGACATCATCAGCGCTTCCCGTGACAGGGAAGGCAAAACAGGACAACGTGAGAACCAGTACCAGACATATTGCGGAGATTCCTTTCATGCTGCCTATCATTCTCATGCTACCTCCTTTGTTCTTCAGAAACGTTGGCACAGCAACGGAAGCAGGCCTAACACCCACAACGAATGCCCCTCTATCAACGGAGCAATGTGGAACAAGTAAAAAGCGGTTACCTGGAGGAGCACCAACAAAGAAGCTCCCGCCGCCTTATACCACTGTCACCACCTCTTGTCAATATCCTCCACTTAATGTCACCTCACTTTTCCCCCCATTCTTCACGTTTCGCCCATTCTTTACCTTTTCTAGCATATTTCCAGGTGCATCGGCGTCACGAAGTGGAGGGAATGCTTCTTGTGGTTGAGGAAAAGCTATAAAGAGGTATCGCCCTTTGGCGATGAATTTAGCCTGGTTCTAGGTGTTAGGTAGCACCAGCTTCATTGACTGCAGCCGTCCAAGTTTCCGTGCCTTAACAAAGTCGGAGTGCTCCGACACAGGGTTCATGCCATGCTTGCTGGTGCATAACGCCTCGAAATCCCCACGCTACTCACAGACATATGTGGTCGACGTAGCTTATTCAACCACGTCTCAGAAAATCCAGGACTTCTCTGTTGAATC
>CAYVES010000002.1:10499-23305 GCA_964449845.1 uncultured Dehalococcoidia bacterium
TCGACGTAGCTTATTCAACCACGTCTCAGAAAATCCAGGACTTCTCTGTTGAATCTGCCTCTCATCTCCATAAACAATGCATGTGACCCACCCTCAACTTTGACCAGCCTGGCATTTGGTATCATGCTTGCCAGCTTGTCTGAGCAGCCAGGTGCCACAACTCTGTCTTCGGTTCCGGCTATTACCAGGGTTGGCGCTTTTATCATGTGCAGCCTGCTCAGTGTGTTGTGAGACAGAACAGCTTCAAGTTGCCCGGTGAGACCCACGATATTGATGCTTGCACAAATCTTTGCCAGAAGAGCGAAAATCAGCCTGTACAGCCTGCTATTGAACGATAGGGAGACCGCTGACCCCGTCAACTTCCCAGCGGCTAAACGGCTCATGTCGTCCTCAGAGTACCCTCCTTCAAAGCCCACAGCTTTCACCATCTCTGGAGAAGTTACCTCCATCTCATGGCCCCCAGCATAGGTGGACGCCAAGAGGAGCTTCCCAACCCTTTCCGGGTAATTGATGGCGATCTCCTGGGCAACCATGCCTCCCATAGATATACCTAGTATGTGAGCCCTATCAATGCCAACACGGTCCATCAGACCAATCGTATCATCCGCCATCGTCTTGACGGTATACGGTTCGGTTGGCTTATCGGTTTTTCCAACGCCTCTATTGTCAAAGGTAATTACTTGGTAGTGCTTTTTGAAAGTAGGAGTTTGAGGAGCCCAATACCTCCGGCTCAAAGAAAACCCCATTATCATGACCAGAGGCTCTCCCTGCCCGTCAACCTTGTAGCCGATAGTGATTCCGTTCACTTTCGCTTTTGGCACTTTCCCCTCCTCAATCAGAGAGTTCTGACGTGTATCGGCTCCCACTGGCTGGTATTGGCTATCCCACTGCACCAATTCACACACTACCACAGATGTCGTCAGCCACACCATAGTGATTCCTGCCTATTGTCAGGTGGAGAAATAGTACTAGCGACGCGCGAGGCTGGTCGCCAAACAATACCTGCTCTCCCCGATTTTGGCATTGCCGTAAAAGATTTGAGAAGTGGAGGCACTTGTTTGTGACCCAACCCCTTTGCAAGGCTTTACAAAAGGCACTATAATAGTTGCTCGACGCTTTTGCAGAGCGACAGTTTTTTACGGGCAACGGAGAAGAACGGTGCGTCCCAAAAAGGTTCTAGTTCCTGTTAATGGAAGCGAGGCAGACGAAGAGACGATAAGGCTATCCTGCCGACTGGCCAAGAAAGCGGGAGGCAAGATATACGTTACATATGTGATCCAAGTGGAACGCACTTTGCCTCTAGATGCTGAAGTCAGACCACAAATCGACATGGCAGAACAGGTTCTCGACCAAGCAGAGCGCATTGCTGAGGAGGAGGACTGTGATGTTGAGACTGACCTGCTACAAGCGCGTGAGATAGGCGCAGCAGTGGTCGATGAGGCGATAGAGCGCGGTGTTGACCTGATCACGATCGGGATCAGTTACGAGAAGGAGTTCGGGGAATTCAGTTTGGGGGACACTATACCTTATGTACTTAAGAATGCTCCCTGCCGGGTGCTGATTTACCGAGAGCCAATGCCCGAGGAGGAGCGCTGATCTACTATGAACGTGATTATAATGGGCTGCGGGCGTGTTGGCGGTCAGTTGGCGGGCCTGTTGGATGCTGAGGGGCACAACGTTACCATCATTGATGTTGAGCCCTACAGCTTCAGGAGGCTTCCTTCAACCTTTAATGGCTTGGCGATGGTGGGCAACGGGCTAGACGAAGAGTCGCTCAAAAAGGCGGGGATAGAGAATGCAGATGTGTTCGTATCTCTAACACAAGGGGATAACCGCAATGTGATGGCCTGTCAGATCGCTAAGCATATCTACCACGTGCCTAAGGTGGTTTCTCGTATCTACGACCCGATACGTGAGGAGATGTATCACAATCTGGGAATAGAGTCGGTCAGCCCCACCAAGGTGATGGCGGAGATTCTGAAAGAGAAGATCGAAGGTTAGGGTAACATGTATATTATCGTTGTTGGGGGTGGTGAGGTCGGCTATCATCTCGCGAGGATATTGCTCAACGATGGCCACGAGGTGCTGATCATAGAGCAGGATGCTGCTAGATGCGAAAGACTCACTGAAGAGTTGGGCGGCGTCGTCCACCGTGGTGATGGTTGTGAGGCAGCCACCCTGGAGTCTGTTGGCACCAGCAGGGCAGATATGCTGGTTGCTGTCACTGATGGCGACGAGGACAATCTGGTGGCTTGCCAGGTGGCCAAGCATAGGTTTAATGTTCCGCGTACTATTGCCCGTATTACGAACCCTAAGAACGAGACCATCTTCAAGATGTTAGGCATTGATGCAACTGTGAGCAGCACCGACCTTATCCTGGCACATATCGAGCTGGAGCTTCCTTCACATCCTGTGATCCCCTTGCTTAAATTGAAGAGCAGTACTCTTGAGGTTGTTGAGGTCAAGATTCCCCCTGGTTCAAAGGTAGTGGGGAAAAAGATCGGTTCCTTCCGTTTGCCTAAAGGGAGCGCCGTTTTGCTGGTGATTGGCAAAGACAAAGGCCCTCAAATCCCAACAGTGGAAACCGTTCTCGAGCCTGAGGATGAGCTGGTGGTAATTACAAGTGCTGAGAACGAGGAGGCAATGCGGGCGATACTGACTGGCAAGAAATAGATTGCCTGACAAGCGCTTAGTTACAGGGGAAGAATGACTAGGGTAGTGTTTCAAGGGGAGAGAGGTGCTTTTAGCGAAGACGCTGTGCTAAGGTTTTTCGGCGATGTCGAGCTTCTGCCTTGTCGCTCTCTTGCTGATGTTTTTGAAGCTGTGACCGAAGGCAAGGCTGATTTTGGGGTCATTCCTGTTGAGAACTCACAGGCAGGCAGCATCAACGAGACCTACGATCTGCTATTGAAGTATAATCTCAACATCTACGGCGAGATCGCTCTAGAGGTGAACCATTGTCTCATGGCGCCTCCGGGCGAGAGCCTGGCTAGCGTAAAGACAGTTTACTCTCACCCTCAAGCCCTAGCTCAATGCGAGCAATTCTTGAGGAAGCTGGAGGTTGAAATCGTGCCCACCTATGATACCGCTGGCAGCGCGAAGCTGATAAGGGAAAAGGGGCTGGTAAACTGTGCTGCAGTGGCAAGCAAGAGGGTATCCGAGATTTACCAGATGCAAATACTGGCCGAGGATATTCAAACAATCACTGATAACTACACCAAATTCTTTGTAGTCTCCAAAGAGAAGGCCAAGTACGCTGATGAGAATAAGACCTCGCTTGTCTTTGCCACAAAAAACGTCCCCGGTGCCTTATATGACTGTTTGGGTGCTTTCGCCACCAGGGGCATAAACCTGACCAAACTGGAATCAAGACCAAGCAAGGATAGACCCTGGGAGTACGTTTTCTATGTCGATTTGGAAGGACATTTGGAGGATGATATTTGTAGCCAGGCTTTGCGAGACCTTCGAGAGAAAATTAGCTTCCTAAAGATTATTGGTTCCTATCCGAAGAACGTAGCATCGGCGTGAATGATTTCTGATAGGAGAGACTAGTCAACTTTTCCTCTCGCCCGCTCAAACCTCGCTTTGAGTTCATTCCCCTTTTGACTTGCCGCCTCTTTTCCCTCCTCCCATGCTGACTTGCCAAGGGAAACAAACTCGTCCACTTTACTTCGCAGTTGCTCGCGGGTCTTCTCTCCGGGCTGGGGAGCAAACAGCAAACCCAAAACTGCGCCTATAATGGTGCCTAGTAGCAGGCCGGTGAAGAAGCTCGGGCCACTATTGTTATCCGTTGCCATTCTTTTTCTCCTTTCCGTGGGAGCGTTTCGATAGGGTGACTATAGCCTTTCTTATCCCCGCGGCGAAAACGGCACCCGTCGTGACTGGCTTGACTACTTTGCCGGATACAAAAGAAGAGACAGTTCGAAGATCAGAGACCAAGCCCCGTGCTGCATCCAACGTGGGGGACAACTTACGGAAAATGACGATTGTTAGAACAGAGAATATGAGGGCAGACGCGATCACGAGAAAGGCAGAGATGATGATCATTACATCGCGAATTTGCTCAAGCATTAACCGTTACCCCCCAAGTTTTGCCTCTACATTTAATATACTACGATAATCAAAGAACAGCAACAGCAGGGGTGACACAATCCCCCTTAGTCCCCCTTTAGAAAAGGGGGACTTCGTGAACGCTTGCCATTCGTCGGGCGCTGTTCCTCATCACTGGCTCTTGATATACTCGATTGCTCGCTGGAGCTGAGGATCATAACCACGCTCAATATCATCTGCTGTTCTCTCGACCGCCACATCCGGCAATATCCCTTCTCCCTCTATTTGCCGCCTGTTGGGGGTATACCACCAGGCAGTGGTTATATAGATGGCAGAACCATCGCTCAACTCGTGAAAATGGTTCACCCTTCCTTTGCCCAGAGTCTTGGTGCCAATGACTATTCCCCGTCCATGATCCTGAAGGGCACCCGCGACTACTTCGCTACCGCTGGCGCTGTTGCCGTTCACCAGTACTGCCAGTGGCAGGTCGGTGGCCAGTCCTCCCTCCTGTACTTCCCAGGTCTTTTCATTCCCCTTGCCGTCGATCACATAGACGACGACACCTTCCTCAAGGAACTGGCTGGCCAGGTCTACCGCTGCCTCGAGAATACCTCCAGGGTTGTCACGGAGGTCAAGGATGATGCCGCTCACATCGCTGGCGACTATATCCTCGAGCGCTGAGACTATCTCGTCCCCGGTGCGACTTGAAAAATAGGCAACCTCTATATGAGCGATATCAGTGGGTGGGTGCGTAGGTGTCGGTGTAGGCGTGAGTATAGGCGTGTGTGCTGGTGTGGGCGTGGAAAGTGGGGTATCGGGAAGCATCTTGGGATAAACGCTAGTCGCCTCTATTTCTTCACGGGTTATCACGATATCTTCTGGAACATCTTCGTCCTGGTGCAGTACGCGAAGGGTAACTTGGGTGCCCGGCTCTCCCCTGACTTTGAGTACAGCCTCAATCAGACTTATGCCTTCGGTGGTCTCGCCATCGATCTCCAGAATCCTGTCTCCAGGCATAATGCCTTCCCTTTGCGCCGGAGTGCCGATGAGGGGGGCAACTACTGTTAGCTGTCCTTGCTCATCAATAGTGATCTCGGCTCCTATACCTCCAAACGATCCCTCCAGTCTGTCCTGACTTAGCGCGTACTGCTCTGCGTCGAAATAGGCGGCATAGGGGTCATCCAAGGTCTCGATCAGGCCCTCGATTGCGCCCTGGCTCAACTTGTTTAGGTCGAGCTCATCACTATCTACGAAATCATCAAGAATGATCTGCCATGCTTCTTCAATCAGGTCGAACTCTGCTTCGGCAGGGGATGTTGACCACGGTGACCAGTCACAGCCAGCCCCGAAATAGGCAACAGTAAGACCTATGACCAGAAGCAAAGGCGCTGCAATTCTAACCGCTTTCCACATAGCTGTCCTCCTTCAGTGATAGGCATTTCTGATATTAGCAGCTTCTGCTCAAACTGGCAATCGTAATTGACAATCACCAGCATTGGCTGTTATCCTAGTCAAGGCTAATTGAAGCTGACGATAAGGAGGAATAAATGGCCGGCATCACTTCTTACGGGGCTTACGTACCCCTCTGGCGGCTGAGCCGTGAGGCGATAATGAAGGGGTTGCGTGGTGAGAAGGCTATCCGCAATTTCGATGAGGATAGTACCACCATGGCGGTGGCAGCGGCAATCGATTGCCTCAAGGGCCAGAATAGGGAGGCAATAGACGGCTTGTTCTTTGCATCAACGACTGCCCCTTACAAGGAAAAGCAGATCGCAACTACGATAGCTGCAGCTGCCGATCTGCGGCGAGATATCATTACCGCCGACTTTTCCAATTCTTTGAGGTCGGGGACGGCCGCCTTGAGGGCAGCGCTAGATGCTGTAAAGGCCGGGTCAGCGAAACAAGTGCTTGTGGTGGCGGCTGATTGTCGCATGGGGGCTCCGGGGACTGATTTCGAGCAGAACTGCGGTGATGGCGCTGCAGCATTTATCATCGGGGACTCAGATGTGGCCGCTAACATAGAGGCCTGGTATTCTGTATCCAACGAGCTTCACGATATCTGGCGGAGAGACGACGACAATTTCATCCGATCTTGGGAAGACCGGTTTGTCTACTCCAAAGGCTATATCGACACAGTGGCGCAAACTGTCTCTGCGCTGCTGCAAAAATGCAAGCTCAGCCCTGATGACTTGACTAAAGCTATTTTCGATGCTCCTGATGCCAGAAGGCACGGCGAAGTGTCGAGAAAGCTGGGGTTTGATCCCGAGGCACGAGTCCAGCATCATCTATTCGATGTTATGGGCAACACCGGCACTGCCTATCCGCTGATGTTACTGGTGGCAGCACTGGAGGAGGCGAAACCGGGAGACCGTTTACTCCTGTCCAGCTATGGAAATGGCAGCGATGCTTGCGTGCTACATGTAACCGACCAAGTGGACAAGACCGGGGATCGACGGGGGATGAAAGGATATCTAGCAACGAAGAAAATTGTTGATGACTACAGAACATACCTGCAGTGGAGGGGATTGTTGACCTTTGAGTCGCAGCCGACTCTTTCTGGAGGGAATATATCCTCATCTGCCCAATGGAGGGACCGCAACCAGATCTTCCCCCTGCATGGCCTGAAATGTCAGGCTTGTGGCGGCGTCCACTATCCGCCACAGAGGGTGTGCCCGCAGTGTCAGACAAAGGACCAGTTTGAAGAGGTGAGGCTCTCCGACAAGAAAGGCAAGATCTTCACCTTTGGCACTGATACCTTGTGTACCAGGCGCGAGGCACCTCGGGTGACCGCGATTATCGATTTTGAGGGTGGGGGGCGCATGGCAACCGTTATGACTGATAGGGTGCTCGAGGAGATAGAGGTGGGGATGCCGGTGGAGATGAGCTTCAGGAAATTGGCCTCTCAGGATGGAATGCACAATTATTTCTGGAAATCGATACCGCTAAGGAGTTAAGCAGATACCAAAGGAGGAGAAAAAGGTAATGCAAGGCATCAAAGACAGGGTTGCTATAGTCGGCATGGGCTGTACCAAGTTTGGGGAGCTCTGGGACAAGAGCGAACAGGACCTGATGGTGGATTCCTGCTATGAAGCTTTGGCCGATGCTGGAATCGAACTCAGCGATATTCAGGCAGCCTGGCTAGGCATGGCGTGCATCGAGACAGGCTTTGGAGGCGTAAGGCTGGCGCGAGCTCTAAAAACGGATTACATCCCTGTCACCAGGGTAGAAAACTACTGCGCTTCGGGGATCGAAGCCGTTAGAAACGCCTCCTATGCGGTAGCTGCCGGCATTTATGACATAGCGCTAGCCTGCGGTGTAGAGAAGCTGAAGGACTCCGGTGCCACCGGGATTACTCAGATGGGAGGCGAGCCCCACTTCAGTAGCTGGGTGTGGGCGCCAATTGTGGCGCCAGCCAGATATGCCCTCTCAGCCACCCGATATTTCCACGCCTATGGCTTGAGCCCGGAGGAGGGCAAACGCGTTCTGGCCATGATCGCAGTCAAGAACCACCACAACGGCAGCTTGAATACCAGGGCCCATTTCCAGCGTGAGATAACCATAGAGCAGGCGTTGAACGCCCCGATAATCGCCTGGCCATTGGGGCTCTTCGACTGTTGTGCAAACAGCGATGGCTCGGCGGCGGCAATTATCACCCGACCCGATATCGCCAAGAGTATCAGGGATGACTATATCCTAGTCAAAGGGCTTGGCATATCCGCTGGAGCAGGAGCACAGGGAGTGATAGGAGCGGATTACGATTACCTCCACACCGATGAGATTGTGCGGGCTAGTCAGATGGCCTATAATGAGGCGGGGATCAATGACCCACGAAAAGAGGTGGACATTGCCGAGGTGCATGACTGCTTCACCATCGCTGAACTCTTGGACTGTGAGGACCTCGGCTTCTGCCCCAGGGGCAAATTCAAGGAAGATATCGAGGCTGGCACCTTCGAGTTGGGAGGGGAAGTGGCGATCAATGCCGATGGCGGTTTGAAGTGCTTCGGTCACCCTATAGCTGCCAGCGGGTTGAGGATGCTCTTCGAGTCATACCTCCAGCTTCAGGGAAAGGCAGGGCCTCGACAGTTAAAGAACCCCACCGTCGGTTTGGCTCAAAACTATGGTGGCATCCCCGGCGGCGGCGTTTGCGGCGTGGCCATTGTAGGGTGCAGGGATTAAGCCTGAAGCGAGCATCTACTGTGGAGAAGGGAAGCGGGGCATATTAGTAGAATATTTGTTCTAACTTGACATAATGCTCATCATTTGGTATAGTAAGGGATGGCCCAGAAAACGATCACCGTTAACCGCAAGGCGTATCACGATTACCACATTGAGGAGAGCGTTGAGGCTGGGCTGGTCCTGACGGGCACTGAGATAAAGTCGATCAGGGCAGGAAGGGTCAATCTTCGTGATGCATACGCCAGATCGGAAAACGGTGAGTTGTGGCTGCTGGGCGCTCATATCGCCCAGTATCCAGGGGGCAATAGATACAACCACGAGCCGAAAAGGCCGCGGAAATTGCTGCTGCATCGTAAGCAGATAGCGGAGCTGAGCGGTGCGGTGATGAGGAAGGGGCTAACCATAGTGCCCCTGAAGTTGTACCTTAAAAACGGAATAGCCAAGGTGGAGCTGGGAGTTGTCAGGGGCAAGAAAGTCTACGATAAGCGTGAGGCACTAGCCCTGCGCGATGCCCAGCGCCAGATGGAGCGCGCGTTCAGCCAGCGAACCCCAAAAAAGAAATCCTAATCCCAAAGCTCAAAATCCTAAATAAATTCAAATCTTCAAAATTCGAAACGTTTGCAGCATTTGAGTTTGGAAGATTTGATATTGTTTAGTGTTTAGGATTTATGATTTAGTATTTGGAAAGTCTTGGGGACGTGTGGTTCGACAGGGGAGTTTGATTCCGGAGTTGCAGGCCGAGGTGCCATCAACCTCGTCAATCAGGTGGCAAAAAAACAACTGGCGAACGCGAATACGCACTGGCAGCCTAAACAAAGGCAGCCACGTCCACCTCAACCTCTCCTCGAAGGGTGAGGATTGGGCGCCGAAAAGTCGAGGTGCAGCGACCCCGATGCCGGTAAGGGCCGCTCAAGATGAATCGGCTGGCTCTGCTGCACTCGGTCAGCGGAGGGCGGTGGAGCGAGAAAAAACGGCTGACTAAGCTTGTAGGTGCTCTGGATGGGATTCTTCTGGACGGGGAGTTCGACTCTCCCCCGTCTCCACCAATGAAAAACCAAGGCCTCTCTGTGTTGGAAGGGAGGCCTTTTATTATCCGCGGGACCGGACACCTGGGAAGCAGCTACCAGAAGTCCCAACAGGTTTGTGGAAGTGTCATATTTCGGACTGCACAAAAAGCGGGCAATCTGTTGATTGTGACGCACGTTTAGTCCATCAGTCCTCAATCGCTTGGCGTCGGGTAAAAACGGCATTAATGGACTGCATCTAGGGACTCATTACGGCATCACGCATGTGCTGTGAAAAAAGCTAGAATGCAGTCCCACAAATCGTGCAGTCCGTTACAATAAACGGCCAGGAGAATCGCCTACAAGAACATGTGTTCTATAGAGAAACGAGTGGTTTCCGTATCGAGTACCCGGACCATAGGTCGCTGCTCGGAGGCCGTACCTGGGACTCAGGGCATATCCTTGCGCACTTGAGGCCGAGAAAACGCCCAGATTTGGCTCTCAGCGCCTTGGTGGTTCAAGGAGCCACAATCCAACGTCAGCGCGGGACGGTGGACCAGCGGCAAGCAATTAGCTCAGCTTTGCTGCCGTGGACGGAATTGTTCAGGGCGAACGGTATCTGATCTTCTCGGCACGGATTCGAGCACCTGTGCCGCACGGCACGTCCTATTCTCGTGATTCGCTAGTGGGCACCGCAGGAAGGCTATTTCTGAGAGGCCTTTTTCATATGAGAACGCCTGACTTCACATAATAATTATAGTGCGACCATCAGGTTTTGATTACCTTCGTCCCTTTCTGACTCCCGAAAGTCTGTTTAGGCCTCAAGCACCCTTTTCACCAGGGAGAGTTCGTCTCTGATGAGCCGGGGCATCAAGAAGTCTCTGGTGATGGCCTCTTTCCCCTCTTTCCCCAGTTGAACGGCCAGCTCTCGGTTTTGGAGGAGGTATACTACCTTCTCAGCACATTCCTCGACGCTATCAACAAGGTAGTTGCTCAGGTTTCCAGTCATCTGCATGGGAATCCCGCCCGCATTGCCAGCAACTACAGGGATACCTTTCCACAATGCCTCAGACACGACCAACCCAAAGCCTTCTCTGATCGACTTCTGGATCGCCACATCGCAGGCGGTTTGGAAGGCATTTACCTGCATGCTGCCGACGCCAGTCAGATTGGTGAAGACGTGAATGTCGTCGTCCTTGTCCGCCTCAGTATGAATAGCAGCATACATACCCCAACCTTCGGGGTCGTCGCCAGCCAGGGAACCGACGAGAGCCAATTGGAGCCCTGGCAGTTTCTCCCTGGCCAGCTGGTAGATTCGGATGACACCGAAAGGGTCCTTCCACGGGTCGAACCTTGAAACCTGGAGGATGAGCGGCCGCTCCCGGTCTATTCCAAGGTTATCGGTCATCTCGCGGCACAGGGCTCTGGGGAGAGGCATGTTTTTCGCACTGAAGGCGTCGATGGCCGGGGCCATGGTAGCTATATGGGGTACCCTGAGATCGCGCGGGATGAACTTGTCCATGGTAAATACCGCTGCGTCATACTGCTCTATGTAGGGAGCTAAAAAAGCCCAGGCACCTTCATCTGGCTCCGATGTGTCTATATGGCAGCGCCAAATCCACTTGGCCCGCGTATCACCGCTGAAGTGTCTCAGTGCCGCCGGCTGGGGGTCATTAACAATCAACACATCGTAGTTGCAATCTATCTCCCGGGCGTTTGTCTGGTTTTGCGTTTTGTACAGACCTTGTGCCTCTTCTCGCTGGATTAGTGAACCGTCGCCGCCCTGCAATGCATTGTGCAAGCTCTTGGTTATGGTGAAAAAGCGACGATCCCCGTGGATGACCTGCCAGTCGATAGTGAGGCCAACGCTGCGCACCAGAGGGATGTAGGAGCTGAGCAGCTCGACCACCCCTCCTCCGAATGAGGTTGAGTTGACGTGGCACAAACGAATGCCTTTAAGCTCATCAGCGAGCTTCTCTATCTCATCGATGAGCTGGTTGCCCAGTACCAATCTATACTTTTGTAGATCCCTTACCCCGACCGATACTTTGTTTAGCATGTGACTTTCGCGGTGAGTATATCAGCAAGCTGACAACGCCGCAAGCTGCCTATGTATTTCTTCGTACCAGTTCCTCCTTGAGCTATGTGCTCACATCGGAGGCCAAGGCACCGCCGCTGGCCCAGTTCTCTTTAGCTATGTCCTCAAAGATGACTATGGTTGCCTCCGGTGTAGTATGAGCGATGGTTACCACAGCCTCGGTGATAACCCGGGCCAGCTCTGCTTTTTGGGCATGGGTTCTTCCCTCCCACATCTCGATTCTAACTATGGGCATTTCTGATTCACCTCCTCTTTTGGTTGGGTTTAGACAGATATTAGCCCCTCGCCCGGCGGAAGACAAGTTGCCTGGCCTTGATATCAGGATTGTTGGGCAACGCCACTAGGTGTATAATGAGGATGTACGAAGTCGAAAAGAAAGCAGAGGGTTCACGTGCGGTCTCGTTGGCTAGACAGCATCAAGATGAAGGTAAAAAAAGCGCTGGGGAAGAAGGGGTTCCTATGCGATACTTGTATGTGGGACTGGCGCAGCGCATGCCACAATCCGGCACGTCCCAATGCTACTTCGTGCCCCGATTACAAGAAGCGGGGGACATAACCTCAATCGACGGTCTTGGCCTAGTAGCGACATCGTTATGTCAACTCGCCGCTAGCTACTTATAGTCGTAGAACCCCTTGCCTGTTTTCCGCCCCAGGTGCCCTGCTGTGACCATCCTCTTCAGCAACAGAGGTGCAGCGAACTTGGGGTCCTTGGTCTCCGCATACATCGCCTCAGTAATGTAGAACATGGTATCCAGCCCGACAAAGTCAGCCAGCGTCAGGGGGCCCATGGGGTGATTAAGGCCGAGCACCATGCCATTGTCGATATCTTCCCTTGTGGCCAAGCCAGCCTCCAGCACTCTTACAGCTTCAAGCATCAAAGGTGTCAACAGGCGGTTTACGATAAAAGCAGGCGTGTCCTTGGCTACGATGACCGTCTTGCCCAGGGACTCGCCGAGGCCTTTCGCCGTGTTTAGTGTTTCCTCGCTGGAGACGATGGTGGTTACTATCTCAATCAGTTTCATCACAGGCACAGGGTTGAAGAAGTGCGTCCCTATTACCCGGTCGGGTCTCTTGGTCGCCATCGCAATCTCGGTGACAGACAGGCAAGAGGTATTAGTGGCTAGAACCGCGTGAGCGGGACAGATTCTGTCAAGGTCAGCGAAAATCCTCTTCTTCAAGTCCATGTTTTCAACGACCGCCTCAACCACCACATCGCAATCGGCGAAATCCTCGGTATTTGTGGTGCCCTTCAGCCGAGCCAGTATAGCCTCCCCATCCTCCTTAGCTAGCTTGCCCTTCTCCACGCTCTTGGCAAGCTGGGCCTTAATCATGCCAAGACCTTTGTTCAGCAGTTCGTCGTTGATCTCCGATACCGTCACCTGATACCCGGATTGAGCACAGGTCTGGGCAATGCCCGCGCCCATCAGCCCGCAACCTACTACTCCGACCTTCTTGATCTCCATTACACTCCTTTTTCG
>CAYVES010000002.1:23405-29219 GCA_964449845.1 uncultured Dehalococcoidia bacterium
TAGCTCAGCCTGGTGATCAGGCGCGAAGGCAGACCATATTCTGCCATCTTTCGCTGGGTTATCTGGATTTCATAAGGGACACGGTAGTGCCAGATGACGCCATGTCCGCTGTCGTATATAGCGTAGCTGGCCCGCGGGTCGCCATCACGAGGTTGCCCCACACCGCCGGGGTTGATGATTAGCCTGTTTTCCTCAAGCCTCAGAGGGCTATCCAGGGGGAATTCGCGAAGGAGACAGTCCTCGCTGCTGGCAATGTGCTCAAAAACCAGTGGTACATGGCTGTGTCCAACCAGGCAGAACCTGGTCTGAAAATAGTTGAAGCTGATCTTGGCGCTGTATGTGGAAAGCAGGTACTCCCAGATCGGCTCGCGAGGGCTGCCATGAGCCAGCGTGAAGTCACCTTCTTTGAGGGTAAGAGGCAGACTGTCAAGGTAATCCACTTCCTCGGGGCCGAGTTGTTGACCGTTCCAGCGACAGGCAGCAGCAGCCTCGGGATTGAAATCATTCAGGTCGATCTTGCCCAGTGATCCCCAGTCATGATTGCCGGCAACACATACGTGCTCGTATTGGCGGAGGAGCTCGATGCACTCTCTGGGGTCAGGGCCGTAGCCAACAATATCTCCCAGGCACCAGATACGATCAACCCCTCCCCTCCCATCAATATCGTGGAGCACTGCCTGGAAGGCAGCCAGATTGCTGTGGATATCGGAGATGATCGCGTAACGCATGTTTGCTTCTTCCTAATATATCAGGTTTGGCCCTCTTAGACTAGCGGTTGTGGACTAAATCTAAAGCGGATATAATCCTACTGATGAAAGTTTCCGAACTGGGAGAATTCGCCCTGATCGAGCTAATCGCAGAGATCGTGGGCAAAGCGTCGAGTAACGATATTGTCGTGGGAATCGGCGATGACGCCTCAGCTTGGCGGACTGAGGCTTCCATCCAAATTGGAACTACGGACATCCTGGTCCAGGACGTGCACTTCACCCTGGAAACCGTTACCTGGCGTGACTTGGGCTGGAAGGCGCTTGCGATAAACATCAGCGACATCGCTGCTATGGGCGGAAAACCTGGCTATGCTTTGGTCTCGCTGGGTCTGCCGCCAGAGACCGAGGTGGATAGCGTTGCTGAACTCTACCGTGGGCTGATGGAGATAGCCACGAAGTACGATGTTGATATTTGCGGCGGGAATATCAGCAGCGCACCTGTGGCTATTATCAACCTCAGTGTAATAGGAAAGGCATCCGAGGAAATTCTCACCCGCTCGGCGGCCTTGCCAGGCGATCGGATCGCGGTCAGTGGTTACCTGGGGCAGGCTGCGGCTGGCCTCAAGATGCTGAGATCGGGGCTCCAGTTTGACCCGGAGACAAGTGCTTTCCTCAGAGAAGCTCACTTGCGCCCATGCCCCAGGGTTGCTGAGGGGCAGATACTGGTACAAAATGGGGTGAGGGCAGCGATAGACCTTAGCGATGGGCTGGTAAGCGACCTGGGCCATATCGGCAAGGCGAGCCATGTTGCGGCTAAGGTATGGGCACATACGCTGCCCATCCATCCGCTGGTGAACGCTGCCTTCAAGGAGGAGTCGCTGGGTCTGGCGCTTTCGGGGGGCGAGGATTACGAACTCCTTTTCACAGCCAGGAGCGAGGTTATTGACCGTGTCAAAGGGCTCATGCCAGGCCCGGTGACGGTGATAGGTGAGATTCTGAGTGGTGAGCCAGGGCAAGTAACGCTCTGCGACGAAAAAGGGGAGCCGTTCGAGTGGAGCGAGAGTGGATGGGAACACTTCAGGTCAGCGGGTTGAGAGAGACCGTGTTCTCTGTAGATGTGACCAGTAATAGCGCGGACCGGACTCGAAGAGTCGGGGTGAGACTTGGTGAGCTGGCGATGGCGGGAGATGTCATACTTCTGGTGGGTACGCTGGGGGTGGGGAAAACCTGCCTTGCCCAAGGCATCGCCTGGGGGTTGGGAATCGATGACTATGCCGTGAGCCCTTCCTTTGTGTTGCTCAGAGAGTATCAGGGTAGGCTGCCCTTATATCATATCGACTTCTATCGCCTCGATAGGATCGAAGAGGTGGCGCATCTCGGGCTCGACGACTATCTCTATGGCAGCGGCGTATGCGTAGTGGAGTGGGCAGAAAAGGGGTTGCAGGTGCTTCCAAGGGAGCACCTGCTCATCGAGATGGAGCGTCTTGCCCCGACCAAACGAAAGCTCAGTTTCTTGCCCCAGGGACCGAGATATGTGGAGATGCTCTCTCAGCTGGAGCGTTCAGCGTTCAATTCGTAGGGTGGGTGCAGCGGAGCGGAACCCACCAACTTATCTAAACAAATTCAAATGTCAAAATGCAAAAGGCAAAGGAGTAGCGTCGTGACTCCTGTCACGACGAAGGATTCGTTGCCACAGGAGTGGCAACGCTACGCTTGAACTTTGAATTGTCATTTTGCTCTTTTATCTTTGGGTTTTGGCATTGCTTAGGATTTAGTGACTAATTCGGGAAGTGACATATGGAGTTGGCTATCGATACCTCAACTGAGACCGCAAGCATTGCCCTCTCATCTGAAGGCGTGGTAGTTGCCGAGCTGACCTGGAATGCGGGGCAGAACCACACCGCGGAGCTGGTGCCGAACCTCATTCATCTTCTGCACCAGGCCAGGTCGGACCTCAAAGATATAGACGGCCTCATCGTGGCCAAGGGTCCCGGAAGCTTCAACGGGTTGCGAGTGGGTATGAGTGTAGCTAAAGGGCTTGCCTTCGCCCTAAGTGCCCCTTTGGTGGGCATAAGCACCCTGGAGGTGGAGGCTTGGCCCCATGCTGCCACTGCGCTACCCATCTGCCCGATACTGAATGCTGGGCGTGGTGAGATCGCCACCGCCATTTTTCAGGTTAGAAGGCGGAAATGGCGCCGTCTTCTCGAGGAGCACATTACTACTTTAGACGGCTTACTCCCTGAGATCAAAGGTCGAACCATCTTCTGCGGCAAAATCCCGGACGAAGTACTATCGCGGCTCAGGGAGAGGCTGGGAAATAAAGCCTTGCTCAGTGAGGGGGCGGGGGTACCGCGGCGGGCGGGCTATCTTGCGGAACTCGGCTGGAAAAGGCTCAGGGAGGGCGATTTCGACCACTCCCCTACCCTGCAGCCACTCTATCTGAGGAGGCCAGCGATTACCATCAGCCGCCGAGGGCGATAGCAAGTGAGAGTTCGTTGCTGGCACTGCAATTACAATCGAGCACCACCACCGATGATTTGAGAAGAGAGAACGTCCATTCCCTTGGCAGGGTCCGCTAAATGTTATGTTAAGTCGGTTTGGGATGAAAAAAGCCTATCTTCTAGCCGGCAAACCCGGTTGTGGCAAGACCACCATAATCAAGGAGGTGCTCTCCAAGACGGGGAAAAGCGCTGGGGGCTTTTACACCGAGGAGATCCGTAATCAAGGGATTCGGCAAGGCTTCCAGATCATAACCCTCGATGGAGAGAGCGCCACCCTGGCCCACAGCGGTATCAGCAGCCCTTATCGTGTCAGCAAGTATGGGGTCGATATCAGCAGCATGGATGAGGCAGCAATTCCTGCACTCAGAGAGGCGATACGTAGCCGCGATATCGTGGTCATCGACGAGATCGGGAAGATGGAGTTGTTTTCATACTCCTTCAGGGATGCCGTGATCGAGGCACTGGAGAGCGAAAAAAGGGTGCTGGGCACGATTATGCTCGCTTCTCATCCCTGGGCGGATGCAGTAAAGCGACGTGCTGAGGTGGAGACAATCTCGGTAACCAGATTCAACCATAGTCAGGTGGTTGATCAGGTGCTGCGATGGCTGGAATCCTGATAAGAGTTCAGCCGTCAGCTTTCAGCAAATCCCCCTAAATCCCCCTTTACCAAAGGGGGACTGAGGGGGATTCTCACCCTTTTCTAAAGGGGGACTGAGGGCGATTCTCACCCTTTCTAAAGGGGGACTAAGGGGGATTCTGTGACCGCTTTGATCGAAGAAGCTGAATGCTGATAGCTGAAAACTAGTTTAGATTGGAAAGGCGAAAAAAATGGAGAGAACCCTGGTATTGATCAAGCCTGACGCTGTTCAACGGGGGCTGGTGGGCGATATCCTCTCTCGCCTTGAGAGAACAGGGCTGAAGCTTGTCGCCCTGAAGATGCTCCAGATGGACAGTGAGATGGCGGAGCGACATTATGCCATCCATCGGGGCAAGCCTTTTTTTGAGAGGCTGGTGCAATTCATTAGCTCCAGCCCGCTTGTTGCTGCCATTTTCGAGGGCCCGATGGCGGTTGAGACCGTGCGCAAGACTATGGGAGAGACCGACCCTGCCAGGGCAGCGCCAGGTACGATCAGAGGTGATTTAGCACTGGACATCGGACGCAATGTGGTGCACGGGTCAGACTCGGTGAAGAACGCGGAGCAGGAAATCAGCCTTTTCTTCCGTCCTCAAGACGTGCTCAACTATGAGCGTCAGGTCGAGCGGTGGATTATAGAATCCTGACCACAGGTGCCGCTTCGCCCCACAGCTTCTCGATCTCGTAATACTCTCGCTGGGGTGTGGCAAAGACGTGCACAATCACCGGGCCGAAATCGAGGAGCACCCATCCTGAATCCTCGCTACCTTCTCGGTGATAGAGCTTGATGTCTTCCCTCTTCAGCACCTCGTCGATCCCATCGCAGATGGCGCGCATCTGGCGCTCGCTGTCGGCACTGCAGATGACAAAGTAGTCAGCGAAGCAAGCTATCTGTGCGATATCCAGCATCAGGATATCAACAGCCTGTTTATCGAGGGCAACCTCCACTGCCTTCTTGGCTATCTCCGCAGATTCCAGAATTGACCCCATGCTTTGTTCGGTAAATCTATTATAGCACGCATGCCATCATGTTCAACCAAATTGCCTAATTGGCAGGGGTGCGCATGTCCATTCGGGTGTCTTATGCTGCTTGGAAAGCTTGACTAATCGTAATAGGCCGCTAATATGTAGAGAGCTGTAGACAGCTTCCTAGATAGGTCCTTCTCTGAGGTGAGAGCCTCGCGAGGAATACGCCTTCCTGTACTTATAGCGGTTCTGGCTTCGCTTGCAAGCCTCCTTCAAGCTGGAGCGTCGGGTAATCTTTTGCACAACGCAGGCTTCGAGGATGACACTGCTCACTGGTTTGCGCATGGGGGCACTCTTTCACAGGTCAGCTCACCAGTCCACGGTGGAACCCTGGCAGCTGAGTTCGCTATTTGGCAACAAGAAGGCTGGATGTGCCAAGTTATCAATGTTGTACCTGGTGAGACCTATACCTTCACGGCGTATGCCGTGAAGAACAGCTCCCACATCGAGCACATCTTCCTGCAAATACTGTGGTGCGACGGAGACGACGAACTGTCTTCCCAAGATTCTTCACGGTTAACGTCCGATAGCCCTGATTACCATTCGCTTACTTTTGATGCTTCTGCCCCTCCCGGTGCCACCATAGCCAAGGTTAGAGCTGTTGTACGCAAGCGAACCCCGGCTGATTCTGCTACTGCCTACTTCGATGACCTCAGCTTTGTCGGGCCCGCTCCCACGCCTACACCAACACCCACGGCCACACTGACGCCTACACCAACGCCTACACCAACGCCCACACCAACGCCCACACCAACACCCACACCTACGTCCTCACCAACGCCTACAGCTATACCTACGCCCACACCTGCACCAACGCCCACACCTACACCTACACCAGCATCAACACCAACGCCCACACCGGCACCTACACCAACGCCCACGCCAACATCCACGCCTCCACCTACGCCCACGCCAACATCCACGCCTACGCTCACATCAACGCCTC
>CAYVES010000002.1:29319-53667 GCA_964449845.1 uncultured Dehalococcoidia bacterium
CCACGCCAACATCCACGCCTACGCTCACATCAACGCCTCCACCTACGCCCACGCCGATCTCAACTCCAGTAGATGAGGGCCATATTGTGATCAACGAGGTTCAATATGATCCTGTTCAGGCGGGCGGGGATGCTGACTCTGAGTGGCTGGAACTCCTCAATCGAACAGGTTGGACGGTTGACCTAACGGGTTGGGGAATCGCAGACAACTACGGGGGCGATTACATCGCAAGCCTGCAACTTCCTCCTGGGGGCTTTGCCGTGATCGCTGCTGGAGACGGGTTCTACGATAACTTCCCAGACTTCAGCGGCGATATAGTCTTCATTGCTGATGGCAAGATCGGCAATGGGTTGAACAACGGGGGAGATCGCCTGGTGCTTACGGATTCCACGGGTAAGACCGTTGACACGCTGTCTTATGGTAACGACGCCAGCATAATGTTGCCGCCCTGTCAGGGTGTGGCTGAAGGTCATTCTCTGGAGCGCCAACCTGCAGGGGTGGACACCGATCAGGCCAGCGACTTTGTCGACAATGGGGCTCCTTCTCCTGGCTATGGCTTGGAGTCTGCCACCCCCACGTCAACTCCTATGCCCGAGCCGACACCAGCCCCCACACACACATCCACTCCTATACCCACAATTACGCCTACCCCAACTGATCCCCACACCTACAGCCCATCAACCGCGCGTGGGCCAACCTCCACCGCTACTCCAACTCTCTCTCCTGCCCTGAGGCCAACTGTAGTGCCAACGCAGGGTCAGGCCGATCCTTCTTCCGCAGGCCAGACCAACATCTGGCTGTACGTGGGCATATGTTCTTTCCTCTCGTTAGTAGGGATAGCTTCGCTGGCTGTAGTTCTCCAGCGCAGAGGGCAGGGCTGAGGTTTGCGCTATGACTCATGGTGGGATATAATTTGGCAATCTGGGCTTTATTCCACGCGTGGGCCATGTTCAAACCAGGGACAGTTGCTATAGATGGCAGGGAGCGGCGGGGAGGCTTCAGCCCGCCGCCGGTGCTGAGATCGCCGACACTGATGGCCTTGATGTGGGACAGGTGCCAGCCCAGATAGTTGGCATTATCGAAGCACGACAATGAGACTATTCTACGACGGCGCCACCACTACGATGAAAGTCCTGCTCATAGCCCTGACCAGGTGGCGGGTCGAGGGCAAGAGAAATGTTCCCCGAACAGGTCCCCTGATTATAGTGGCCAACCATCACAATCTCATCGACCCTCCCCTTCTCGGTGCCAGCGTCCCACGAAGGATCAACTTTATGGCTAAGGAGGAACTTTTCCGCTCGCGGAAGGTAAGGGCTATAATGCAAGGCTATGGTGCCTTCCCCGTGAGACGGGGGCAGTTGGATAGGGTGGCAATGCGCTGGGCGCTGGCAGCGCTCCAAAATGGGGGCGTACTGGGCATGTTCCCTGAGGGGAAGAGGAGCCCTAATGCTCAATTGCAATCACCCCAACCTGGCACATCGCTTCTGGCTGCTCGCTCCGGTGTTCCCGTACTTCCCGTGGGCATCACCGGCAGCGAGCGGGTGAAAGGTATTGGCTTCATCCGGCATCGACCACGAATTACCGTGACCATAGGTCGTCCTTTTCTCTTGCCTTCCGCAGGAGACAAACTGACCCGTTCCCGGTTGGCTCAACACTCTGACTTGATCATGGAGCATATCGCTGAGCTTCTGCCCGAGAGCTATCGAGGTGTCTATGATCATCGAGGCAGCTTGAGGGGTGACAATGGAGATTGAAAGAGCCTCTGAAATGGGATTTTGCTTTGGGGTGAAACGGGCTATTGAGCTTGTAGACAGAGCAGCGCGGGAACGAGGTCCGCTTCAGACCCTGGGTGCGCTTGTCCATAACCGGCAGGTTGTCGATAGGCTTGCCCGGTGTGGGGTTAGCGTGGCAACAAGTTTGGATGAGATACGAGGCGGTATTGTTGCTATCACCTCGCACGGCGTCAGCCCGCACGTTATGGAGCAGGTGAATTCTCGGGGGCTTGAGGTAATCGATGCTACCTGTCCCTTTGTGCGCAAAGCGCAGGTCGTGGCTCAGAGGCTGGGGAAGGCGAGGTTTTGGGTGCTGGTTTTCGGCGATGCTGCCCATCGTGAGGTTCGGGGAGTGCTTGGATGGGCTGGTGAGAAGGCGACTGCTTCATTGGAGGTCCCGCAGCTCGATGCTCTGCCTCAGCGCTTGGGCATTCTCTGCCAGACCACTCAGAACCAGCAGCGCTTTAGTGAATTTGTGGCACGGGTTATCTCCCACGAATTAGCCAGGTTGTCTGAGCTACGCATCTTCAATACCATATGCGATGCCACGAGCAAACACCAGGCGGCTGCCCTTGAATTGGCGGAAAGAGTGGATTTGATGTTTGTCGTTGGCGGGCAAGATAGCGCCAACACCAAGCACCTCGCCGAAATCTGCGCAGACACTGGTGTTGTCACCCACCATATTGAAACTGCAGCAGAGATTGATCCATCGTGGCTTCGGGGACATCGCCGCGCTGGGATTACCGCGGGGGCGTCCACTCCCAATGAGGTCATTGATGGGGTGGAGCTGGCGCTGGATGAGTTGGTGAGGAAGAACTGGCAAGGAGGTCCATGATGCGGCATGACGAGTTCGGGATCTACCTCAACGTCAAAGAAGGCAAGGCGATGCGCATCACCTCTCCCTACTGGGTTCCGTCAGGGGATGAGTGGGCGCTTCTCACTCCCGAGGTTAACGCCACTTTGCTCAAGATAAGGGAGTTGGCCAAGGAGAAGGGAGTGTTCAGCGATGCTGAGAAGATTACCTGGGGCGACTGGAGCCAGGTGCCTCAGAGGGACTAGTCTACGCTATGTAGCCCTTTCTTGACTAAGGGTTTATTCAGTGCTATATTCCTCCTTTAAAGCTTGCTGCAAAGTGGTATAATACCCACATCGGTATCTTCGCTATCAAAAAACCGGACTGGAGGAAGCTTCACGTTATGAAAAAAGACGGCAGAGCGCTCGTTTGGTTCAATGAGGTTGATAAAGAGGACCTCCTCTTGGTTGGAGGGAAGGGGGCGAACCTAGGGGAACTTACCAAAGCGGCGATCCCGGTGCCTCCGGGATTCATTGTTACCACCGACAGCTATTTTCTCTTCTTAGATGAGTCAGGGCTCCGGCCACAGATCGAGGAGATCCTGAAACCATTGAACCCAGATGACAGTGAGCAACTCAGACAGGTCTCTGCAAGCATCAAAGAGGTGATAACTAATGCCAGGATGCCTGAACATATTGCTGATGAGATAAGGGAGGCCTACAACAAGATGGGTGGCTTGGTGGCGGTACGCTCCTCGGCCACCGCTGAAGACCTGCCCGAGGCCTCCTTTGCTGGTCAGCAACGCACTTTTCTCAATGTTCAGGGTGAAGAAGAGGTCGTCGACGCGGTACAGGGATGCTGGGCCTCGCTGTTTGAGCCCAGGGCCATTTTCTACAGGCACGAGCAAGGTCTTGACCATCTCAAGGTAGGGATCGCGGTGCCAGTGCAGAAGATGGTGCAATCGGAGGCAGCCGGTGTCATGTTCACTGTGGAACCGCTAAAAAATGAGGATAGGATCGCCATCGAAGCTGTTTATGGCCTGGGCGAGGCTATTGTCTCTGGAGAGGTGACCCCTGACATGTATCTGGTGGATAAGGGTGATTTCGGTATCTTAGAGAAACGGATTGCCAAACAAGACTGGCAACTGGTTAAGAGCCCAGAAGGGGGAGGGGACATCGAGGAGACCAACATCAAGCTTCCAGTTTCGGAGGCTGTTCAGGAAAAGCAGAAGGTAAGCGATGACGAAATTGTTGCCTTGGCCAAGCTTGGCGCTAGGATCGAGGCTCTATATCAATTTCCCCAGGATATCGAATGGGCCAAGGAAGGGGGAGAACTCTATATCGTTCAGACTCGTCCTATAACCACGCTGAAGCCGGTCCGTGAAGATGCGGCAGAGGAGGTCGTCGAAGCACTTGTTCTTATAAGCGGCTCTGCGGCAAGCCCCGGGCTCGGCTCTGGTCCGGTGAAGGTCATACTGGATGCGTCCAGGATAGGTGAGGTGAAAGAAGGAGACGTTCTGGTGGCTGAGATGACCACCCCGGATTTTGTGCCCGCGATGAAACGAGCAAACGGCATCGTCACCGACCGGGGTGGTAGGACCTGCCATGCTGCGATCGTGAGCAGGGAGATGGGAATCCCCTGCGTGGTGGGAACCGGCGGTGCCAGCCAGATACTCAAGCCGGATCAGGTGGTCACCGTGGATGGATCGCAGGGGAAGGTCTATGAAGGCACGGTAGCTGCCAAAGTAGTAGCTCCCTCTGTCACAGCCCCCAAAAGGAGAGTCAAGACACGCACCAAGCTTTATGTCAATCTCGCCGAACCGGATTTGGCTGAGGCCGTAGCTGCTCGCGATGTCGATGGGGTGGGGCTTCTTCGTGCAGAGTTCGTGATCGCTGAGATTGGGGAGCATCCCAGATACATGCTTAAAGAAGGCAGGGGGGAGGAGTTCACATCTGGGATTGCTCAAGGCCTTACCACCTTTGCCAAGGCCTTCGATCCTCGACCGGTTGTCTACCGCACTACGGATTTCAAGACTAACGAATACCGTCACCTTAAGGGGGGTGACGAGTACGAGGCAAATGAAGAGAACCCCATGATTGGTTACAGAGGAGCCGCCCGCTACATCCATGAACCCGATGTCTTCAAGCTGGAGGTGGAGGCAATAAAGAGGGTGAGGGCGAACTATAAGAACCTGTGGGTGATGATTCCCTTTGTGCGTACGGTGGCTGGATTGGCTGAAATCAAGAAGATGCTGGCTGCCGAGGGGCTGCACCGCTCTCAGGACTTCAAGCTGTGGATGATGGTCGAAGTGCCGTCTAATGTCTTTCTTATCGATAAGTTCCTCGATGTGGGGATCGATGGCGTCTCCATTGGCTCAAATGACCTCACACAGCTTATCCTGGGGGTCGATCGGGACAACGAGGTGCTGGCTGAGCAGTTCGATGAACGAAATGAGGCAGTGCTTATGGCTCTCGAGAGAGTGATCAAGGCTGCCATTGCCAGAGGAGTCACTTGCTCTATCTGTGGGCAGGCGCCTTCGGTGTATCCTGAGATCACGGAAAAGCTTGTCGAGTGGGGAATAACCTCGGTCTCGGTGAGTCCAGATGTCATTGATGAAACTAGGGGAATCATCGCCGCTGCGGAGCAGAGATTATCTAGAGTAACGTCGTAAGCAATTACTTTATGATACACAATGGCATTCGCCAGCGGCTGGAGGAGAGGGAGGAGAGCTTATCGCCTTACGCGGCGAAGAGCAGGTTAACCCAGGGTAGGGTGAGGGCTGAGGCTCCATCGGAGATGCGCACCGAGTTCCAGCGTGACCGTGACCGCATCATCCACTCCAAAGCGTTTCGCCGGCTCAAACACAAGACTCAGGTGTTCATCGCTCCCCTAGGTGATCACTATGTTACCCGGCTCACCCATACGTTGGAGGTCTCTCAGATCGCACGCTCCATCGCTCGCGCCCTGAACCTGAATGAGGACCTTGCCGAAGCGATTTCCCTTGGCCATGATCTGGGACATACTCCCTTCGGCCATGTAGGTGAGGAGGTGCTCAACGATCTATGTTCCCAGGGATTCAGCCACAATGAACAAAGCTTAAGGGTTGTCGAACTGCTAGAGAAGGATGGCAAAGGACTCAACCTAACCTGGGAAGTGAGAGAGGGCATCCTGAAGCACTCCAAAAGTAAGCAGGATATTTTGGGCCACATCTGGGACCTTCCGAGTACTCTGGAGGCTCAGATATGCAGGCTAGCTGATTCTGTAGCCTATATCAACCATGACATCGGCGATGCCATAAGAGCCGGACTAATCAAGGAGGGCGATTTGCCCCAGTCAGCGGTCAGCGTCCTGGGGGTATCAAATTCGGAGAGGATCAACACCATGGTCTGCGATACCATTGATCAGTCCTGGTCGGCTACGGGTCTGGTTGAGGATGAGCCGCCGCTGATCACCATGAGTCCACGGATTCTGGAGGCGGCGAATAGCCTCCGTCAGTTCCTTTTCCAGAATGTATATGAGGTTCAGACAGCAAGGGCAGAAGCTGAAAAAGCAAAGGAGGTGGTGCGTTTTCTATATCAATACTTCATCGAGAATCCAGATAAACTTCCCAGTGAATACGCCAGCGGCGATGATGTGAAGCGCGGGGTGGTGGACTACATCGCGGGCATGACTGATAACTACGCGCTGAGGTTGGCTGAGGAACACGGTGTCTTGACCTTCGAACACCAGGGTTACTAGTATGAGCATCGTCGATGAGATAAAGCAGAGGTTGGATATAGCCGACATCATCCAAGGCTATGTAAATCTAAACCCGGCGGGGCGTAACCTTAAGGCGCTTTGCCCATTCCATGAAGAGAAGACGCCCTCCTTCTTTGTCTTCCCCGACCGACAGTCCTGGAGGTGCTTTGGCTGCGGCGCTGGTGGAGACATGGTCTCCTTCGTGATGAAAAAGGAAGGGCTTGACTTCAGCGAGGCGCTGAAGATGCTGGCGCAGAGAGCAGGAGTCTCCCTAGCTCGGAGGAAAGAGGCCGCTGAGGACAAGGCAGCGGACAGGCTTTATGGGATAAACGAGGCGGCGGCGCAATACTACCATGACTTGCTCTTGAAGGCGCCGATAGCCAAACCAGCGCGAGATTATGTCAAGAATCGTGGCCTTACCGAAGAGGCCGTTGCTGACTTCCAGCTAGGTTTCAGCTCAGGGGAAGGACTGAAAAAGCATCTCGCAGAGCTAGGTTATGCGGAGAAGGAACTCCTGGCACTGGGTTTGCTTGGAGAAAAGGAAGGCAGAACATATGACTACTTTCGGCAGCGGCTGATGTTTCCCATCAGGGACATCAAAGGTAAGGTTGTCGGCTTTGGCGCTCGTGCTTTGGATGATTCCCTGCCTAAGTATCTGAACTCGCCGCAAACAGAGATTTTCGACAAGAGCGGCGTCCTCTATGGCATCGATCGTGCTCAGGGCGCAATTCGAGAGAGGAAGCTGGCGGTTATCGTTGAAGGTTACACGGATGTTATCACCGCTCACCAGCATGGCGCGGCCAACGTGGTGGCCTCGATGGGGACCGCTCTTACCGAGAAGCAAATAAAGATACTCAGGGGATTGACCAGAAGCCTGGCTTTCGCCCTCGACCCAGATGTGGCTGGCGATGCCGCCACTATGCGCGGCATCGAGGTCGCTCGCCGTTCGCTTGATCGCCAGGATTTGACGATGCCTACTTTGCTTGGAACCACCTCCAAGCTTAGAGCCGAGATAAGCATAATTCCCTTGCCCCAGGGCAAAGACCCTGATGCGGTGATTCGAGAAGACCCTGAGGAATGGCAACGGCTGGTTGACCGGGCTTTGCCTCTAATGGATTACCTTATTGCAGTGATGCCTTCAAAGGTGGACCTTACCAAACCGGAAGGGAAGTCGCTGGCAGGCGAGCAACTCTTGCCCCTGATCGCCGAGTTGGAGGATGATGTGGAACGAGAGTTTTACCTGGGGAAGTTGGCTGGTTTGCTGGGAGTCAGAGAGAAAGTGCTGTTGGACAAGGCCGCACGTCTGCATCGCACTCGGAGTGAGAAGGCCAGCAGGGGCGAGCCCAAGCCTATTGCCCCTGCCCCATCCGGTGATCCACTGGAGGAGTACTGCCTTGCTTTGTTGCTACAGCATCCGGAACTGAGGGACAGAGCCAAGGGGCTTACCCCCGAGCATTTTGAGCGTAGTGAAAATAGGGAGGTATTTGCCGCCTGGCGCCATGCTTCAAATGCTGATGAGCTACCCCAGATGATCACTATCGACCTCCAAGGGCACCTTCAAGCAGTATCTGAGAGGGCTCTGCCCCCTATGGGGGAGGTGGAACAGGAAAAAGCGCTTGCCGATTGCATACGGCGTCTTGATGAGCGAAGGTTAAGGCTCCAAGAGGAGTTTTTCACCTCTGAAGATGTGGCTAAGGTTAGTACGGGAGATTTGGACCCAGAAAGTCTGGCTATTGTGCAGCAGAGGATCGTGGAAGTCGATACTCAGATGGTTGAGACCATGAGGGAAAGGACTGAACCAAGCTTTTCTCATAGAGAGGATCAATGAAAGAGGAACCGAAGGAACTGGAAGAATTTCTCTACGAAGAGGGAGACCTCTTAGCAGAGGATATCTACCCATCCGCGACCAAGCACGAGGAAGAGGAAGAGGAGCAGGAAGAGGACATCTTCCCATCCGGGTCGAAACTTGACGAAGGCGCGGTGCACGAGGAGGACATCTTTGCCTCACTAGCTGAGAATAAGGCTAAAGTGGGCGATGAGCTAGGGGTTTTGACTGTGGCGGAGCCCCATGACACCGAGATCTGGAAGGCGGAAGCTGAGGTCAAAGAACTGCAAGAGGCCGGGTTGGAGCTGGAGGAAATGATCGACGACCCGGTAAGGATGTACCTTCGGGAGATGGGGCGTGTTTCTTTGCTCAGCGCCAGAGAGGAGAAGCAGCTGGCGAGGAAGATGGAAGAAGGCAAATACATCAGGAGAATTGAAGAGGAATGGCTCGATAGACACGGGCAATTTCCCTCTCCTGTCGATAGTGCAATCGCCGTGCTAACCATGCTGGGTCAGTTCTCTCCTTTCATTATCGCATTGGAGGAGGAGCTTGAGCTACCAAGGCTGGTTGGTGTGCCCCAGCGAATTCTCGACCCAAAGGTGCGAGCCGCTATCGATAACGAGATCACCCAGAGCTTGTCAAAGGGTGCGGTCGAGAGGACTGGTGCAAGCCCTCACGAGGCGGAACAGGCGCTCAAGGACCTTTCTCTCCTTATTGCCATTGTTCCTCAGGATGTGCTCCATGCCATTGGTGAGAGCTGCTCATTCTCTGAGTTAGTCAGCTTAACCTTACAGCCCGAATTTGGAAATAAGATCGAACCATTGGAGCCTCAACTGCGGGAGCATTGGGAGCATTTGAGGGAGGAAGGTGCCAAGGCGCAGCGCCACCTAATTGAAGCTAACCTTCGCCTTGTGGTCAGCATCGCTAAGAAATACATCGGGCGAGGCATGTCACTTCTTGATCTTATTCAGGAGGGCAACATTGGACTTATCCGGGCGGTGGAGAAGTTTGACTACCGCAAGGGGTATAAGTTCAGCACTTATGCTACTTGGTGGATACGCCAGGCGATCACCAGGGATATAGCAGACAAAGCACGTACTATTCGCATCCCCGTTCATATGGTAGAGACCATAAACAAGCTTATTCGAACAAGTAGACGCTTGTCCCAGGAGTATGGGCGCGAACCGACCTCCGAGGAGATAGCTAGGGGTATGGGCATTTCCCCGGAAAAGGTGAGGGAGATTATCAAGATTTCCCAAGAGCCGGTGTCTTTGGAGATGCCAATAGGAGAAGAGGAAGATAGTCACCTTGGTGACTTCATCGAAGACCGCTCCACCATGCCTCCTGTGGAGGCTGCTTCACTGAACTTGCTCAAGGATCAGGTTGAGGAAGTGCTCTCCACTCTAACTCCCAGGGAGCGTCGCGTTCTCCAACTAAGATTTGGCCTCCAAGACGGGCGCAGCCGCACCCTGGAAGAGGTTGGCAAGGAATTTGGCGTTACTAGGGAGCGTATCCGGCAAATTGAAGCTAAAGCACTCCGTAAGCTGCGTCACCCTAGCAGGTCAAAGAAGCTAAAAGACTATCTAGAGTAAGCGAAACCCGCCTCTCTTTATCACCTTCCACCCAAGGTATAACAGTAAAGGCAAATATACTTTGCGTGTGTTCGTCTAGCGGTAGCGAGAGCTATGCGCTGTCCCACTTAGTATTGGCTCATTCATATAAATGTCGCCATTTCTGATTTTCATGTTGAAGCCACATTCGGGATTGGTACAAACCCACACTTTATAGTGGATAGGCGCCCCCTGGCTGCCGAAATCAGACAGAGGCACCAAGTCGCCAGCGTTACATTTCTGGCATTTGGGGAAAACGAAGTTCTCCACAGAGCCACCTCCCATCATATTATGACGCACACAGTATAGACCAACCGTAGACCTTTGGCAACCGTTCGGCTCAGCCACTTTCCAACGCAACTGAGGCGAGGCGACTGTAAAATGCACCCTCCCTGGTTAGTCTGCTTCTCATGAGGCTGAGGGAGTCGACCGTGAAGGACAGCCTGGTATCTACCTTTAGCGAGGCAACAGTCTCCCCCAAACGGCGCCGCTCTTCGGCTGAGCATCTCTCCCGAACCCGTCCCAGGGTGAGGTGGGGTGAGAATGCTCGCCTTTCAGGCGGAAAGCCAAAGGGAATGAGAGCACTCTCGATGTTCTCTTGAATGACAGATAGAGTGGCTATTTCACCACCAAGCCCCACCCAAACCACCCGAGGAGCGCGGAGATTGGGGAAGACGCCCGGCTCGCCGAGTTCCAGTCGCAGGGGGGCAATTCCTCTGGCAGCTTCGGAGATCGCCTTCGTTACCTCTGGTATCGTTCCTGCGGCGATGTTGCCCAGAAACTTGAGAGTGAGGTGAATGCTATGGGGGTCAACCCATTTCACAGGAGCATAGCCGCTTTGCTTAAGGTTGTCCTGTAATTGGGAGAGGGTAGACTTAACTGAATTCGGCAATTCGATGGCAATAAAAGCACGTACAGATTCCATGGCAGAAGTACTAGGTCAGCGCCAGAATCCTCTGGGCATTTCCTCCAAGGATCTTGCTTTCGGCCTCTTCGGCAAGTTTAAGAGAGCGGATCGATTTGACAATTCTGTTTTGCCCGATGAGCGGGTGGTCGCTGCCAAAAAGGATCTTGTCCGCTCCAACGATTCCTACCACATGTTCGAAGATGGCATCCTGATAAAGGAAAGGCGAGGCGGCCGTATCGAAATAGACGTTGGATAACGCTCTGGCAACCTCTGGCATCAAGGCATAAAAGGGTAACCCACCACCCCAGTGGGCGCACACTATAATTAGGTCAGGGAAGTTTTGTATGAAGCGGTATAGAATATCAGGGGTTATGGTGCCTTTTCCTGAATAGGAGTGCCCCACCGGCTCGGAGGAATGAGTCAGGAGAACGAGATGATGCTCCATTGCTACTTGAGCGATGGGTCCCATGGTGGCCTCGTCGGCGAGGTCGAATCCCTGTGTATCACATCTCAGTTCCCCGATACCCTTAACCCCGCCTCGCACGCAGCGCTCGAGCTCGACCAGTGCCTTCTCGCTGGCGAGCGGTTGCACTCCACAGAAGCCCACCAGTCTGTTGGGATATCGTGCTATCGCATCCATTATGTAGTCGTTGGTTTCGAGACAAAGCTGGTGGCTCGACCACCCAATGTTGAGCACTACCGAGACATCTATGCCCTCCTTGTCCATGTTAGCGATTAGCTCATTGGCAGTGGCTAGTTTGGCCTTGGGGTTGGCATAAAGAACGTCAAAGCAGGGATCACGACCTAAATAGTAATCGCGATTTTCTATTATTCTTGGAGGAAATATATGGGTGTGAAAATCTATAATCATTACAAAATCATTACAAGACTGTTACAATATTGTGACAGAATCGTAGTAGGATTATAACAAGGTGTAGACGAACGGACAAGGATAATGTATAATTGCGTTGCTGGAGGTGCAGATGTCCCTATCTGGTCAGGGAGCAGGAGGAGAGCGTGCTAATCCTGGAGCCTCGGCAGATAGTCCCGCCGAGGCTGTTAATTTCTTGCGGGTGAAGCCATCATTGACCACCCAGTTGTCCTTGGATGAGATGACAGCAATGGCGAAGAAGCTGCGCCGTCATGTCATCAGGATGACTGGGAAGGCAGGGAGTGGACATCCTGGGGGCTCGCTTTCCGCTGCTGAGATCGTCACAGCCCTTTACTTCAACTATTTGCGCCATGACCCGGCCAACCCAGGGTGGGAAGACCGTGACCGGTTTGTCCTGAGTAAAGGTCATGCTGCTCCACTCCTCTATGCGGCGCTCGCTGAGAGCGGATACTTCGATGTGGATGAACTCGCCACCTTGAGGGCTCTGGGTAGCTGTCTGCAAGGTCACTGCGATATGACCACTACCGTGGGGGTGGAGATGTCTTCGGGTTCACTGGGGCAGGGTCTCTCCTTTGGCATCGGCATCGCACTAGCCGGCCGCCTTGATAATCGAGACCATCGAGTATACGTACTGCTGGGCGATGGGGAATGCGATGAGGGACAGGTTTGGGAAGCAGCCATGGCTTCAGCCCACTTCAAACTCGACAGCCTTGTCGCTATCATCGACCACAATAAACAGCAAATCGATGGCTGGAACCGCGACGTGATGAACATCGAGCCCCTGGCTGAGAAGTGGAAGGCCTTTGGCTGGCACACCATAGAGGTTGATGGACACGACCTCTCTCAATTGATCACGGCCCTCGATGAGGCAAAGAAGGTTAAGGGAAGGCCCACTGCTGTAATTGCCCACACTATAAAGGGCAAGGGGGTTAGCTTCATGGAGAACAACCCTGACTTTCACGGCAGGGCTCCCACTGCTGCGGAGGTGGAGAAGGCGCTTGAGGAGTTGAAGTAGCCGTGGAGCAGAGTACCAGGGAAGCCTATGGCAAAGCCCTTGTGGAACTGGGCGAGCAGAACCCGGACATTGTTGTCCTTGATGCCGATCTCTCGAGGTCGACGATGACCAGTCTCTTCGCTCAGAAGTTCCCAGGAAGGTTTTTCGATTGCGGTATCGCAGAACAGAACATGGTCAGTATTGCTGCCGGGCTCGCTGCGTCAGGCAAAACAGTGTTTGCCAGCACTTTTGCTGTGTTTGCCCCCGGACGTTGCTTCGATCAGATACGAATGAGCATAGCCCAACCGGGGTTAAACGTTAAGCTAGTCACGAGTCACGGGGGGATCACCGTAGGTGAGGATGGCACCTCACACCACGCCATTGAGGACCTGGCACTGGCCTGTTCATTCCCCGGTTTCAGCGTGGTTGTCCCTGCTGATGCTGCAGAGGTAGCTCAAGCGGTGAGGGCAGCGGCTCAGACTTACGGGCCCTTCTACATCAGGCTCACCCGTCCTAAAACGCCGCTGGTTTACGCCGCTGACTATCAGTTCAGCTTGGGAAAGGCCGCGACCTTGCGGGACGGCAAGGACGTCACTGTTATTGGCATAGGGCTTATGGTGGCTTCTGCTATAGAAGCGGCGCAAAACATGGCCCGGGATGGAATTGACTGCCGGGTACTCAGTATGTCCACACTGAGGCCTTTGGATGAGGATGCTATTGTCAAGGCAGCGCGAGAGACGGGCGCTATTGTCACCGCCGAGGAGCATATACGTCGGGGTGGCCTGGGTAGTGCCGTGGCCCAGGTCGTAGCTGAGCAGCACCCGGTTCCTATGTCCTTCATCGCTATTAACGATACCTACGCTAGGTCCGGGAAACCTGAGGAGTTGCTTCAGGAGCACGGGCTCACGGCAGCCAGAATCGAGGCCGCTGCTCGTTCACTAGTTCTCAACAAGCCCAGCTAAGGGCCAGCGTTAACCCAGGGCTGGAGCACCCCTCGGAGATACAGCTTGAGAAACCGGCCAAATCTGCTGGCCTGAGGCTTATCCTTCCTCCTCCTCTTCCTCCTCGAATTCTTCATCGCTGAAAATGCCAGCTTCATGTCCCTGATATACTGTGACAATGAAGTCATCTCGGGCAACATCTGCTGACATGACCAACTCTTCGTCTACATGATCGATAAGTTCCTGAATGTCATCTGCTGTCACCTTTTCGCCGACGCAAAGAGTGGCATAGACTATTGATGGGGTGAAGTGGAGGTCTACCCTCCCCACTCGCTCGTCAGCGGCACTGACAAGGTAAACCTCTGAATATGGGGTACGGCACTCTCTTTCGAACTGATAGTCTGCCATGATAATCCTCCTTCTCCATTTTCTCCGAAAGCAAGGTTTAATCCGTTCGCCCTGAGCTTGTCGAAGGGCCGTTCATGGTTCGACAAGCTCACCACGAACAGCATCCGGTACGTCTATTTTGATCGTTCTATGGCGGGCAACCGCCCATGGGGTTTACTTCTTTCTTGCCCCCTAGGGACGAACCTGTCCATCGCCTAGCAATATCCATTTATAGGTGGTGAGCTCCTTAAGTCCCATAGGACCCCGGGCGTGGAGCTTCTGGGTGCTGATACCTACCTCTGCCCCCAGCCCAAACTGGCTACCGTCGGTGAAGCGAGTGCTCGCGTTCACATAGACACAGGCAGCATCAACCTCGTTCAGAAACCTCATCGCTGCTGTATAGTCCTCTGTCATGATCGCTTCGGAGTGCCCTGAGCCGTAGCGCTCGATGTGTTGCAGTGCCTCATCGAGGGAATCAACAACCTTGATAGCAGCAGCTAGTGCCAGGAACTCCTTGCCCCAGACTTCGTCGGTGGCGGAAACGACCTTCAGCGATGGCAAAGCCTGTATGATCTCCAGTGCTCGCTGATCGCAGTGCATCTCCACCCCTGCCCCGCCCCACTCAGTCGCAATTCTGGGCAGGTAGTCGTGGGCTACGCTGGCGTGAACCAGGAGGGTATCAAGAGCATTGCATACCGTGGGGCGCTGCACCTTGGCATTGTAGGCAATGGCCACCGCTTTGTCGAGGTCAGCGCTGCTGTCAACGTAGGTATGACAGACGCCGATTCCGCCGGTGACAACGGGCATGGTGGCGTTTTGTGCTACATAGTTGATCAACTCTGCTCCGCCGCGAGGGACAATCAGGTCAATGGTATCTCTCATATTGAGCATTTGTCCTACCAGGGCACGGTCGGTGGATTCGATGAACTGCACAGCTCCTTGGGGAACACCAGCCTCGTAGGAGGCATTCTGTATTACCTTGGCCAAAGCCGAGTTGGAGTGTATTGCCTCCTTGCCACCGCGGAGGATGATGGCATTGCCGGACTTGAGGCAAAGCACAGAAATATCGACAGTGACATTGGGACGGCTCTCATAGATAGCCCCAATCACCCCCAGCGGGACTCGGCGCTTGCCAACCTGAAGGCCATTGGGGAGGGTACGCATTTCGAACGTCTCCCCCACTGGGTCGGGAAGAGCAGCAACAGCCCGGACATCCGATGAGATTGCCTGGATTCTCTCTGAGGTCAGGAGGAGCCGATCGAGCATCGCAGCGCCCATGCCTGCCTTTTCGCCCTCAGCGTAGTCCAGGCGGTTGGCTGCCAGAATAGTCTTCTCATTGGCTATGAGCTCGTCAGCGATAGAAAGCAGGGCCTTGTTCTTAATATCGGTGGCGAGATACGCTAGCTTCTTCGAGGCCGCTTTGGCAGCTTTGGCTTTGAGCTCAACCTCATTCTTGGCAGACTGCATTTCTCGTTCCTTTTTGATATTCAAAGCATAACCAGGTTATTGCGGTGCACAACCTCAGTTCCGTACTCGTAGCCCAGAAGCTCCGTGATCCTGTCGGAATGGGCCCCCCTGATAATGACGATGTCATCCGAGCTGTAATTTGAGATGCCGCAGGCAATTCTTCCCTTCTCTTCATCCTCGAAGATACTTACCACGTCGCCACGCTGGAATTTGCCACCAGCCTGGGTGATTCCTGCGGGAAGCAGGCTCTTGTTCTGCTCTCGCAGCGCTGTTACCGCGCCGCGGTCGATGAGGAGAGTTCCTTTTGAGATCCGGCTCAGCAGCCAGCGCTTGCGACTTTCGAGCTTGGATGTGGTCGGTTGGAAATAGGTGCCGATAGCTTCACCGTTAGCTAATCTGATGATAACCTCAGGCTCTCGGCCATCGGCGATGACTACTGCTACTCCTGAGGCGGTGGCCAGCTTCGCCGCCTCGATCTTGGTAGCCATGCCGCCTGTCCCCCGCTCGCTACCGCTTGCGCTGGCCAGGCTCTCGATGGATGCATCGATTCTATCAACCCTTTCAATGAGTCTGGCGTTGGGGTCGCGGTTTGGGTCAGCGTTGTAAAGGCCGGCGGTATCAGTAAGCAGCATTAGAAGATCGGCATCGGTCAAACTAGCCACCATGGCCGATAGAGTATCATTGTCGCCGAATCTGGCCTCTTGAATCTCGTCGATAGCAACCACGTCGTTCTCGTTGACAATAGGTATGACGCCGAGTTCCAGAAGGGCCAACAAGGTGTTGCGTGCGTTGAGGTAGCTGAGACGGTCGGATAGGTCACATCGGGTGAGCAAGGTCTGAGCTATGGTGATCTCGTGCCATTTGAATAGCTGGTCATAAGCGTCCATGAGGCGGCTTTGCCCCACTGCTGCCAGCACCTGCTTGAATGGTATATCCTTGCGCTCCTTAGTAAGTCCCAGGCGTTGCCTGCCGGCGGCGATCGCTCCTGAGGAGACAATGATCACCTCCAGGCCCTGCCTATGTAGCCTAGCTATTTGCCCCACCAGGGAAGACATTATCTCGAGATTGAGGCGATCGCTCCCCCCGGTGAGCAGATTGGTGCCCAGTTTGGCCAAAATGCGGTGATAACTCATGGGGACTCGCTCCCAATTATAGCAGCGAGGTAAGCAAGGAACAACAACTGAAGTGAACTTGCCAGGGGTGGACTAGAAATCCTTAGCAAGGGTAGCGAGGAACTCGGCATTTGACGAGGTCTTGGCCAATCTCTCCAGGACCTTCTCGGAAACCTCAGCGGGATTCACCGAGTTGGCGCCTACCAAACTAGCCATCCTCCGTACCACCCATACTTGCTTCAGGGTATTCTCGTCGAGGAGCAATTCCTCGTGTCTGGTGCCGCTGCGCGGGATATCTATGGCAGGGAAAATCCTGCGCTCGGAGAGTTTGCGATCAAGGTGAAGCTCCATGTTGCCGGTTCCCTTGAACTCCTCGTAGATCACTTCATCCATCCTGCTACCGGTATCTATTAGGCAAGTGGCGATAACCGTCAGACTTCCACCCTCCTCTATATTCCTGGCTGAGCCGAAGAACCTCTTAGGTGAATACAGGGCAGCGGGGTCAACACCTCCAGAGAGGGTGCGTCCGCTGGAGGGCATCTCCAGATTGTAGGCGCGAGTGAGCCTGGTGATGCTGTCGAGCAGGATTACCACGTCGGACCCCAATTCCACCAGTCTCTTGGCACGTTCCAGCGCCACCTCAGCCACCCTGGTATGTTCTTCGACTGGCTCGTCGAAAGTAGAGGCAATTACCTCGGCCTCAACTGACTTCTTCCAGTCGGTGACTTCTTCGGGACGCTCTCCAATGAGACAGATCATGAGGTGGATATCATCATAATTGGTGGTGATGCCGTTGGCGATGTGCTTCAGCAGCATGGTCTTTCCTGCCTTGGGCGGAGAGACAATCAATCCTCGCTGGCCGCGGCCGATGGGAGATATCAAATTGAGCAATCGGGTGGACAGATTCTTGGCGGTGGTCTCCAGGTTGATCATCCTGTCGGGAAAAATCGGCGTTTGCCGATCGAAGAAGGGCCGATCTTTGGCTCCCTCTGGGTCGAGATAATTGACTGTCTCTACGCGAAGCAGGCTGTGATACTTCTCACCATCCTTGGGTAATCTCACCTGCCCGCTGACCACGTCTCCGGTGCGCAAGGAGAAGCGGCGGATCTGAGACTGTGAGACGTAGATATCGCTGGGATCAGGGCGGAGGGTGGGCTGGCGCAAGAACCCGTAGCCGTCACCCGTGATCTCCAGAATACCGCCTCTGAAGGTGTAGCCCTGTTGCTCAGCGTTTGCCTGAAGCAAACGCACAACAAGGTCCTCCTTCTTCAGAGCGCTAACACCAGAAATTCCGAGGTCCTTAGCATGGGCCAGGAGTTCTTCTCTGGTTTTGGTCTCAAGTTCGGTGATGTTCATAGCTTCACTCCGTGATTAGATTGCATAGTTATGTTTAAGGAGAGCTTCACACAGTGTTATGATTAGCGGATCGCGGCCTTATAACTTCTGGATACTTCGCCAGTCCTCAGCGAAGCGCGATATCCCGATATCGGTGAGCGGGTGCTTGATCATCTGCATAAGCACGGTATAAGGTATTGTTGCAATGTGTGCACCCGCCTGGGCAGCAACGATAACATGCAGTGGGTGGCGGATGCTGGCAGCGATTACCTGACTCGGCAGTTTATAGCGATCAAACATCTTCACGATCTCGGAAACAAGCTGCATCCCATCATGGCCGATATCGTCAAGCCTACCTACAAACGGGCTGACATAAGCTGCTCCAGCGATTGCGCCCAGCAACGCCTGATTAAGGGAGAAGCAGAGCGTCAAGTTAACCTTTATCCCCTCCTTGGAGAGGACAGCTATAGACTCCAACCCGCTTGCCGAAATCGGGATCTTGACTACTACATTAGGAGACCAGGAGGAAACCTCTCTCGCCTCCTGAATCATAGCCTCCGGTTCCAGACTGAGAACCTCAGCGCTGATGGGACCATCAACTATAGAGGAGATTTCCTGAATAGCCGCCTTCATATCTGGCCGTTTTTCCTTGGCTACCAGAGAAGGATTGGTAGTGACTCCACTAATCACACCTAGCCTGGCAGCTTGGCGGATCTCATCGACGTTGGCGGTATCCAGGAAGATACGCATTCGCGTTTCTCACAATATATCACATGTCGATGATTTTGTCTATAGAAGCCCCAGATAGTCAGTTGCTGACATTCGGTTCCAAGGGCAAAGGACGTTGATCGCCCACCCTCAGTGTTCTCTTGGCCACCCCAACGAAGTCACGAAAGAGGGGGTGGGGCCGGTTGGGGCGAGAGGTAAATTCAGGGTGAAACTGTGTACCCATCATCCAAGGGTGGTCGGCAAGCTCGCTGATCTCCACCAGTCTACCATCGGGGGAAAGCCCGCTTGGGATAAGCCCTGCCTCGTTTAGAACATCCCGGTACTCGTTATTGAACTCAAAGCGATGGCGGTGGCGTTCATGGACGACGGAGACTTGATAGGCGGCGGCGGCGTGGGTGCCTGGCACCAGGTGACAAGGATAGGCCCCCAGACGCATAGTCCCTCCCTTTTCATTGACTCCTCGCTGCTCGGGGAGGAGGTCAATTACGGGGTAGGGCGTATCCTCGTCGAATTCCCTGGAGTTAGGTTTGCTCGACTTCAGTACCCGGCGTGCACATTCGATGACCATGGTATGCATACCAAGGCATAAGCCGAGATAGGGCACTCCATACTCTCGGGCGTATTGGGCTGCTTTCACCTTCCCTTCAATGCCGCGATAGCCAAAGCCTCCCGGCACTACAATCCCGTTAGCTGTGCGCAACAGGGCTTCACCCCCATCCTGTTCCAGGTCCTCGGACTCGATCCACACAATCTCTACATCGCGGTCGTGGTGGAGGGCAGCGTGGGTCAATGCTTCTCTCACCGAAAGGTAGGCATCTTGTAACTTCACGTATTTGCCCACGAGGGCGATAGATAACACTTCCTTGGGCTTCCTCATTCTTTCTACCAGGTTATGCCACTCACTTAGGTCCTGTGCTGCTGCTGTCAACTTGAGCCGGTCGATAATGATTTCTCCCAGTCCGGCTTCGTTGAGCACCAGGGGCACCTCATAAATGGAGGGCATGGTGGGTAGGGGGACGACAGCGCGCTTCTCCACATCGCAGAACAAGGCAATTTTGTCCTTGAGCTCATCAGCAACGTCATGATCGCTGCGGCAGACGATGACATCGGGCTGAATGCCGATGCTGCGCAGTTCCTTGACGCTATGTTGAGTGGGCTTGGTCTTGAGCTCGCCAGTGGGCGAAATGAAGGGAAGAAGGGTGACATGTATATAAAGAACGTTATCTCGTCCCACGTCGTTTCTCATCTGGCGAACAGCCTCCAGGAAAGGCTGTCCCTCGATGTCACCCACTGTGCCACCCACTTCCACAATCACTACCTCAGCCCCGCTCGTCTCAGCCATATCCTGGATGCGCTTCTTAATCTCAGTGGTAACATGGGGCACTACCTGAATGGTGCCGCCCAGGAAATCGCCTCGCCTCTCTTTGGCAATGACTGCGCTATATATCTGCCCAGCGGTGACGCTAGAGGCAGTGGTGAGGTTGGTGTCAATGAATCGCTCGTAGTGCCCAAGATCGAGGTCGGTTTCGGCACCGTCTTCGGTAACAAACACTTCCCCGTGTTGATACGGGGACATTGTGCCAGGGTCAACGTTGAGGTAAGGGTCTATCTTCTGCGCTGTGACACTTATCTGGTAGCTCTTGAGTAACCTACCGACGGAAGCGGCGACTATCCCCTTTCCCACTGAGCTTACTACGCCGCCGGTCACGAAGATATATTTTGCCATAAATCCTTTTTACCTTCTTTAAATAGCACAAAATCATGTTTTTGTCAAAGACCTCTTACTCGCAACTTTTGTCGCCACCTGAGACTATGGTATACTGCAAGGTACAGGGGTTATACTTTTGCCCAGGTTTGCAAACAAGGCGTTTTTGGGGAGGTGAGAGCTGTGGATGGGAAAGAAGTAAGGGCGAGGATCAAGAAGCTTCGTGAGATGATAAACCACCACAACTATCGCTACTACGTGCTCGACAGCCCCGAGATAAGCGATGACGAATATGACAAGCTGATGAGGGAGCTAAGACAGCTCGAGGAGAAGCACCCTCACCTGATTACCCCGGAGTCGCCCACGCAGCGAGTGGGAGCGGCGCCGGTGGAGGCCTTCGGCGTTGTAGAGCACCGCGAGCCGATGCTCAGTCTGGGCAATGTCTTCTCCAGCGAGGAGCTACTTGCCTGGCACAAGCGGATATCGGGTCTTCTGGGAGACGAACACTTTGACCTTGTTGCTGAGCTAAAAATGGACGGGCTTGCTGTGGCGTTGACCTATGAAGAGGGAAGGCTTGTCACCGGGGCTACCCGTGGCGATGGATTCCGCGGTGAGGACATTACTCAGAACCTGAGGACTATCAGGAGCATACCTCTGGCTGTTCCCAAGAGCGCACCGAGTAAGTTTGAGGTGAGGGGGGAGGTCTACCTCTCAAAGGAGGGATTCAAAAGGCTGAACGAAGAAAGGGCCAATGCAGGTCAGCCGTTGTTTGCCAACCCCAGGAATGCCGCTGCTGGCTCGGTGCGTCAACTTGACTCTCGTATCACCGCAATGCGCCCGCTGGACATCTATATCTATGGATTGGGCTGGGTTGAGGGGGAAGCACCTCCTACACATTGGGAGACTTTGGAGTATCTAAAGTCACTGGGCTTCAGGGTGAGTCCAAGCAACTCGTTATTCAGCGACCTCGATCAGGTGGAAGATTATTACCAACGCTGGGTCGAGGAACGGGAGCATCTTCCATTTGAAGCAGATGGTGCCGTGGTCAAGGTCAATCGTTTCGATCTTCAAGAGCGATTGGGGGTCGTGGGACGTGAACCCCGCTGGGCCACAGCCTATAAGTTCCCTGCCACTCAGGCAACGACCCGCCTGCTCGACGTCGGAGTCAGTGTGGGACGCACTGGCACGCTCAATCCCTATGCAATCCTGGAGCCAGTCCAGGTGGGTGGGGTGACCCTGAAGAGAGCAGCACTGCATAACGAGGATGATATCAGGCGCAAAGACATCCGAATTGGGGACATGGTCGTTGTGCAGAGAGCGGGTGAGGTCATACCTGAGGTAGTGTCACCTGTGGTCAGCCTGCGCACCGGCAAGGAGAGGTTTTTCGCGATGCCCTCGCGCTGCCCTGTTTGCGGCGCTGATGTTGTGAAAACCGAGGGTGAGGCCATGGCTCGCTGTACCAGTGCTTCCTGCCCGGCTCAAGTATATGAGCTTGTCAAGCACTTTGTTTCCCGAGGGGCGATGGATATAGAGGGTATAGGAGAGAAGCAAGCGAATGCCCTGCTTGAAGCAGACTTGATACAAGACGTTGCCGATCTATATTCGCTGAAGGAGAAGAAGGATAAGCTCATCGGGATGGAGAGAATGGGGGAGAAGAGCGTTTCCAATCTGCTTGCCGCCATCGAGGAAAGCAAGGAAAGGGCACTTTCGCGGGTTATCTTTGCGCTGGGCATTCGCCACGTGGGAGCGGAGACTGCCGAGATTCTGGCTGAACGCTTCGGCGGCATGGACAAGCTGTCTCGCGCAACCGAAGAGGAGTTGACGTCTGTGCCCACCATAGGTCCCAAGATTGCCGAGAGCATTGTTGCTTTCTTCAAGGAGGAATCTAATAGAAAGGTCATCGACAAGCTGAGAAGGGCTGGCGTGAGGCTGGAGGCGGAACGAGCTGAGCCGGCGGAACTGCCACTTTCCGGGGAGGAGTTCGTCGTCACTGGCAAGCTGGAGGCCTTCCCCCGAAGCGAGGCTGAGGCGAGAATAAGGGAGCTTGGCGGCTCCGCGGGCAGCTCCGTAACCAGAAAGACGACTTTCCTGGTCGTGGGCGTTGATCCCGGTTCCAAGCTCGACCGCGCTCGAGAGTTGGGGGTCGAGGTCCTAAATGAGGAGCAGTTTCTAAGGCTACTGGGAGAGGGCGAGAGGTAGCATATGAACCTGATCGTAGGTTTGGGCAACCCCGGTAGGTCTTATGTCAACAACAGGCACAATGTAGGGTTTCGCTGCGTTGACTATTTTGCCCGCAAGCAAGGCATTTCCCTCAACCTTCGTCGAGCGCGGAGTCAGTTGGGTACGGGCGAGGTTGGGGGTACAAGGGTTGTCCTGGCCAAACCGAGAACGTTCATGAACCTGAGTGGGGAGGCGGTGGCGGCGCTTTGTTGTGTCCGCCACCCTGGTCCTTTTTTTTTGGGGTTGGGGGGGGGGGGGGGGGGGCCCGCCCCCCCCCCCCCCCCGCCTCCCCACCAAAGACCTGATTGTCATCTATGACGATCTCGATCTCCCCCTGGGCAAGATACGCATCCGAGAGCATGGAAGCTCGGGGGGGCACAAAGGAATGAAGTCTATTATCGCTCATCTGGGAAGCCAGGACTTCCCTCGGATTCGCGTAGGCATTGCTCCACAAGAAGGTGGAGCAGAAGCCTTTGCCAAAAGAGTAGATACTGTTGAATATGTTCTCAGCGATTTTGCTGCCGAGGAGAGGCCCGTCATTAGAAAGGTCTATCCAGAGGTCGCTGACGCTATTCATTGCCTGATTACAGATGGCGTCGCGGCCGCCATGAACAAGCATAACTGACAAATCGTCAAAGTGTGACTCTATTTAAGAGAGAAAAGGTTGGATTCAATCTCTTTACTGGTTCCTAAGGAAAGAAGCCGCGCATTTGGTTTATGGGTAACTGTCTGTTAGGATCGCGCTTCGGGGCGTTGTAGCAACGAGCCTCTCGCTGTCCCCACGCATTATCCACAAGGTTAGCTACCTCTCTCACAATCTCTGCTATTTGGTCTTCACCCATGGTTGCACTTCTTAGTTCCTTTACTATTTGAATATTAGGCTCAAGGCAAGTTGGTCGAAACGGATGTATGTCGCGGTCGTATGGTTCAAGCCAGCCGTCACCTAGATTGTACAATAGTAGGCCCTCTGTGCCTTTCATATTCAGCATTACTTTGAATGGCATATGTATGCCTTCCAGCCTGTATAGGTCAGTGACAAAACCTAGAAATTGCCAGAAGAATCCAATTATGGGCACGAAAGCAAATGCAATGTCGCTCTCATCTTGGGCAGCCAGGCTACCGCCTAGCTCAATGTAACCATTGCGATTAATACGTAAAAACACTCTAATAAATTCAGTTCTTGTACCTCCTATATAATAATTTTCACCCATAAGCACGATGCCCTCTAATGTTGTAACCTTATCCATAGGGAGAAAGATACCACCCGGATCGGGTGGGTATCGTCTACTACTAGGATCTAACCAACTCCAAAGCTCGTCGCTAGACGTGTCAATTAGGTCATACATAAATACATTGGGGCAGGCCACGAAAGTCACATAATGGTCTGCCTTCACTATCTCCCTAGGCACATCCCTTCCTCGAATAATCAGTCCTAGGCGTTTTGTGTACGTATTCTCAGCAAACTCATTACTAGACGGGTCACCATATCCCTGAGATGATAAGTAGGCCATGACTTTATCTACCATTCTTGACCCCTTTTCAAACATCTCTCTTACCTCATACTCCTCTGCAGGCAAAGATTCATACTGATGTCTCTTAAAAATCCTTCTATAGTATCTGTTATCCCGTTGGGACGTAACCATATGGGGCATTCTAGTGCTCATGGGCACGTGTACCACGATGATACACAATTCTGAATTCGGGACTGCAATTGATCTGACATCTGTAATAACTCTTTGTGCTATATTTGAATTAGCAACTTGTTCAACCCATTCTTCCGCCTTCTGCCTTTCAAGTAGTGGTTCTGTTCCACATGGGGGATGAACAGGTTTGCCATGCCTTTCTTCAACACCTATTACCAAGTACCCCCCTTGCGAATTGGCAAACGCACAAATATCCTTTGCTAATTCCGCCTTGTCAC
>CAYVES010000003.1:0-50743 GCA_964449845.1 uncultured Dehalococcoidia bacterium
GGCAGGCACTTCTACTACCTCTGCTCCAGAAGTTTCAAACAGGGAAGAGACGCCTGCGACGCCAGGATGCTCCCCAAGGACAAATTGGAAAGACTCATAATAGACCAGCTTCGGGCTAAAGTCCTGACGGATGAAAACCTGGAGAAGCTGGTGACACTGGTCAATGAGGAACTGCAATCCGTTTCCAGCGGTCTTCGCGATCATCTCGACGTCATCGACGCCGAGCTCAGAGATGTCAGAGCAAGACTATCTAAGCTTTACGATGCCCTGGAAACGGGTAAGCTGGAGCTGGACGACCTCGCTCCCAGAATCAAGGAACTGAAGACCCGACAGGACGATCTGAGCAAGGCAAGAGTCCAGATAGAGGCTGAGGAGATTGCTCGCGGTGTTGAGGAAATTGATGTAAGTACGGTGAAAGCCTATGCTCAAGACCTGCGGAGCTTGCTCGGCGAGGCTGACATCACCGAAAGAAAGGCTTTCCTACGTTCGTTCATCAGACGAATAGAGATCAGCAAGGACAAGGTTGCAATCCGTTACGATCTGCCGTTACCACAACCAGGGACTTCGAAGGAAAGGGTGGAGGTTCTACCTATTGATAACCTTGGTGGAGATAGGGGGATTCGAACCCCCGACCTCTGCGATGCGAACGCAGCGCTCTCCCAGTTGAGCTATATCCCCGTTTCCACCATCTTGGCGATAATAAAAGCCAGCCTTATCACTCGATGCCTCGAGAACAGTCCTTTCAGACTACTGGCGCCTATGAGGATAGCAAAAGCTGGTGATTCTGTCAAGCAAGGTTGCACTCCCCACTGTATGTGGCGGCAGTCATTTGCCCACCGATGAGGTGTTTGGCCGCTGACCTCAGGGGGGTGGAGTTGCAACTCTGGAGAAGCTAATCTAGCGTGGGTGCTTCTTTCGCTGCCTCTTGCTTTCAATCGTGCGCAGTGTTTGCTCGTCGGTGCCGAAGTGATGTGCTATCTCATGCCATACCACTCTTTCAATCTCTTCTTCAATCTGACCCCAGGAGTGGCAGCGAGCTTCGATTGGTTTGCGGAAAATGGTTATCTTGTCGGGCAGCACCATACCATATCCTCTATCTCGCCTGGTATGCGGCACGCCCTCATAGAGGCCGAGTAGCCCAAAACGGCTCCTGATTCTGGACCTGGCAAGTTGCGATGGAGTTGGCCAATCCGCTACAACTACGTCGAGGTTCTCAAGCTTGTCCTGAAATTCCGATGGCAGCTCGCTAATAGTCTTCATGACTAGATCATAGAACTGTTCTCTGCGCAATGCTGCAAGCGTCTGGGCATCGCGGCCTTTAGGTCCGGCATTTCTTTCAACAGGGCTCTGTTCCTCTGACATCGGATTCGGCCTGTGCCTTCAGATATTTTCAAGCTGGACGATATGCGCCTCAGCTTTGCCTGCGTTGATATCAAGGAGGGCTACTGTGCCCAACCTTTGTTGATAGTAGGGAAAGGTCGCGCTGCCTGGGTTCACTAAGAGGGACCCTCTGATAGTTTGCACCATATCCCTGTGAGTATGGCCGAAAACGACGATATCGGGGGCCTTCTCAAGATTGTGCCGTTCTGGGCGTTCGATCAGGTCGCGGGCCCAGTACTGAGAGGAGTGTATCATGTACAGGGTAAGACCCTCAATGGTCAGGGTTTGGATCTCCTGTACGCGTTCATCTCGTATCCCGTAGTCGTCGTCACCTCTAGCTGCAAGTACCGGAGCTATACTCTGTAGTTCGTCCAGCACGGAAACAACGAATATGTCTCCAGCGTGCAGAATCAGGTCTACGCCGCTAAAAACCTCCATCACCTGGGGAGGAGTCGCCTTCGCCACCTCAGGGATATGCGTGTCTGAAATCAGCCCAATACGCATGTGATACTTCTAGATGCTCCTCATGTGACAACCGAGAGAACGACCGCAATTCTTCCCTCGGCCTAACTTCGGCACCGCTATTATGCACCACAATGATGTCCTCAAACAAGGCACTTGCGTGCTTGTTTCGTTGCTCCTGTGTTGCGCACGGCTCGGTCGAAGGAAGAAGTCGGAGGCGCGCCAGTAGCACGCAACTAGTTGACATAATATGCAAAGTTGGTTGATGAGGTAATTCCAGGTGGTGCAGCCGTACTCCGAAAAAGGGACCACGCACTAGCTATCAGACCGGATAGCGATTACGAGGCGCTCAGAAAGGACTCCCTCTTGCCGCTATTAAGTTGCTGACAAGAAACGCTACTACCTGGGCGTTGGGATAGCCTTCTTGCGTTTGGGGCATATGCCGTAGTAGAATGGCGTACTGACTTCAAGGCGCTACCTGATAAGAGTAGCTCGAAGTAGTTGTGGTGGCTCTTGGTTTTTATATGCCCAAAATGTGGCACGAAAAACCGCTTGCCTGACCTTTCACGGCCCGGTACAGTGCATCGGTGTGCTAAATGTGGGGCAAGGCTCAGTCATTCTCCTGAAGATGCACATCTGATGGACAAAAGCGGTGTCCTTTCCGAGGCCGGTACAGCAGAGGAGAAAAAAACCACCGTGACAGTGGCGGGGAACCCACTGAGGCGGGTTCTTGTTGTTCACCCATTTCTCTTCGCAGCCTTTCCCATCCTCGCTCTTTATGCCCATAATATGGCGGGACTCTCATTTTCCGAAACTTTGGTTCCTTTGGCGATAGCTCTGGGCTCTACGTCCCTGCTGCTTGCAGTTTCTTTCCTGGCAACTTGGCAAATCCTCAGGATACAAAAGTCGCCGCGATCAGGCCGCCCGTACCGACTGTGGGCATTAAGGAAAGCGGGGATTCTTACATCGATCTTCATACTACTATTCTTCTCATATGGGCATGTCTTCGATATTATGCGGGGTCCTGTAAAGGACTTACTACCGATAATATGGCCAGGTCTTTTCGTCGGCGGTGCCTATTTGGTGCTAAGAACCCGCAGAGTCCTGGATAATGCGACGACTATTTTGAATGCGATGGCTATATCCCTTGTTGTGATTTCTTCGATAAGTATCGTAGCTTATGAAATGAAACGACCAAGTGTTCCTTGGCCGGAGGAAGCGCTACCAATCCCAGTACTTCCTGGAGAAATAGGTACGCCGCCAGACATCTACTACATTATCTTAGACGGCTATGCTAGTGCTAGCACCCTTGCCGAATTTTACGACTTTGACAATAGTGAATTCATCGACTACTTGACCGGTAGAGGGTTCTACATAGCCTCTAGAAGTGTTTGTAACCATGTTTCAACTGATCACTCACTACCTTCTTCTCTGAACATGGAGTATCTTACTTATCTAAGTGAATACTTGGGAGAGGACGAAACGGACTTAAAGCCGCTCTACGACTTAGTACAAAACCAAGAAGTATGGCAATTCTTGAGGTGTAGGGGATACCGCTACATACACATCGGGTCCTATGCGCAGCTGACGTTTAACAACGTGTACGCCGATGTGAACTTCAATAGCAACACGCTTTCAGAATTCCAACAGTTTCTATACCTGAAGACTGCGCTCCGTCTTTTCCCCTCGATTGCAGATACATTTGGCTTCGCTACTGATCCTCGCTCGATGCAGTCAAAAACCGCGCTCTATCAATTCGAGAAACTAGCTCAAATACCCGACTTGAAGAAACATACTGGAGAGCCTCTGTTTGTTTTCGCCCACGTGGTCATTCCTCATGTCCCGTACGTATTTGATCGATATGGCAACATAGTGACGGAAGAGGTAACTGCTTCAAGAACTACTACCGAGAACTATCTCAATCAGCTAGTTGGCTGCAATGAGAAAGTGAAAGTGCTTGTTGACGAGATACTTGCGAAATCACTTGTTCCCCCAATCATAATACTGCAGGGAGATCACGGTCCATTGTCTTGGGGCCTATCTGACTGGTATACCCTAGGCGAGGATGAGCGGATGAAAGTACAGATGAGGATACTGAACGCATATCACTTTCCCGAAGGTGGCGATGAACTTCTATACGAGTCCATAAGCCCCGTTAATAGCTTCAGGATAGCCTTTAATTTCTACTTTGGTGCCAGCTATGACTTGCTTAGTGACAAAAGCTACTACTCAGACAAAGAGACACCCTACCAGTTTGTCGACGTGACCGAGACGGTTAAGTATGATTGATAAGGTAGGCAACCTTACTTTGGCCGGGCGTTGACCGGGAAGGTGTCACGAGAAGTCTCAGATGCGAAGCAGATGTCAGCCCAATACGCATTAGGGTAATTCTACTCCAATCAACGGAGACAATCTTTCCCTGCCGTATGCTCTGATATGCTTCGCATGTAATCTTGGCCTTTGCAGGGGGCTTGCCGACTTGCTCAGTCTATTCTCTTTCCAAATCCTGGTACTCCTTGGTCGTAGATCTCCTCCACCTTGAGTTTGATCACCGCCCGCGGAGCTGGCATGCCCATTTTTTTCATTGCTTCTGTACTTTTCTCGAAAAGAGGTCCCTCGGTAATCATCTCAGCGGTGCCGGAGAATCGCAAGCATTGCATCTTGGACATATCTCCCGCCACGATGGCTACCTTGGGATTCTTCTTGATGTTCTCGAAGGTGTGCTTTCCTGCTAACTCGGAGAATATTATGTGTTCCTCATCCAGAATCTGGACGGTTCCTTTGGGAGCAACGTTAGGGACACCATCGGGCGTAGCAGTGGCGACATAGGCCTGCTGCCCCTTTACCAGCGCTTTCATCTCTTCGGTGATCTTTGCCATTTTTTGCCTCCTTAGTTACGGTTAGTTATTTGACAGGGGTTGTTGTCAATACCTGCATTACGTGGTGGAGGTTCGAGGCCGGCGTTGCCGGTGGGACTTCCGACTCGGAGGTAACAAAGAAGCTGCTCCCTCTGCCCTTGTCCAGCAGCTCTAATGTAGCCCTCTCGACATCCTCGGCGGAGCCAAGCAGGGCAGATGTAGGTATGCAGCGGCTGAAAAGCCTTCCGGTGGATGAGGATAGGCTCCTCAGGTCTGATACGTTTCCCAGGGGAAAGCCATCTGCTTCTAGCTGTAAGAAGGCTGACAGGCTCTCAGCAGGGACTTCTGCGGTCTGTATGATGAGAGGAGCATCGTAAAAACCTGCCAGGTTGCGCAAGGTTTTGAGCACAGGTTGAATCTTGGGATAGTGGTCAGGCTTGAGTGAGGCTAAGTCCTCGTCGGCCAAGATCACGGCATCGAACTTGAGTTCGCCATAAGCCCTTGCCAGCGTCAAGGCGATCTTTCCCCAGAAATCGATCAGCTTGTGGAATGCCTGGCTGTTTATATCTGCTGCGGGGACAAAGGCATCGCCCATCAGGTGCCTGCTAAAGGTTATCGGTCCGGTGATTACTCCCAATATCGCTACCTCTTTTCCCACAGTCTGAGTCAGGCGCTTCGCCGCTTCGAGCACCACTGGAATCCTGCCTTTGTTCTCAATCTCAGAGGCATCCAGAGCTTCCAAGTCTTTGTCGTCGGTTATGATAGGAGAGACCACATCAGGCGGCTGGCCTTCCTGCCAGGAGAGCTGACAGCCGCATGCCTCTGCCTCCAGGGTGGTATCGAACAGAATCACCACTCCATCGTATTTGAAAAGCCTTTGGCAGGCTTGCAGGGAATTGGGGAGCGTGGTGGGATCGGAGAACATCTGCCTAACCGGCACTTGCATAAATTGAGCAGCAGCGGTGGCGATGTAGGGAATAAAGGGAGGGCGGCTCACCGGTTTGGCTGCAAAGAGTGCCCGCACCAGTTCTTTGGAGCTTGCTGGCATGGCTTACTTTATTCCTTCAGGCCAGGGGCCGTATGAGCGGATGATCTCTTCCTTTGGCTTTCTCTCAAGCCACCCTTTCATGAACTCGTCGAAGGGCTTTCCCTGCTTTTTCCTTCGCTCACGTTCGTGGTCACGAAGCTTCCTGGTCTCGGGATAATCGACCTCCAGTGTCTCTTCATCAAAGGCAACGTGATAAACATTCCTCGCTGCCCAGGCAGATGTTATCTGCTTTCTCACATCATCCATCGCCATCTCGGGGTCTCGTTCCAGCACATCGCCGTAGCCGCCGGATGAGCCTGAGCCATTGGCTACGCCATCGCCATTCATGAAGAAATCCTGGGGAACGAATTGAGTTGCTTTGAACGTGACTTGTTTGCTGCTCGCTAGCTCGTGGTAACTCGAAGGGATTTCCTCGCTGGCATTTTCAAAAAGAGGTTGCCAGTCGGTATTCCTGATCTCGAGCAAGGGGTTGATACCTCCGGCATAGCCCCCGAAAAGTCCTGGGTTGTGGGGCATTCTGGAGGTGGCGGTATGAAAGATTAACCTCAACGGGCCCTTGGCATTATGAAAAGTGTAGCCTTGGCAGACGGTAGCTCCACCACGGAACTTGCCTGGGCCTCCTTGATCCATCATTATGTTGCGGAATAGGTGCAACACAGGGGTCTGAACCTCGCCGTGTTCCACATCCAGGCAATCGGCATACCCGGCGAACCAGGACTGGCCAGCGTCCATGCCATCTCTGAAAGGAGTAGCAGGGCCACCGCAAGCATTTATTATGATGGTGCCGATAGCCCCGATTACTATTCCCCCGTACTGGTCAATCCCACCACCGGCTGCCAGCCCGACGCCGCTCATTGACGGAGGGGAGGTCACTCGTTCATGGAGGTCGCTGTCGAACAAAAGCTTGGCCAGGCATACCATGATGCCGTTGACCACCAGGGCAGTGATCCTCATCGACCCGGACATAGCCCGGTCGCTGGGTGCATTGACAATGGTTCCCGGAGGCACCTCGAAGCGAAATGGAGCGAGGAGCCCGGTGCTTACGGGGAAATCGGCGAAAAGGTACTGTACCAGCAAGCCTAGGAGTAGCCCTCTGACCACGTGGGGCTTGCTATTGAGGAAGGACATAGTCGGGGGAGAGCTGCCGGAGAGGTCGACGGTCAAGGTGTCACCCTTCTTGATCAGGGCTATGTGGACACAGCCGAGTGCCTCCTCATTGCCCTGTAGGTCGAAGAAGATAACATGGCGGTAGGTTCCATCGTTGAGGCTGGCTATACGCTGCTTTCCTGCATCATAGACCACTTCCAGTGACTTGCGCATCAACCCGACGAAGAATCCCACCCCCTTCTGCTCTGCTATCTCCTGTAGTCTCTCTGCCATCTTGAAACAACAGGAGGCTTTGGCTTTCAGATCGTGCGGGGTTATCTTGTCACGCAACATGTTGCAGAAGAAGTCGAAGAAGTCTGCCTTGATCTGGAAGTTGGATCCCACCTTTACTGGCGGCGCCTTAACCCCCTCCTCATAGCGGCTTCGGGCGTAGGGTACATAGCCTGCAGGCTCTGTGGCCCCGGTCTCAGGCTCGTGGGCAGCGGCGACCACCCAGGCGATGAGCTCTCCCTTCCAGAAGACAGGTACCATGTTGAGCATGTCCTGATTGTGGAAGCCACCGTAGAGGACGTCGTTGCAGAAGAAGACATCTCCCTCATGTATGCCCACCGTGGGGTCGTCCTTGTAGTACTTGAGGATGTACTTGATGGGGATCTGCCCGGTGCAAATATGGAGGTAAGTGCCCACCGATGCCGCCACCAGGTCACCGGCAGCGGTATATACTCCCACGGCACAGTCCATCCCCTGGATCCCTGGAGAAAGGCCGGTCATGACCAGATTCTGCTTGGCCTCTTCACAAATGAGCTCGAGCTTCATCAAGTAAACTGAGAACTCATCGACACCGATTTTGCCCATCCATTCTCGCTCAAGCTGTGTGGCTTCTTCGGGGTTCACACGGTTGAGAATTTCTTCATCAATAGGCATGGCAGGGCTCCTTTACACGCTCTCGATGATCCCGCTCAGGTAGCGATCGACACTATACTTCATTCCTGGGGGGAGGACCACGGTGGTATCCTTGGCTTCGATAATGGCAGGCCCGGGAACGGTATTTCCTGGGCGTAGGAGGTCTGCATCGAGAATGTTGGTCTCCCTAAAATCGTTGAACTCTTTCCAGTAGACAGGTCGTCTTCCTTTTACGGCCTGCCCTGGGATTTCCCCTTCCAATGGGAAAACAGGAAGCTCTGGCTTGGGAAGGGGAACAGTGGCAAAAAGGTAGAGATTCTCCACGTTGATACCTGTTATGGGGATAGCCGCAAGCTCTCCGTATCGGGAGAGGTGGATAGCGGTGAAAGCATCGCAGATCGCTTTCACATCGTCTTCACCGCGAAGGTAGATTCTGGGGGAGGGTATCCTTATCAGCATCAGGTGATCGCCGTATCGCATATCCAGTTCCAGGGCTAGCGTCACATCTTCCGGGCGAAAGCCTTCGCTCTTGATATCTCGCAAAGCCAACTCTTTGAGGCTATCGACTACCTGGTTGAAGTCACCGTACTCGGCCAGGTATTGGGGCAGCCTCATGGGTGAGTAAAGGCACACGTGTTTGGATGCCTCGTAGCATTGTTTCAGGTCTAAGGTAGCGCCACCCAGGGCACAGAAAACGCTGGCGAAGGGGAAGGTGACTATCTTCGGCGCTTTGAGGTGCCTGTTGTAATCAACGCAGTGGGTCGCGCCTGCGCCACCATAGGCGAAGAGGACGAACTGATCAGGGGCGAAACCCCGCAAGATTACCTCTTTAAGGATGGTGTTTCCCATATTTGCATCGACAATGGTGTGGATATGGGCAGCAGCTTCCACCGGTGTCAATCCGAGGGGCTTAGCTATGGTCTCCATAGACTGGATAGCTTTCTCTTTGGACAGCCGCATCTTGCCGCCAAGAAAGTAGTCCGGGTTAATGTAGCCGAGCACGACATCGGCATCTGTTACTGTGGGCTCAGTCCCACCCAGGTCGTAGCAAGCAGGGCCGGGATTGGAGCCAGCGCTCTTCGGCCCGACCTCCAGCTTGTTGCCCAGCAGCTCGTTGAGCCACGCAATGGAGCCGCCCCCAGCGCCGATTGTATTAACCTCCACCATAGAAGTCTCGGTGGCCCAGCGGTCTATCACTGGCCAGTCCTGATAGAAGCGGCAACTGCCGTCCAGGAGCACCCCGTAGTCAAAGCTGGTCCCGCCCATATCCGTGACCAGCACGTTGGGGAAACCATAGAGCTTGCTTATCCAGCTTGCACCCAGGAGCCCCGCTATTGGACCAGCGCCGAATGTATCCACAGCCCTTGTTCGCGAGAGCTTGGCCACGCCCCCTACGTTGTTAATAATGCTCAGGGGCTTCTTATAGCCGTAGTCACGAAGCTCCTCGCCAAGGGCTGAGAGTTGCTCTGTCATCTCCGTGTGAAGGTATGCCGATAGGATGACCACATTTGTTCTGGGGTACTCGTGCCATTTCGGCTGAACTTCGCTGGAGAGCAGGATGGGCATATTCCCCAGATAGCGATCAGGATACTCTTCCTGGATAACCTCTCTCACTAGCTGCTCGTGGGCGGGATTAATAAAGGACCATAATAGGGATACCACAAAGCCTCGGGCGCCCTTATCTACAAGTGACTGAACCTTCTGACGCACATCTTCCTTTTGCAGTGGTATTGCCACGTTCCCGAAGCAATCGATTCTCTCACGGACGCCGACGGTCATATCAAACGGGATAAGTGGCTCTGGCTTCTGAGCTAGGTACATATAGCGCCGCTCCCGTGGGTGCAGGCCATCAGCCCACGCTCTCGATCTGCCAATAAGCAGCATGTGCTCCTGACCCGCGGTGGTGATGAGCCCTAGCTTAGGTCCAGTGCGCTGGATGAGGGTGTTCATGGCTAGGGTTGTCGAGTAGCGAATCACGGATGTCTTCTGCAGCAGGTCGGGCAAAGACATATCGAGTTGTTTTGCAGCGTCTTCCACAGCTCTTCTGAAGCCTACACTGAGGTTGTATCCTGTAGTTGGCGACTTAGCTCTTGCCATCCGTTTGTCGGAGACTACCAGACAATCAGTGAAAGTACCGCCGACGTCTATATCTATGGTTGCTTCCATGAAGGACCTCTGGGCAAATTCCAAATAGGTAGAGTAGCGTCGTGACTCCTGTCACGACGAAGAATTCGTTGCTGTTTCTATCCACCCTCACCTAGCCTCTCCCTTCAAGGGAGAGGAATTTGCTTTGAAATTTCGTCATTCAGATTTTGAATTTGTTTAGGATTTCGAGTTTAGGATTTCGGATTTAATCATTGCTTAGGATTTCATGCTTCGCATCTGGTGCTTTGCTTTTAGGGCATCGATGTCTTGCTCTATATCATGGGTCGGTGGGTGTCCCGGAGGTAGGTATTCTACCTCGAACATGGTGGCGCAGTTTGGGCAGTAGAACTCCAAAATCCTGCACCACTCAGGGTCTGGGCTACACGTATGGCCAACGGGGCTTGACTCGGGGCCAATATATGGCTTGTGGATCTCACGGGGGTCTCTATCGTAGACCAGGGTGAAGTGCTTGTAGTTCTCCCTCGCAGCCCCAAGCTCTTTGCCGCAGTTGTGGCAGTACCACAGCTCTTTGTCCAGGTCGATATCCAGGTATTCCGTGATCCTAACCTTCATCGCGGCTGACCTCCATTATCCCGTTGAGATATTTGTCCACGGTATAGCTCCAGTTCGGAGGGACAACATATGTAGTATCGGGGGCCTCAATGATAGCCGGGCCCTCTATCCGATTGCCGCACCCAAGAAGATCGCGCTCATATATATTGGTGCTGACATAGCCTTCGCCCCAGTATACACCTCTGACGCCCTTTTGTGCCTTTGTGGGGTCGAGCCCTTGATCGGCGAACACCGGCAGTTGGTAGTGTGGAGTGACACACCTGGCTTTCAGAGTGATTCCCTCTATTATCAGATCTGCGGAATCCGTCCCAGAGCGCGAGGCGTAGAGTTCACCTAGCTTTCTTGCCTCATCCTTTTGTTCCAGATAAACCAGAGGTGCTTCCATCCAGAGGAATCCCCCTGCCCCACGTATCCCCAGTTCCAGGGTGAAGGAAAGGCTCTCCGTGGCAAAGCCTTCCCCTCTCATATCTCTCTTGGCACTGGCCATCATGTCCGCGATGGCTTTATTGAACGATTTCCATTCCGCAGCTAGATATGCCCCGGAAGGAGACTTCAGGGTTATGTGAGCAGGGCGTTCGTATGTGTGCAAGATGTCTATGGTGGACGCGCCGAAGGCGCTCGCTACCGCATTGAAGGCGAAGACGATCACCCTGGAGACACCCAGGCGAGAGGCATATCCACAGCAGCGGGTGCCACCGCCGCCACCAAAGGCAAACAGGGTTAGCTCGTGGGCTTTCAGGCCTTTTCTCTCTATACTCTCTTTGATTTGCCGGGCAACATCATCCTCGCTGGTCTGGATTATCTTCCAGGCTGCTTTTTCTAGGGAGAGACTGAGGTTGCCAGCGATCAGGTTGTTTATTGCGGCAACCGCTTTATCCTTGACGAGTTTCTTTCTGCCGCCCAGAAAGTAGTCCGGGTCGAGGTAACCGAGCACCAAGTCGGCATCGGTAATCGTTGGCTCCAGGCCACCGAGGTCGTAAGCCACTGGCCCTGGCAGGGCTCCCGCGCTCTCGGGCCCCACCTGGACGCTGCTGGAAGCAGCGGCTATCCTCGCTATGGAACCGCCACCACCCGCTGCCGTCCCTAGCGTCACCATGGGCAGTCCAATTTGAATTCCCTCAATAGCAGGCTCTCTGTCGGGAGCAACCTCCCCTCCGACTCCTACGCCGATGTCCACACTGGTGCCCCCAACATCTACGGAGACGAAACCTTTGACCTTATATAGCTCGCTTGCTATCTTGCTGCAGCCAATCAGCCCCGCCACCGGCCCCGAATTATATGTGTTTAGCGCTGTTGTCTTGGCCACTCTGGCAGCACCCCCGCTGGAATGGATCACCAGCAGGGGCTTGCGGTATGCCCGCTCCCGCAAAAGCTCATCAGCGCGGTAGAGGTAGCGCACCATGTCTCGGTGTATATAGGCGTTCAATGCCGCGGTATTGGTGCGAACATGGTCATCGGGGTGTGCTGTGATGGCGCTGGCAGTGAGCACTGGGACTGAGCCCAGGTAGTGACGAGGGTATTCGCTATCGATGATCGATTTTGCCTTTTGTTCGTGTAATGGGTTCGCTGCTGAGTTTCGCAGGCTAATTACTATGCCCATGGCCCCCGAGTCCAATAGAAACTCAACAGCCTGTCGCACGCCTTCCTCATCAAGGGGCTCAAGGATTTCCCCCGAGCCATCGATCTCACCTTTGACCCCTACTCTCATACTGGGCGATACTAAGCCAGCCAATGCCTTGGCTGCTTCGAGGGCTTCGCTATCATCATGGGGAGCATAAAGCGTATCGGTGGAACCTTCGGTAACGATGAGGCCCAATTTAGGCCCAATCCTTTGCAGCAGGCAGTTGGTGCCGATGGTGGTGGAATATCTTATGACCCTTGTCTGGGAGAGCAGTTCCTCCACGCTGATGCCAAGTCTATTCGCCCCTTCCTCTATGCAATTGAGGAAACAAACCGTTAGATCGTGGGGAGTGGTATCTACCTTGACCTGCTCGGTCCTGTCTCCTGCAGTCAGGAAGCCGTCGGTGAAGGAGCCACCGGTGTCGATGTCTATGGTAAAGTCCACAAAAACGCCTCTTAACCGCTTGGGCCTAGCCGAATCGGCTGTTGCAAGTATTCTAGCGTTAAGCCCGATTGATTGTCAACAAGAAATGCTGTTGACGAGATTGACCCTTGAGTCTATTGGGGATATAATCAACTTGGGAAGGCCCGGCGAAACGAACGACCTCTTGGGGTGAAGGGAGCTAGGTTGCGCGAGTCTTGCGGTATCTTCGGTGTATATGCCCCAGGGGACGAAGTAGCTCGCCTTGCTTTTTTTGGTATCTATGCCTTACAGCACCGTGGGCAGGAGAGTTCGGGCATAGCCACTGCCGATGGGACCCGAATTCGATTGCACGCAGCTATGGGGCTTGTAGCCCAGGTGTTCAATGAGGCGACTTTGGATCAACTCCGAGGCAGCATCGCCATCGGGCACAATCGGTATTCCACAACAGGGTCAAGCCGCATGTTCAACGCGCAGCCGATAGTGGTGTCCGGCCCTTCAGGGGACATGGCGCTGGCGCACAATGGCAACATCGTCAATGCTGAGTACCTGCGTAAGGAGCTGGAGGAGAGGGGTTATACCTTTTCCACCTCTTCAGACTCTGAGGTCATCGCTCATCTCCTCGTTTCCTCTCCGGGCAAGGGCCTAATCCAGAAGATAGAGCATGCTATGAGCAGGCTCCAGGGTGCGTATAGCCTGGTGATTATGACCCGGGATAAACTGCTTGGGGTTCGTGATCCTATGGGGGTGCGCCCCCTTTGTCTGGGGTCTCTTGACGGAGGCTGGGTTCTGGCGTCGGAGAGCTGTGCCCTGGACCACCTTGGGGCGCAGTTTCTGCGCGAGGTCGATCCTGGAGAGGTGGTTCTCGTTGATGAGGCTGGGGTTCATAGCTTCAGGGCAGGGAAAGCGAGGAAAAAGGCTCTCTGTATATTTGAGTTTATCTACTTTGCCCGCCCCGATAGCGTGATCGGCGGTCGCCGCCTCTACCCGGCGCGCCAAGCTATGGGGATGCAGTTGGCTCAGGAGCATCCGGTTGATGCCGACTTGGTCATAGGCATTCCCGACTCGGCTACCGCAGCGGGTATCGGCTACTCCTTCGCTTCCGGCATCCCGTTTTCTGAGGGTCTGCTCAAGAACCGCTATGTGGGGCGTACCTTCATTGAGCCGGAGCAACGGCTACGAGACCTCGGCGTCAAGCTGAAGTTTAACCCCATGCCTGAGGTGCTCTCAGGTAAGCGGGTCGTTGTGGTTGACGACAGTATCGTTCGTGGCACTACTACACCTCAAGTTATGAACTTACTGCGGAGAGCGGGTGCCAGCGAGGTACATTTGCGTATCTGTGCCCCTCCCATTCGCTATCCCTGCTTTTTTGGTGTTGACATGGCCACGAGGCAGGAGCTCATTGCTGCCCACAAGACAGTTCCTGAGATTGCCGAGTTCATAGGAGCTGATTCTTTGGGCTATCTTAGCATAGACGGTTTGATCCAGGCTGTGGGTCTGCCTAAGGAGAGCTTCTGCCTTGCTTGCTTTACCGGGGAGTATCCGGTGCCCGTTCAGCTCGAGATGGATAAGCTTGCGCTGGAGACGTTCCCCGACGCAGGCTAGGCAAGGCCTAATACTAAGAGACCGCTGAAAAAGAGGTGCCCCGATAAATCGGGGCCAGGGGTCTGGGTGTCCCCCAGAAACAAATCCTAATGTCCAAACTCGAAATCCTAAACAAATGCAAAATCTAAATGACCAAAATTCCCCGATTTATCGGGGCGGCATTTGAATTTGGAACATTTGATATTGTTTAGAGTTTAGGGATTAGTATTTAGAGTTTCCTGATGGGGATTGATTGACACTATTGCAGCAATCTCATTAGAGAAAGAGAGACTTCAGTGGGACGGGAGAGTAAGAAAACCCAGGGGACTGCCTACGCTGCATCTGGTGTGGACATAGATGCTGCCAGCAGGACGGTGGAGCTTATCAAGGGAAAGGCCCGTGCCACTTTCCGCCCCGAGGTTCTGATGGATATCGGGGCTTTTGCCGGGCTGTTTCAGCTTTCTGGTTACAAAGAGCCGGTCCTCGTCTCTAGCGTTGATGGGGTCGGGACCAAGGTCAAGATCGCTATTGCCCTCGACCGGCACGACACCATCGGCATTGACCTGGTCAATCATTGTGTAAACGACGTTTACACCTGTGGAGCCGAGCCCATCTTCTTTCTTGATTATATAGCCACGGGGAAGCTTGTCCCTGAGCAGGTGGAGAGCGTGGTCAGCGGATTGTCTCGCGCCTGTGGCGATGCAGGCTGTGCCCTCATCGGCGGTGAGACTGCGGAGATGCCCGGTCTCTACGCTCCAGGTGATTATGACCTGGTGGGGTTTATAGTGGGTGTGGTGGAGAGGGGAAATATCCTCGACGGCAGCTCGATTGAAGTCGGTGACGCTATCTTAGGGCTGCCTTCGAGTGGGCTGCATACTAACGGATACTCGTTGGTGCGCAAAACGTTCAACGTTGAACGTTCAACGTTAAGTACATTCTACCCTGAGCTTGGCCGTACTTTGGGAGAGGAGCTACTCGAGCCTCACCGTTGCTATTATCCCAAGCTGAAATGGCTATTGCCCAAGATTAAGGGTATGGCACATATCACTGGCGGCGGACTCATTGATAACCCGCCTCGGATTCTGCCCCATGGGCTGGCTGCCCGAATCGAAGCCGGGTCGTGGTCCATCCCCCCGATTTTCCCCCTGATTCAGGAGCGGGGCAAGATCGACGAGCGAGAGATGTATCGTGTATTCAATATGGGGGTCGGGATGGTCCTTGTCTGCTCGCCGGGGCACGTTGATGAAATTGTCGCTTCTGCTCCGGAGGCCAGGCTCATAGGTGAGGTGGTGGAGGGGCGGGGGAAGGAACGGGTGATTGTCTCTTAGGATTGCCCGGTATGTAGGGCTGTTTCCTTTATCTCGGGCAACCTGCCCAGCCAGCTCAGTCGAGAAAACATGATAGGAGAGGTTTATGCGTGCTATCTTAAGTGTCTCCGATAAAACGGGTTTGGTCGATTTCGCCCGTGGTCTCGAAGAACTTGGTTTCGAGTTATTCAGCACCGGGGGTACCAAGAAAGCGCTTGCAGAGGCGGGAGTGTCGGTGCGGAGCGTTAGCGAGTTGACTGGTTTCCCCGAGATCCTGGATGGTCGAGTGAAGACACTGCATCCCGCAGTGCATGGCGGAATCCTGGCCAGGAGAAATCTCACTGCACATATCGCTGAGCTTGAGCAAAACAAGATGGGGCTTATCGACCTGGTGGCGGTGAATCTCTATCCCTTTAGAGAGACCGTGGCTAGGCCGGGAGTGAGTTTAGATGAGGCGTTGGAGAATATCGATATCGGCGGTCCTACCATGATTCGCGCTGCGGCCAAGAACTTCCCTGATGTGTTGGTGGTGGTTGATCGTGCAGATTATGAATTGGTGCTGGAGCAACTTCACCGTGGTGAGGTGCGGGGGGAGGAGCGAAGGAAACTGGCACAGAAGGCTTTCCAGCATGTTGCCGCCTATGATACAGCTATCGCTCAATACCTTCGTCGGGGTGAGGAGGGATTTGGCGATGAGGTGACTATCGCGCTCAGGAAGAGATATGATCTGAGGTATGGCGAGAACCCTCATCAAGAGGCTGCTTTCTATGCGGAGGAGGTGGCGGCTGGGTCAGTTAGTGGCATAAGCTCAGCGAAACAACTCTGGGGCAAGGAGCTTTCCTTCAATAACATCCTTGATTCCGATGCTGCCTGGAGCGCGGCCACCGATTTTGAGGCTCCCACGGTATCTGTCATCAAGCATACCAACCCCTGTGGGTTGGCTTCGCATCAGAATCTTGCCGAGGCCTACAGACGTGCCTTCTCAGGAGATACCGTGTCAGCCTTTGGTGGAATAGTTGCGCTGAACAGGCCGGTGGACTTTGCTACCGCTCAGGAGATCGCCAACACTTTCTACGAGGTGATCATAGCTCCTGATTACGAAGAGAAGGCGCTCGACCTGCTCAAGCAGAAGCGAGACCTCCGTATCCTAGCCATGGGTTCGCAGGCTGGTTCTGGCAAAGAGGCTCTATCTACATGGGACTTCCGTCGAGTTGGTGGTGGCTTTCTCGTTCAGACGTCAGATTTCCTGCCTGAGGGCGGTCTGAGCTTGCGTACCGTGACCGAGCGCGAGCCTACCGAGGAAGAGTTAAAGGACCTGCTATTTGCCTGGAAGGCAGTTAAACACGTCAAGTCAAATGCTATTGTGTTCGTGAAGGACTCCACGATCTTGGGTATGGGGGCAGGTCAGCCAAACAGGGTGACAAGCGTGAAAATCGCCCTGGAGAAGGCTGGCGAGCGCAGTCAGGGGAGTGTAGTTGGTTCTGACGCTTTCTTCCCCTTCCCCGATGGGGTTGAGCTGGCGGCCAAAGGTGGTGCTACTGCCATCATCCAACCCGGTGGCTCGGTCAGGGATGAAGAGGTCATAGCGACTGCGAATAAATACAATGTCGTTATGGTCTTCACCGGCGTCCGACATTTCAGACATTAGGATATGGTGGGGTCTGTGACCGAAGCTGAAATTGCCAATCTGGATACTGTTGTTGCCGCCCTCCCTGTGGCCGAGAGGGAGCTTTTTGGACGCATCTACGAGATTGGTGTAGCTAAAGGGCAGCTAAAGCCTCCGCAGAGTATGAGGCCGTGGATTGAGGAGCATTTTGGCTCGGTAGACAAAACTCTGGAGCAAAGGATCGTTCGGGTCACGAACCTGGTTACTCTAGAGGAGGCGCTTTTCAATCAACTGCGGGCGAGCCGGCCTGAGGGGAAAAGCCTTGTTTCCAGGCTCTGGGACTCAGAGACGGAAGAGCCGCAAGGTCAACTATTCCGCGATGCCCTGGCTGCGACGCCAGAAGATATCTTTGGCAGGGTTAAGGGGAAGCACTGTATTACTGCCAGCAATGTTGCGAAGTACGAGGGCTTTCACGGCGTGATAATCTTCAGGGAGCCCGACTCGCTTCGGTTCACCAGAGAGCAGGTGATCGATTACATCGATACAGGCTGGAAGTGGGCGCAGAAAGCGCACACCGCCGACCCTGCAGCGAGGTACTTCTTCTTCATGTGGAACTGTGGGGGGAGAGCAGGCGCTTCCATACCGCACGGACATGCGCAGGTTATGCTTGCCAGGCGGAGGCACTATGCCAAGGTGGAGCAACTTCGCCGTGCTGCCCTTTCTTATAGAGATCGGTACGGGTCGAGCTATTTTGATGACTTATACCGGGTTCACCACGCGCTGGGCTGCGGTTTGGAGAAAGAAGGGGTCAGGGTTATGGCGTACCTGACGCCTGTCAAAGAGAAGGAAGTTGTTTTAATAGCGCAGGAGCTTGGTAGGTCGCTGAAGGAAAGGCTCTATGAGGTTCTGGCTTGTTTCCGCGACCTGATGGGGGTGACCTCTTTCAATGCCGCTCTGCTTATGCCTCCCATTGCCCCGGTGGAGGAGGACTGGGGGGGATTTCCGGTGATTGCTCGTGTTGTTGATCGCGGCAGTCCCGGAAGCAAGGCCTCAGACATTGGAACCATGGAGCTTTACGCCTCGAGCGTCATCTCCAGCGACCCGTTTCATGTTGCGCAGGTGGTGAGGGAGGGGTTGGGGGGTAGCTACTCATGAGATAGATTCCCGCTTGCGCGGGAATGACAGAATCATATCACTCCTGCGGAAGCAGGAGTCTAGAAAGTGGAACAGGGGCGCAGTAGTTTGTAGGCAGTGATCACGTGGGGCGAAATAATGAACAGCGTTGATGTTGTTGTCCCTGTTTATAACGAGGAAGGGGCGCTGGCTGGCAGCGTGGCTGTCCTGCGGGATTTTCTCGCTGAGAATCTCTCGTGCCGCTGGCAGATTACTATCGCCGATAACGGCTCTGTTGATGGGACGCTGGCTATTGCTAAGGAGTTGTCCGAGCAATACCCCGATGTGCGATATGTACAACTGGAGCTAAAGGGACGTGGCCGTGCCTTGAGAAAAGCATGGCTGGAGAGCGATGCGGACGCAGTATCCTACATGGATGTCGATCTTTCAACTAAGCTGGATGCCTTCCCAGAGTTGATCCGTGCCCTCGACGAGGGTTATGACATCGCTATTGGCTCTCGACTGATGAAGGGCTCCAAGGTAAAACGCAGCCTGAAGCGTGAGATCACCTCACGTGGCTATAATCTGCTGATTAGAGCGATGTTCTGCTCCAGTTTTAGCGATGCCCAGTGCGGCTTTAAGGCGGTGAAACGCGATGTGGCGCAGAAGCTTGTACCCCTAATTAGGGATCAGGCTTGGTTTTTTGACACCGAGCTCCTGCTCCTCGCGGCGATGAAAGGCTATCGCATCAAAGATGTGCCCGTGGAATGGGTAGAGGATGAGGATACCAGGGTGCGCATCGCCAGCACCGCCTGGGAGGACATAAAGGGCCTGCTTCGGCTGCGCTTCCGTCCTCCCCGTTAGAATGAGCGGTGGGTTTCGCTGCGCTACACCCACCCTACAACTGTTAGGAGCAAAGATGCAGGCTAGAAAAGGAGGGAGAAGTGGAGGTAAGGGTTATCTCGGGCGACATCACCAAGGTTAAGGTCGATGCTGCTATAGTCAATCTCTTCGAAGGGGTCGAGTATGCCGGTGGCGCCACGCGCGCTGTCGATCAAGCGTTAGGCGGGACCATAAGTCAGCTTATCTACGAGGGCGAGATCAAGGGCAAGCTCAACGAGGTCACGCTGATCCACACGATGGGCAAGATGGAGGCGGAGCGGGTGGCGGTGGTGGGGTTGGGTAAGCAAGAGAAGTTCACCTATGACGCCATTCGTGGGGTGATGGCGGTGACATGTCGTTTTCTGAGGAAGGTTGGAGCCAAACGGGTGGCAACCATCATCCACGGGGCGGGGGCGGGTGGCATGGACGTGGGGAGGGCGGTTCAGGCTCTCACGGAGGGGAGTATCCTCGGCCTTTATGAATTCCGTAAGCATATTACCAAGGAGCCGGAGCACGGAGAGATCGAGGAACTGCTGATAGTGGAGCGGGATGAAAGCAGGTTGTCTTCTTTACATAACGGTGTTACCTGTGGTAGGGTGCTGGCCGAGGCCACCAATTTTGCCCGGGATATGATCAATCAGCCTGCTAACTGTATGACTCCCTCTGATATGGCGGAGGTGGCGCGGGGTATTGCTGCTGAGTGGGGACTGGAGTTCAACGTGCTTGAGCGAGATGCGATGGAGGAGCTGGGGATGGGAGCGCTCTTGGGTGTTGCCCAGGGGAGCAGGCAACCCCCCAAGTTCATTGTTATGGGCTATCGGGGGGGTAATGCTGCGGCGGGCCCGTTGGGTCTGATCGGCAAAGGGATAACCTTCGATTCGGGAGGCATCTCGATCAAGCCTTCGGAGGGTATGGACGAGATGAAGGCGGATATGGCGGGTGGAGCTGCGGTCATCGCTGCTATGAGAGCCATCGCTGAGCTCAAGCCCGCGATTAACGTGACCGGGCTCGTGCCGGCGACGGAGAACCTGCCGGGGGGGGCTGCGCTCAAGCCGGGGGATGTCCTCAAGGCGTTGAATGGCAAGACGATAGAGGTGGTCAATACCGACGCCGAAGGACGGTTGATTGTGGCCGATGCCCTCAGCTATGCCAGGAAGCTGGGTCTCTCTCCCTTGGTAGATGCCGCCACGCTGACGGGTGCCTGCCGCATAGCCTTGGGCGACATCTGCAGTGGCGCTTTCGGTAACAATCAGGAGCTGGTGGCTAAGGTGATTAAGGCTGGTGAGGAGGCGGGGGAGAGGATTTGGCAGCTTCCAATGTATGAGGAGTACAAGGAGCAGAACAGGAGCGAGGTCGCTGATGTCAAGAACACGGGGGGGAGGTATGCTGGGGCCATCACTGCTGCTCAGTTTCTGGCTGAGTTCAGCGAGGATACGCCATGGGTCCATTTGGACATCGCTGGCCCTTCGTTCGTCAAGAAGGAGCAGGGTTATCTGACTAAGGGGGCGACGGGGGTCGGGGTGAGAACGCTGGTCAATCTTGTTCTAGCTCTTGCTGAGGAGCAGTCAAAATGAATACCACGGGAGTTCTATTAAGGAGGTTCTATTGTGAAGGTCAAATGGCTTGGACACTCAGCTTTTGTGATCACTGCCGATGATGGTACGAGGATTATGACTGACCCCTACGGTAAGTATCCTGACCTCCACTATGAGCCGATACAAGAGGCAGTTGACATCGTGGTTGTCACCCACAAGCATGGCGATCATTGGGGAGCCAAGATCATAGGCAATCCTAAGATAGTTGGCGGGAAGGGCACGACAAAGATAGGTGGCATCGAATTCAAGGGGCTGCAAACTTACCATGATACGTCAAAGGGGAGGGATAGGGGAGAGAATACGGTGTTCTGTTTCATCGTGGATGGGCTGCGACTCTGTCATTTGGGAGACTTAGGGCACCAGCTAGCGGAGTCCGAGATTGCCGAGATGGGGCAGGTCCATGTTCTGATGATCCCTGTGGGAGGCTACTACACTATAGATGCGGTCACGGCTAGCAGGATTTGTGATCAGATCAAGCCCAGAGTGATAATTCCCATGCATTATAAGAATGACAAGTGCGCTTTTCCTATATCTGGGGTGGATGAGTTCCTTAAAGGCAAGTCTGGGGTTAAGAGGTTGGATTCCAGTGAAGCGGAGTTGAAGTTGGAGCAACTGCCGGAAGCGACTGAGATTATGGTACTGAAGCATGCTCTCTAGGGGGGTGCTCCCAAATTGACACTGCAGAGGGGGATAAAGTATAATAGCGCACAAGCAAGGCGGTAAAAGATGCCAAAGCGAACCTATCAGCCGAAGAGGATTCCCAGGAAACGTAAGCATGGTTTTCGCGGTCGCATGGCGACTCGTGGTGGGCGGATGATTCTGAAACGGAGACGGCTGAAGGGTCGCTACCGGCTTGCGGTATAGGGTTGCTGCAGTGGCGGAATGGGTAAAGAGGAGAGGCTGAGGAAGGACTCACAGTTTGCTGAGATTCGTGAACATGGGGAGACGTGGGCGTGTGATCTTGTCGTTCTCAAAGCAGCACCCAACGGTCTGGGACGGAACCGATACGGATTTGTAGCTGGAAAGCGCTTGGGCAAGGCGGTGGTGCGCAATAGGGTGAAGAGGCTGTTGCGCGAGGTAGCAAGAGCGACCGCAACTAAGCCAGGGTGGGACATGGTGTTCATTGCCCGTAACAGGGCAGCAACAGCGAACTATCAGCAGGTAGCAGTAGCTGTGACAAGGTTGCTCCGCCGGGCTCAGATGCTGGCAGATGGGAGCGAAGCCAGTCGAATGGGTAGGGCATAGGTATGAAGAGGTTTGCATTAAGCCTAATAAGGTTCTATCGGTTGGCAATTTCTGCAAACACGCCTCCTTCGTGTCGTTTCGTGCCCTCTTGTTCCCAATATGGCTATGAGGCGATTGAGAAGTATGGCGTGGCAAGGGGTAGTTGGCTAATTGCAAGGCGGATCTGCCGTTGTCATCCCCTGGGCAAAGGTGGTGTGGACCCTGTGCCTTGACCTCTTTCCCTCCCTTGTCAGGTTCTGCCTATTTGTTAGTGGTTTTTCTGAATGTTTGACATCAAACGAACTAGATCGACGAAACCCATTGTCATCGCTATTCTCCTCGGCATTCTAGCCCTTTCGGGCTGCATTGGCCCCAGGGGGTGGCCTGGGGTTGTGGTAGATGGAGACGGAGACACAGTGTATGTTGGTTCCATGGGCGGCAGGGTTGTTCGTCTGGAGGTCTCTGCTCGTCAGGAGGACAAGAAGGTTCCAGCCAAGGCTGATGGCGAGTGGGTGTGGGAGCCGGAAGCGGAGCAAGCAGGTAGTATCTTTAGCTGTGCTGCGGGAGGACGGTTTGGGGCTGGGATGCTCTACGGTGCTCCAGTAGTAGGCAATAATACCGTCTATGTTGGGGACTACAAGGGGAAGGTCTATGCTATTGATGCCGAGCACGGGGACGATGTGTGGGAAGAGCCCTTTGAAAGTGGAGGCAGTATCGCGGGCGGTATCGCTGTTGCTGACGACACGCTCTTCGTTGGTTCCTCCGATGGGAAGCTCTATGCTGTGGACGTAAGCACAGGTAGGGCGAAAGGGGGCTTCGAGCCTTACGCGACTGCAGACCAGATAGTGTCAACACCTGTAGTCCAGGATGGTGTGGTCTACTTTGGGTCTTTGGATCACAAGCTGTACGCCATAGATGCTGACACAGGTGAACTCAAATGGGATTTCAAAACCGGTGGGGGTGTTGCCTCCAGAGCGCTGATCGTGGGGGGAGGTGTCTATTTTGGCTCCTTTGATAGCAAATTCTATGCCGTTTACGCTGATACTGGCGAGCCAAAATGGGAGCAACCCTTTGAAGCGGGAAACTGGTTTTGGGCTGAGGCACTTCACCATGATGGCATCATCTATGCCTGCTCCCTGGATCACAACGTCTATGCCATAGACGCTGAAAGTGGGAAATTGGCGAGCGAATGGGATCCCAACCCCTTTCCTACCGAAGATCAGATCAGGTCATCTCCTGTTATAGTGGGTGATGTGCTAGTAGTGGCCTCCGAGGATGGCAAGGTCTACGGCCTCGACTTGGAGAGTGGGGATGAGGTGTGGCAGAGTGATCTTGAGAGTAGCATCCTTGCCTCTCTTTCTACCGCTGGTGGTATTGTCTACGTGAATGCTCGGAACGACAACACACTCTATGCCTTTGATGGCAAGACCGGTCGCGAGGAATGGAGTGTTTCGCTTAGTGATGTTAAGTGATATAGAGATAAGCTATGCCTAAAACTAGGACTATTGTTCTCCTGCTCTTAGCAGTGCTGATTATTCTATTTGCCTCTGGGGCTGTCTCTTTTGTAGGTCTCTTCGACCTTGTGCTGCTACGACCTATTTTGAATGTCCTGGTTCTGCTGTCCGGGTATCTTTTCGGCAGCTTCGGGCTGTCCATTGTCGTACTGACTGTCATTATCCGCCTGCTTACATTGCCGCTCACCATGAGGCAGTTGCATTCTGCCAGGGCAATGCAGGCGATACAGCCTAGGGTTAAGGAGCTGCAGAAGAAATATGCCAAGGATAAACAGCGACTCGGTGAGGAGACGATGAAGCTCTACAAGGAAGAGGGAGTAAACCCCCTAGGCTGTGCCTTTCCCATGCTGGTGCAGTTTCCCATCTGGATTGGCCTTTACCAGGCGGTTATTCAAGGTCTGGGCATAGCTCCCGAATACCTTCTTGGCTTGTCTAAACAGCTCTATTCGTGGGCGCCAATTCAGGGTCAGGTGCCACTGAACAGCCACTTCCTCTGGCTTGATCTTGGGAGTGGGGATATCTTCATGGGCATACTGGTGGCGGCAAGTATGTGGGTATTACAGAAAATGTCGACGCAGCCATCGGCTGACCCTACGCAACAGTCTATGAGCCGCATTATGTTGTGGGTGATGCCCCTGATGTTTGGCTTCTTCGCTTTAACATTTCCCAGTGGACTCTCCCTGTACTGGGTACTCACCAATCTCATAAGCATAGTGATACAATACCGCGTGTCTGGCTGGGGAACTTTGAAGGTTCCCTCTCTGTCTTCTCTGACACAAGGAAGGCTACTGCAGCCGGCCAATATCCCACAAAGTAATGGGGGAACTTCAGGCAGGAGTGGGGGAGGTGGTGACATTGGGGCTCCGCAGCTAGAGGGGGCTGAGGCAGATAACGCGGTTCTTGGAAGAAAGGGAGCCGATGGAGCCGATGGGGCCGATGGGAGTTCCGCTCGAAAGAAGGTTCGTAATGGAAAGCATCGAGATAAGCGCAAAGTCCGAAGAAGAAGCCGTTGATCTCGCTCTGGCTGAACTGGGGCTGAGTCGTTCTGAGGTGGAGGTAGTTGTTGTCAAAAAAGGAAGGGGTGGCCTATTTGGGTTAGGCTCAGAAGAGGTCACGGTGAGGGTGACACCGCTAGCACCGTTGTCCAACGAGTACCTTGACGTGGGAGGTATGGCCAAAGAGGTCTTAGAGAGTCTTCTATCTCTGGTAGAAATATCTGCGAGCGTTAAGCTGCAGGCAGAAGGCAGCGGTGATCAAGCGGTGACCTCACTTGACATAGAGGGCGAGGACCTGGGCATCCTCATCGGAAGACGTGGTGAGACCCTTTCCTCACTGCAGTATTTGGTTAACCTTATTGTCAGCAGGCGTCTCAAATCTGGTGTCGGTGTGGTCGTTGATGTTGAGGGCTATCGGCAACGGCGTTACGAGTCTTTGCGACTCCTGGCCCGACGTCTCGCAGATCAGGTGAGATCTACAGGTAGATCGGTGACCCTGGAGCCTATGTCTGCCGGTGAACGCAGGATTATCCACCTGGAACTGAGAGATAATCCTTATGTGAGCACCCAGAGCATCGGGCAGGGCGAAGCTCGCAAAGTAGCTATCCTTTCCAAGGGCAATAGCGGGGAGAATCTGCCCTGATCTTCTTACTTCGGCGTCCCATCACCGCCAATGTTGTTTACGGGGCTTCATTTGTATTGTGACCACTGACTAAAGAGAGAACTGTTTACGCTACTAACTAAGCAGGAGGTAGCCAATGGAGTTCAGCAACGTAGTTTTTGAGAAGAAGGAGGGAGCGGCAAAGATAACCCTGAACCGCCCCGAGGTGCTCAATGCTCTGGATGCGAAAACACTAGAGGAACTGGCTGCGGCCATTGAGGATATTGAGAACGATGTCTCGGTTAGGGTCGCGGTGATCACCGCTAATGGAAGGGCGTTCTGCACCGGCGCTGACCTCGCTGGCATAGCCACTCTTCCCCCCGACAAGCCTCGGGACTACTTCCTTCGTCTCTGGAACAAGGTATTCAGCGCTATCGAGAACGTGAGCGTGCCAGTGATAGCGGCAGTAAACGGCATGGCCTACGCCGGCGGTCTGGAGTTAGTTATGGTTTGTGATCTGGCTATCGCTTCGGAAGATGCCAAGCTCTCTGATCAGCATGCCAACTATGGTTTGCTGCCTGGGGGCGGTGCCAGCCAGAGATTACCTCGCCTTATTGGCATCAGGAAAGCAAAAGAGCTTCTTTTCACAGGTGATCGGATCTCTGCGGCTGAGGCAGAGAGGCTTGGGCTGATCAATAGGGCTGTTCCTGCTGATAAACTGGAGGAGGCGACTAACGAGCTGGTAACGAAGCTATTGGGCAAGAGCCCGATGGCTCTGAAGGCTGTCAAGAGATTAGTCAATCGCGGAATGGAAAGCAGTCTGGATGCTGGCCTGGAGATGGAGATGCTGGCTATGACTGGACATGGCACGACAGAGGATATGGCTGAGGGGATAAAGGCATTTATAGAAAGGCGGCCGCCAGCATTCCCAGGAAGGTAGTGTGGGCTGAAAAAGTAGCCAACTTCTGAACGCTGCCAGCGAGCACAAGGGGTTGCATTTTAGCTCAAAAAGTGCTATACTCGCTCCGCAACGATCGGGAGCAAAGTGGGTTTCACCCACTTTTTTGTTGGTTGGAGGAAAGCGGTGCTCCAGAAGGAGGTTAGGGCAAGATGAAAACCGATTTTCTGCTTGCCATTACTCAGTTAGCCGCGGAGAGAAACTTGCCCAAAGAGGTGGTCTTTGCAGCGGTTGAGACGGCATTGGTCACTGCTTTCAAGAAGGACGAGATCGGGGCGCGCCAAAACATCTCGGTGAAGATTCACCCCGTTAGTGGTGATGTCAAGGTTTATACTACCAAGACTGTGGTGGAGGAGCCGACAGACACTTACCAGGAGCTATCGCTGGCGGAGGCTCGGAAGCTAAAAAAGGATGCCCAACTGGACGAAACGATTTCTTTTGAGACCACCTCTTTGCATGCTGGACGAATCGCGGCGCAAACCGCCAAGCAGGTAGTGCTGCAACGTCTTCGGGAAGCTGAGCGCGAGTTTATCTTCGGGGAGTATATCGATCGAGAAGGGGATATTGTCAGCGGGTTAGTACAGCGGATAGAGCCTAGGCAAGTTGTCATTGACCTGGGCAAAGCTGAGGGTGTACTTCCTGCAGGTGAGCAGGTGCGGAATGAGCGTTACCGCGTGGGACAAAGGCTTAAACTCTATCTGCTGGAGGTAAATCGAACAAATAGGGGGCCACGTCTCATAATGTCGCGCTCGCACCCGAATCTGGTACGCCGCCTGTTCGAGCTGGAGGTCCCTGAGATTTACAGCGGTAACGTGGAGCTTAAGGGAGTTGCCCGGGAAGCTGGCTACCGCAGTAAGGTAGCGGTCGCAGCGAGGCTGGAGGGCCTGGACCCTGTAGGCTCCTGCGTTGGGCTGCGAGGTGTCAGGATCCAGAACGTAGTTAATGAGCTCAATGGCGAGCGGATAGATGTCATCCAGTGGGATGCCGAACCTAAGGTCTTGATTGCCAATGCGCTGAGCCCGGCTCAGGTAGTTAGCGTTGATATCAATGGAGAGGGAAATACCGCGGTGGTTGTTGTCCCTGATAGTCAACTTTCCCTGGCAATTGGGAAGGAGGGACAGAACGCTAGGCTTGCCGCGCGGCTCACTGGCTGGAGGATTGATATAAAGAGCCTCAGCGCGGCTGAGGCGGAGAAAGCAACACTGGTACAAGAGAAGCCTGCAGTGCCCGGGGTGGAGCCGGCGGCGGCCGTTTTGACTGAGGAGGCAAAGAAACCCCCTGCTCTTGCTGTCTCTCGGGAGCAATACGAGGTCGCTTTGGAACAACTTGGTCTTTCAGCGCGCACCTTCAACTTGCTGCTTGGAAGCGGCATTAGCAAGGTTGGACAACTTCTGGAGAAGGACGATAAGGATTTACTTGGGCTGAAGGGCTTCGGCCAGAAGTCCCTGATCGAGGTGAAGGAGCGACTTGGAGATCTTGATCTGGGCGCTCCACCGCCGGAGGAGGTAGAACCGCCCTGGGGTGAAGTGGAGACAATCTCTGAGGAAGTATTGGAGCCGATAGAGGAAGTGGGGGAAGAGGTGGTTGAATTAGTTCCCTATGAACCGACTCCCGAGGTGGTAGAGCCTTCTGAGAAGGCTCAAATCCGGTTTGCTGAGGATATCTTCGGCGCCAAGGCTGTTGGGGTTGAGAGCAAGAAGAAGGGTAGGAAGAAGAAGCCTTCCAGGGAGGAGAAGTTGGAGGATAGTAAGGCCCGGAGGCGCCCAAGGGCCGCCGTATCGGCCACGGCTGATGAGTACGAGGATCTTTCGGAGGAGTGAGAGTCAGTAGATGACAAGGGCTCAGAAGCGTCCCAAACATGTACCGGAGCGCACTTGCATCGCTTGCAGGGAGAAAAGACCCAAGTGGGAGCTGGTGAGGGTTGTACGCACACCGCAGGGTGGTCTGGAGATAGACCCTAGGGGGAAGAAAGCGGGGCGAGGCGCATATCTTTGCAGGCGTCAGGAATGCTGGGAGAACGGATTGAAGGGAAAAAGGCTTCAGCACGCGCTGAGGTCTGAGATTGTGTCGGAGCAGCGTGCTGAGCTTACCGCGTATGGCAAAGCCCTGCCTAAACTCGTTGAGGAGAGGGAGATATCGCATTGAGCTTAGTGGTGAAGGAGCTTAGGGGATGAAGCGAAAAGCCGGTAGTGATGAGGATGTTGTGATGAGCAAAGGCCAGGCTGTCGGCAGGGCAGAAGCTAAGACAGAGCTTGTTATTCCTCGTGCGCTGACAGTGAAGCAGTTGGCGGATCTTTTGGGAGTCAGCGGTATCGAGGTGATCAAGCACTTGATGCGAAATGGTATTATGGCCAACATCAATCAGGCTGTCGACTTCGACAGCGCGGCGATTGTCGCAACTGACCTCGGCTATGAGGCTAAGGAGGAGCCGGAAGCTTCTGCGGAGACAGCTGAAAAGTACCGCTTTACCGGGGAGGATAGCGCAGCTCAAGAACCACGTCCTCCAGTAGTGACCATTATGGGACATGTTGACCACGGTAAAACCAAACTCCTGGATGCCATCCGGCAGACCAATGTCGTCGACAGCGAAGCTGGGAAAATCACTCAGCACATAGGTGCCTACCAGGTCGAAATCCACGGTCAGAAGATCACCTTCCTGGACACTCCCGGGCATGAGGCCTTTACTGCGATGCGGGCTCGAGGGGCAAAGGTTACCGATATTGCGATTCTGGTTATTGCTGCTGATGACGGGGTGATGCCGCAGACGGTAGAGGCTATTGACCACGCCCGGGCCGCAGGGGTACCCATCGTGGTGGCAATTAACAAGATCGATAAGCCAGACGCTAACCCGGATCGAGTCAAGCAGCAACTGGCTGATAACGGCCAACTCATTGAGGAGTGGGGTGGGGATGTCGTCTGTGTCCTGGTGTCTGCCAAACGGGGGGACGGTATCTCTGAGCTTCTGGAAAACCTGCTTATCGTGGCTGAGATTCAAGAGCTCAAGGCTGATCCCACACGGCCAGCTTTTGGGGCGGTCGTTGAAGCAAGCTTGGACAGTAGCAAAGGTGCTTTAGCTACAGTCTTGGTGCAGACAGGCACTCTCGACATCGGCGATAATGTGGTGGTCGGTGAGACTTGGGGCAAGATAAGAGCGATGTTTGACGACAAAGGCAAACGGGTGAAGAAGTCTGGGCCGTCTATGCCTGTTGAGGTGTTGGGGCTGAACGGCGTCCCACAGGCGGGGGACTCCTTCGCTGTGGTCGGCAGCGAAAAGGAGGCGCGAGTCGAGGCACAGCAACGGCAAAGGGGGAGAGGAACAGTAAGCGCGTCCAGGGCTCCGAGGTTAAGCAACCTCTTCGCTCAAATTCAGGCAGGGCAGGTAAAGGAGCTTAACATTATTCTGAAGACTGATGTCCAGGGGAGCATTGACCCTATAAGGAGTTCTTTGGAGCGACTGGGGAGCGAGGATGTCAAGGTGAGGATTGTCCATTCAGGGAGCGGTAACATTACCGAAAACGATGTCATGCTAGCTATTGCTTCCAAGGGAATTATCATTGGGTTTAACACCCGTCCAGAGCCTGGAGCGAAACTACTTGCTGACTCCGAGGGCGTTGATATCCGTTGCTACCAAGTGATATATAACGTGGTTGAGGATATTGAGAAGGCGCTCGCTGGGATGCTGGAGCCGACCTATGTGGATGTCGTGGAAGGTCATGCCGAGGTAAGGGCTGTCTTCAGTGTGAGGCAGGGCACGGTAGCGGGTACATATGTAACTGATGGGAAGTTGAGCCGTGGGGCACAGGCCAGGGTTCTGCGCAATGGTGAGTCTATCCACGAAGGGCCTATCTCGAGCCTGAAGCATTTCAAGGAAAACGTTCGGGATATAGCAGCCGGGTTTGAGTGTGGAATGGGTATCGAGGGCTTCTCGGAATTCGAGATGGGCGATATCATCGAGTCCTATAGAAGAGAGAAGACAGGCTGAACCTAATCAAGCTCGGGGTGAGATGAGTACTCGGCGCATAGCCAGGGTCAATGACCTTATACGCAAGGAGATAAGCGAGCTGCTCATGCACGAGATCAGGGATCCCAGGCTTGGCGGTTTGTTGAGTGTAACCGAAGTAGATACTTCCCCTGACCTGCGGCATGCCAAGGTTTTTGTCAGCGTTATGGGCTCCGGGGAGGAGAAGAGGCAGGTAGAAGAAGGGCTCGCCGCAGCCTCTGGGTTTCTGCGTCGTAGCTTGGGCGAGCGTCTTTCGTTGCGGTATATTCCCCAGCTAAACTTCCAAAGAGATGAGTCTATTGAGCGGGGGAGTCATCTTCTTGAATTGATCGAAGAGGTGGTTCCTAGTGACAGCCCTGGTGAAGTAGACTAGAGGTGGCTATTGACGGAATCCTGAACCTGGACAAGCCCAGAGGCAAAACCTCTTTTGAAGTTGTCGCTGCTGTCAAGAGGTTGAGTGGGGAGCGGAGGGTAGGGCATGGGGGGACCCTGGACCCTGAAGCTACAGGCGTGCTGCCGATTTGTCTTGGGCAGGCGACGAGGTTGGTTGAGTTCTTGGTTGAGGCCAAGAAGACTTATCGCGCTGAGATCGGGCTAGGCATATCTACGGATACGTATGATGCCACTGGCAAGGTTACTGGGAGGGGCGATACCTCGGTACTAACCAGGGGAGAGGTCGAGGCGGCCACGGCATCTTTCAGCGGGCTTGTAAAGCAGGTCCCACCGATGTACAGCGCAGTCAAACACCAGGGCATACCTCTCTACCGGTGGGCTCGGGCTGGAGTCGAAGTACCGAGAGCAGCCAGGGAGGTTGAGTTCTCTCGCATCAGGATATTAGAATGGCAACCTCCTTTACTCACTTTGGAGGTGGAATGCAGCAAGGGGGCTTATATCCGCTCATTGGCCCATGACCTGGGGGAAAAGCTGGGGTGCGGTGCCCATCTCAGAAACCTGGTCCGCCTTAGCAGCGGACCTTTCTCTATAAGCGACGCAGTCACTATGTCACAGATTGATGATGCTTTCAGGGAAGGATGGTGGTCCGAGCTTATCCATTCTATCGATGTGGCTGTTCTTCATTTGCCAGCCATGACGGTGGGTGATGACGATGAGCGCGCGATAATTAACGGACGTCCGTTGGACCTGGGACAGGAAGAAGAGCCCTCGGGAGCACTGCGTCGGGCTTATTCCAATGATGGGCGCTTTGTCGCCATACTTCGCTATGATGAGGACCGACGCTGCTGGCAGCCACGGAAGGTTTTTGCAAAAGGGAGCAGCAAAGCTTGACATTTGCTATTTTGCATGTGTATAGTCTTTAGGACTAGAAAGGGGGTGATCAAGTGCAGGCGTATTGCTTCAAATGCAGAAAGAAGGTTGACATTCAGGACGCGAAGCAAGTTACACTTAAGAATGGCAAGCCTGCGACAAGAGGCAGGTGCGGTAAATGCGGGACAACGGTATTTAGAATCGGAAAAGGCTAGGTGTTGAGTCACCGGATTTCGCTACAGCTCACTTTGAGAGCAGCTTGATGATAAGGGCGAGTGGGTTGTGTTGGAGTGTATCTGCAATTTCATTGTTGGTAAGCGCGGCGCTTTTGGCAATAGAATGGGCTAGCTTGGGAGTGAGTAGGTCGAGCTCGCTGTGTGCGTCCGAGTTGACGAGGAGCTTTGCTCCGGCTAGGCGAGCAACCTGGGCAACATGTTTGTTAGTCGAAGAGTGTTGTTTCCTCGCGGTGATTTCGAGGTAGATGTCGTTGGCAGTTGCAAGTTTTGCTTCTTCGAGAGTTATTAATCCTGGATGTGCCAAGATATCGACGTGTGGGCATCTTACCGCGGCCAAGTTGGTCCCTGGCTCAACAGACTCGGTGGTTGTTTCACCATGAACCACCACAAGCTTCGCCCCCATTTCTTTGGCTGCCTTTGCGGTTTCGGCGATCGCTGCTGCTGGGAGATGGGTGAGTTCAACGCCAGGGATGGCGGTGATTCCCCAGTGTTTTTGGGCCAGGGCGCAATCCGCGCTAATCTCGGTGATCAGCCTTTGTAGGTATCCGATACCGACATGGTCAGTTATTCCAATAGCGCAGTAATCATTGATGAGCGCCCTTCTCACTAGTTCCAGTGGTGATAGGGCGCCATCGCTTATACAAGTGTGGGTATGGAAATCATAAACCATTTCGGCGGCGTTAAGAATAGCATAAGGTTCTCCCTTAAGCAAGTCCGCCTTCGTACTGCCTGAGGAAAGGAGCGCTAGAACTTGGGTAAGATAAATGTGGCCATAATTGGGGTTGGAAACTGCGCCTCATCATTAGTTCAAGGGGTGTATTACTATCGGAGCGCTTCTGAGGACAATTTCGTGCCCGGGCTGATGCATGTCAATCTGGGTGGCTATCATGTAGGAGATATTAACTTCGTAGCTGCCTTCGATATAGATCGCAACAAGGTGGGCAAGGATCTATCTGAGGCCATATCAGCCCCGCCAAATAATACCATCGAGTTCTGCGATGTTCCCCCCACCGGGGTGGTGGTAGAAAGGGGTATGACCCATGACGGGCTGGGGAAATACCTTTCTCAGATTATAACCAAGGCACCGGGCTCCACTGCGGAGATCGTCAAGATCCTCAAAGATAAAGAGACCGATGTCGTAGTGAGTTACCTCCCTGTAGGCAGTGAGGAGGCCACCAAGTGGTATGTGGAGCAGGTCCTCGCTGCAGGATGCGGCTTCATCAATTGTGTCCCAGTGTTTATTGCTCGCGAGAAATACTGGCAAAACCGTTTTAAGGATGCAGGTTTGCCGGTGGTTGGTGATGACATCAAATCTCAGGTGGGCGCAACCATTACCCATCGGGTGCTCACCAGACTTTTCCGCGAGCGCGGAGTCAAGCTGGAGAGGACATACCAGCTGAACTTCGGGGGCAACACTGATTTCTACAACATGCTTGAACGGGAGCGATTAGAGTCGAAGAAGATATCCAAGACAAATGCAGTAACTTCTCAACTTGACTATGACCTTGGCCCAGGGAATATCCATATCGGCCCCAGCGACCATGTACCCTGGCTGGATGACCGGAAGTGGTGCTACCTTCGGATGGAAGGGCGCACATTTGGCGATGTGCCGCTGAATTTGGAGCTTAAGCTGGAGGTGTGGGATAGCCCTAACTCGGCAGGAGTGGTCATTGATGCCATAAGGTGCTGCAAACTGGCTTTGGACAGGGGCCTCAGTGGGACTCTTGAGGGCCCCTCTGCGTACTTCATGAAATCCCCTGCAGTCCAGTACACAGATGAGGAGGCTCGAAAGGCGACCGAGGAGTTCATTGCCGGCAACCAAGCCGCAGGGTCAAGGAGCGCCGCTGGCGGCACAGTGAAAAAGAAGCGAAAACAGCAATAAGGAAACTATGAAGATAGCCCTGGTTTCCCCTTACGATTATGCTTACACCGGCGGGGTGAATATCCATATCTCCCGTCTCGAGGAGAATTTCACCCGCATGGGACATGAGGTGAAGATTATTGCTCCCTCCTCTAAACCTCGGGAGACTCGGGAAAATGGAGATATCATTGTCTTTGGCAGACCAGTGCCGATTCATGCCAGCGGCTCCGTTGTCCGCAGCCCCGTATCGCCGGGACTGGTTTTCTCCAACGGTATCAGGGATATGCTTAGACGAGAGAGGTTCGACGTTATCCATATCCATGAGCCCTTGATGCCCACACTAGCCACCGCTGTGTTGCATCATGCATCGCAGGAACTCACCGTGGGCACATTTCATGCCTGTCGCAGCAGAAGTTGGGGCTATTCTTTCTGGAAACCGATATGTCTCAACCGCTGGTTCAACAAGCTCGATGGCAGAATAGCGGTGTCCTTCGCAGCAATGGAGTTTGTCAGCAGGTATTTCCCGGGTGATTACGCCATAATTCCCAACGGCATTGACCTTCCACACTTTTCTCGTCCGGTGACGCCGCTTGAGCGATTCTGCGATGGCAAGTTGAACATCCTGTTTGTCGGTAGGATGGAGAAAAGAAAGGGTTTCAAGTACTTGCTTGGGGCCTATGAGAAAGTCAAAAGGGAGCTGCCTCAATGTCGGCTTATCGTGGTCGGCCCTGAGGATCGCTCGTATCGGAAGTATCAAAGGCTTGCTGCCAAACGTAATCTAGAAGACGTTGTTTTCACTGGTTACGTATCTTATGAGGACCTGCCTCGTTACTACAAAAGCGCTGATATCTTCTGTTCACCTGCAACCGGCTGGGAGAGCTTCGGACTGGTGTTGCTGGAGGCGATGGCTGCTGGAAAGCCAACCATCGCCTCGGATATTCCAGGCTATGCCGCTGTTATCAATCATGGTGTTGATGGCTTGCTAGTGAAGCCTCGGGATGAGAAAGCGCTTGCCAGTGCTATCCTTCAGTTGCTACGGGATGGGCCGCTGAGGGAAAGAATGGGGGAGATGGGTAAGGCGGAGGTTGGTAGTTATAGCTGGGAGAGAGTTGCCCAGCAGGTAATGAATTATTACCAGGAGCTGCTGAGAAGTCGCTCCGGGGTGATTAGTGAGGAAATCCCCACAGCTCGCCAGGGCTCGGCGTTCCTTGGCTCTGCGCGTCGATAGGTTCCCCGCGAAGTTGCTGGCCAAAACGGGGCTGAGCCCTAATGCTCTAACTGTTTTGGGCTTAATGCTGGCTGTTGGAGTGGCCTGGATACTGGCTGCGGGCCACTTTTTTCTGGGCGGTTTTCTGGTGCTACTCTCGGGGGCTTTCGATCTACTTGATGGGGCAGTGGCTCGCGCCAGCGGGCGCAGCTCCCGGTTTGGTGCTCTGCTCGATTCCACCTTCGACCGCTTCTCGGAGGCGGCGCTGTTCCTGGGCTTGTTGGCCTATTACGCAAATCAAGGCTCCTATCAAGAGCTGGTGCTGGTTGGCGCTGCCCTGGTGGGATCGATGATGACGAGCTATGTCAGGGCAAGGGCTGAAGGACTGGGGCTGACGTGTGAGGTTGGGATATTTACCCGTCCTGAAAGGGTTATCGTGCTGGCAATCGGCCTCATCTTCAATCAGATGCTGGTGGTATTGTGGATAATAGCGGTGCTCGCCAATCTAATCGCGTGGCAGCGCTTGTTCTATGTATGGCAGCAGGTGAGGAAGAGATAGAACTGTGAAGTCTTGCGCGAACCTCCCAGGCTTTCTGCTGGTATGGAAATCTCGAACAGTCCGTAGACGCGGAAGGCGCTGATAGCTTTCAAGCGGTAAGCTATAAGGAGAAGCTGTTTCTCTATCGGGTCAGGCGAACAGTCTCATTTGCGACAAGACAACTAGGAAAGGAGTGAATAATGGGTGACTTTCTATCATTCAGGAAGATGATTACGCCGGTTTTCATCCAGGTCATATTCTGGATAGGCGTCGCAGCAGCCATAATTGCTGGCATTGTGGTCTTGGTAGCTGCGGATGAGGTCGGCGCGAGGTTGTTTGGGCTATTGTATATTATTCTTGGTCCGCTTTACTGGAGGGTGGTCTGCGAGCTACTCATCCTGCTTTTCCGCATGAATGCAACCCTCACTGATATCAAGAACAATACTGAACGGAAGTAAAGCTGGGCGCTCTTAGTCCACAGGAAATTTGCGGTTCGACAGTATGATTCTATCCTGTGTTGATTGTTTTTGTCTAAGCGAGGCGTATTTCTCAACAGACATTCCCGCTTGCCAGAGCATGTCCCTTAGTGTGGCTCGATGGAAACATACCTGAGGCGGGGTATCCACAGTGGGGTGAGGGGTAGGTTCTCAACATAGGGTTTGACCAGTGTATAACTAACGTCGAAGAATAGGGGCAGGCAGGCAGCGTCGTTGACAATCATTTGCTCGGCCTGTTGGTAGAGGTTCATTCGGGCAGTGACATCTTCCTCCTCTCGTGCCTCTTCGAGAAAAGCATCTACCTCAGGGTTGCTATACTCACCGATGTTGTCCTTGGTACCACTGTGGAACAGTACGTCCAGAAAATTCTGTGGGTCTGGGTAATCAGCACCCCAACCGAGGGTAAATAACTCGTCCTTCTCTTGCATAATAGCCCAAGGGTATCTCTCTGGATCGAGTTGTCTTATTTGAACTTCCACTCCCAGATTACGCCGCCACATGTCGACCAAGGCCGCCTCTAAGTTCGATACTGAGCCTCTGCCCGGGGAGGTCAGGGTGATGGGCGGCAGGTTGGCGGCGTCTCCATATTCTGATTCTGCGAGCAGCCGTTTTGCAAGCTCTGCGTCGAAAGCTAGCCCTTGAACATCCTCGTTGTAGCCGGGCATACCGGGAGGCAGTATACCATCGGCCGTCTTTACCAGACCCTTGAGGACGAGTCCAACTATCTTATCCTTGTCTATGGCGTGACTGAATGCCTGGCGCACTTTGGCGTCGTCGAACGGCGGCTTGGCTGAGTTGAAGCCTATGAAGAAGAGGCTGAGTTCAGGAGTGATAGTGAGTTCCTCATTCAAGGGGTTGGCTGGATCGAGCACCCTCTCAATGTCGCCCAGGTAAACGTCTGTGACATCGATTTCGCCGGTCTCGTACATCATCATCGGCACTCCGCCCCAAAGGAGATAGAGGACGTGTTCTATCCTGGGCGGTTCCAAGTAGTAGAGGCTGTTTCTCTCTAATATTATGAAGTCGTCCTCTTGCCATTTCGTGAGCTGGAATGGTCCTGTGCCGTTGGGGTTTTGCCACCAGTAGGTTCCCGATTCGACGTTGGTTTGGTCAACAACATAAGCCGCGGGATGAGCTAGCTTGGATAGGAAGTATCCCTTGGCAGCATCGATGGTGATCTCGAGGGTATAGTCATTGATGACCGTGATGCCTCTGATTTCGTCAGCTTCTCCTGAGAGTCTCTCCTGTACGCCGACGATATCGCCGAGATAAGTCTCGGCGGTCTGGGATGCGGTCGACGGGTCACAGGCGCGTTCCATCGAGTACTTGAAATCGCTGGCAGTGACTTCTTTCCCGTTATGGAACTTCACGCCGTCACGCAGGTGGAGGGTGTAGGTCTTTCCATCGCTGCTTATCTCCCAGCTTTTTGCGATCTCGGGCGTCAGATTGAGCTCGGGGTCGAAGCTAACTAACCCACTGAAGATCTCGACAATGTATGTTAGTGATGTACTTGATCGCGCCAGCGCAGGATCGAGAGTCAACGGGGCTACGTCAGAGAGAGTCAGGGTTCCATTTGGGGTGATGTCAGTGGGGCCTGGTTGCCCCAAGTTGCACCCTGTGGCGAGCGACAGCAGCACGATTAGGGCGCAAACGATTTGCACTGACAGCCGCAGTTTCGTTTTCACTTCTTATCTCTCCCTGCACTCAGACGATGCTGATATTCCCTCTTGGGGCTGAGCCGGCCCGATGGTAGGCAATGAGGATAAGAGAGAGTGCAAAGGAACGAGCTTTTTGGTCAAGCTTGTACCTTGGATCTCAGGTATGCTTTGAGTAGTTCGTCAAGTCCGCCGTCGAGCACAGCAGAGGAGTCACCAGTTTCATACCCGGTTCGATGGTCTTTAACTAGCTTATAGGGGTGAAGCACATAGCTCCGAATCTGGTTGCCCCATTCGGCGGTGACGTGTTCCCCCTTTAGTTTTGCTTGTTCCGCAGCTTTCTTTTCCAACTCCAGTTCAAGGAGTCGGGAGCGGAGGACTCTCATGGCCGTTTCCTTGTTTCTATACTGTGAGCGCTCGTTTTGGCAACTAACCACGAGTCCAGTCGGTAGATGCGTCAGGCGAACCGCGCTGCTGGTTTTCTGCATGTGCTGACCGCCGGGGCCGCTGGAGCGGAAGACCTCTACCTTGAGGTCATCGGGGTCGATGGTGATATCCACCCCGCTCTCCACCACTGGCATAACCTCTACCAAGGCGAAGGAAGTATGGCGGCTGTGAGAAGCATCGAAAGGGGAAATGCGCACCAGTCTATGTACCCCTCGCTCTCCCTTAAGGTATCCATAAGCGTAATCCCCGTCAATTTCGATGAGGGTGCTTTTTATTCCTGCTTCCTCTCCCGGTGAGCTCTCGATAACTTCAGTGCGGTAACCATGCTGTTCTGACCATCGAAGGTACATTCTGAGCAGCATCTGGGCCCAATCTTGGGATTCGGTGCCTCCGGCGCCTGCGTGTACCGCCAGCATGGCCCCTCTGGGGTCGTACCGGCCCCCTAGATGCAATTGGAATTCGAGATCTTCGAGGGAATGCTCGACGCTTTCTATTTCGTGGGAGATCTCCTCTTCCAGAGAGCGATCTTCTTCGGCAAGGGACAAATCGATCAAGGTGGCTAAGTCAGCAACCTTTTTATCTAGATCGCGCCAGGTGGTCACCACCTCCTTCAGATGGGAGATCTGGCGCATGGTTTGCTGTGCCTTGTCCTGATCCTGCCAGAAGTTGGGGTGGGAGGTCTCTTTTTCAAGCTGAGCTATCTGCTCTTCCTTCGCAGAGACGTCAAAGATGCACCAGGATATCGGAGATGCGTCCCTTCAGGTCCTCCAATTTCTGCTTCTGTTCCTCCATTTTGCCCTCTCTTCCACTAGGCCTTAGGTCTAAAATAACTTGAGTCTTACCTGTGCCTGGGTTTCTTCTACTCCCGTGGCTTTGAGATGTCCGCCAGCAGCGAGGTGTGCGAGTCTTGTGGGCTCTGGCAGTCGCAGGCCGCGGCAGCAGCCCAGCGCCAAGACTATGGAAGCTTGCAGGTCTACCTTGTGTCCTATCGACACGTAGATTGGAGCTACTCCCCGTTTGGTGCGAAGCGCTGCTCCTACCACCTCACCATTGTGGATGATCTCGGCATAGGAGCCTGGCTCCGGCGGCACTGCTTGATGGGCCCCGCAGAGCCTGGATTTGGCACAGCCTATGGTTGGTTTGTCCCACATCAGACCCAAGTGTGAGGCCAATCCCAACCTTCTGGGATGGGCAATGCCTTGGCCGTCCACAAGGATCAGGTCGGGGTCAGCGTTCAGCTTTTCGCAGACAGCAAGGATGAGCGGGGCCTCCCTGAATGAGAGAAGTCCGGGAACATAGGGGAAGGTGACCCGTTGCTCGATAACTTCGGTCTCCTTCAATTCCAGCTCGGGATAGCTAAGGACGGTGACTGCTGCTCGTGCAAACCCTTCGGAATCCGGCGCAGAGATATCGACGCCTGCAACCAGGAAAATATCACCTACCTCGTTTCGTCTAGAGACCATCGCCGCCAGGTCTCGCTGTATTTGCTTGGCTTGATCCGGCGTCATTTGCCAGTCATGTAAATGCTGTGCTTTCATGGGTTATCGTGCTCTTTCAGCTAGAGTGAAATAGTGACGTGAAGGAGGCAGGAAACCGCGTCTACCTTGGTCTTCATTGTAATCCTTGGCAAAGCGTATGGCAATGGCCCTAAGTGAAAAAATCCCGCACGGCGTCGAACTCTTCCGGGAGAAGATAGAGCACGAATGGAAGCTTGTCGAGTAAGAAAGCAGCAAGCAGGGATTCCTGAAATGTAGCTCCTACGCTTGGGAAGGAGTTGGCGATTAGGGATAGAACGGCGCCAGAAATTAGGCCGCCGATGACTAGACCGAAGACCAACCCACCTATTTTGTCGACCCAGCCCATAAGTAGCAGGTAGAGGAATCTGTGCAGCAGCATAGATACTATTGTCATTGCTGCCATGAACAGGATAAAGATGATAGCGAAAGCAACTATGTTGGCCTGGGCTTCGCTTTTGAGCAAACCAGGGTGAAACCAGCCTGCAAGGTCGTCGTAGGCGCGTCCTGCCACGAGGATGGCGAGGACGATTGCTACCAGCGGGACGACCGTCCCTATCAACCCTCTCCTGTAGCCGATGTACATGGGGAGGATAAGTATAAGAATGATTACTCCGTCGAGCCAATTCATGTTTGCCCTGCTGCTCCTATCGGCGCTTTGAACGCTATTTTAGCACATTGAAACTGCCGCACCAAATTTGGTCAATGGTGTTGACATCGAGGCAAGGCGATAGTGAGAAGAGCAAAGCAGATGAAAGATGACTGCGTTGCTCTGCCCAGATAGCGTTTGCCGTAAGAATATATCAACTGCCTCAGCCGAAAAAGTCGCGCACCGTACCGAATTCTTCAGGAAGGAGGTGGAGCACAAAGGGGAACTGATCGAGGAAAAAAGCGGCAAGGCTGGAATCGCTAATCGTGGCTTCCATTCCTGGGGAATACTTGGCGATCAGGGATAGAATGGCCCCCGAGATTATGCCGCCGATGGCTAAGCCGAAGATTATTCCGCCCAGCCTATCTGCCCAGCCCATAAGCGGAATGCTGGGGGATTTGCCGGCAAGCGAAGATAGTACCAAGTACAGTTCGATTGATGCAACCATAACGACGATGAAGATTATGAGGAAGGCAACTACTGTGGCCTGGCTGCGGCTTTCCAGCCAAGAAGATAAGCAGTCCGCCAGGGACCCGTAGAAGAGTCCTGCCAGGGCCAAACCCAGAAGGATCCCGATCAATGGCACGACGGTTCCTGTTAGCCCTCCCCAGCTAAAACGGAATAAGCGCAAGGATTTACGCAGCAGCGAAAGCAATAACAACCCTACGGCTATGAACAGGACAAAGATAATGATGAAGGCAGCAACTTTGGCCTGATTCGGGCTTTCCAGCCAGGAAGATAGCCAATCTGCCAAGGAGCTGTGGAATACTCCTGCCAGGACAACACCGGAGACTATTGCTAACAGGGGGAGAGCCATCTTTGCCAGTCCCCACTTGAAGCCGATGAACGTAGGGACGGCTAGGATAAGGAAAATCACTGCGTCAAGCCAATTCATATTTGGCCTGCCATTTCACCGGATTTTGGAGCTTATCTTAACACACGGAAGGCACGATTCCAAGTGGGCCGATGGTGCTAGCGTGGGTGTGGCCTCGCTTGACACTCGGTTGGCTCTATGCTAAATTTGTAAGCGGCTCTAACACGGCTTCAGTCCAGTTTGTGTAGAGAAAGCGATTTTTTGTGCCTAAAGGAGGAAAGACTGTGAATTCGATTGTCTGCGTGAAGGAGATTCCTGACCCCGAAACCCCTGCTTCTGCATTCAGCATCGATCCCGTGGCGATGCGGGCTATTCCGGCCAAGGACACGCCCCCAGTGATCAGCCCCTTCGACGAGCAAGCGGTTGAAGCCGCTCTTCGTCTGAAGGATGCGCATGGAGGCAAGGTAACAGTGCTCAGCATGGGGGCACCATCAGCAGAGAAGGTGTTGAAGCATACATTATCAATGGGCGCGGACGAGGCGTTCTTGCTCAATGACAGTTCGTTCGATGACTCGGATGGCGCGTCCACTGCCTATGCCTTGGCTCAAGCGATAAAGAAAGTGGGAGAATTCGACCTCGTCTTCTGTGGCAGGCAGGCGGGGGACTTTGATGCAGGTCAGGTTGGGTCTGGTATCGCTGAGATCCTGGGTATAGCCAGCGTCACGGTAGCCAAGAAAATCGAGGCAGGTGATGGCAAGGCCACGGTGGAGCGAGTGCTACCAGATGGCTATGAGGTGCTCGAGGTATCGCTCCCTGCGCTAATAACGGTGAGCAACGAGCTTGGTGAGCCCAGATATGCTACCCTCAAAGGGATCATGGCCGCTGCCAAGAAGACGGTTCCTGTCTGGAATGCCCAGGAAATTGGTGCTGAGCCGTCTAAGCTCGGGACTGCCGGGGCGCGGACCAAGATGCTTAAGCTGTTCATCCCGGTTCGGGAGGCCAAATGCGAGATAGTCGAGGGTGAAAACGAGGAGGAGGCGGCTTTCAAATTGGCTTTCAAACTCAGGGAAGTGAAGTTAATATGATGCAACATCTGAGGATCATTAGGAGGTAAACGAGATGGCTGATAGTAAAGGGGTTCTGGTCTGTGGAGAGTGTGTGGACGGGACTCTGGCTGCGGTGACTTTGGAGCTGCTTGGAATTGGTAGGAAGCTCGCTGATGATCTTGGCGAAGAGCTGGCAGCAGTGCTAATCGGGGAGAAAGTCGGCGACCTAGCAGAAGAGGCTATCCGGTTTGGAGCGGACAAGGTTTATGTTGTCGAAAGCCCTCTGCTCAAAGATTATGTAACCGATTCATATGTCGCAGCGATGGAGAAGCTTTGTCAGCAGGCTACACCTAATATCTTGTTGATGGGGCAGACCTCTATGGGCCGTGACCTGGCGGCGAGGCTGGCGTTTAGATTGGGCACAGGGCTGACAACTGACTGCCTGGAGCTGAGGATTGACCCTGATACGAAACTGATGGTGCAAACGAAGCCAGTGTATGGTGGCAATGCTCTGGCAGAGATAGTTTGTGAGCAGACTCGGCCTCAGATGGCAACAGTCAGGCCCAAATGCATGGAGCCACTGGAGAGGGACGATTCGAGGAAAGGCGAGGTGGTCGCCTTTGACGCTGGGTTAGATGCTTCTATGATAAGGGTGAAATGGTTGGAGAAGGTCAAGGAGGAGGTTGAGGGAGTAAGGCTTGAGGATGCCGATGTTGTGGTGGTTGGGGGGAGAGGAATGGGTGCGGCTGAGGCCTTCGGCCAGCTTGAGGAGTTGGCCAGGCTTGTGGGTGGAGCTGTAGGAGCAACAAGGCCACCTTGTGACTCGGGGTGGGTGCCGGCAAGTTTGCAGGTGGGGCTCACCGGCAAGATGGTTGCTCCTACCCTCTATATCGGCGTGGCGCTATCGGGGACAAGCCAACACTTAGCGGGGTGCTCGGGGTCGAAGAACATGATCGCTATTAACAAAGACCCCGATGCCAACATCTTCAAGGTGTGCCAGTATGGGGTGGTTGCCGATTACCGGAAGGTGCTGACTCCCTTTATCCAGAAGGTCAAAGAGCTTCTTGCTGGCTAAGGCTACGACTATTAAAATGCAAAAGGAAAAGTAGCGTCGTGACTCCTGTCACGACGAGGAATTCGTTGCCACAAGACTAGCAACGCTACGCTTGCTGATAGTGCTTAATCCCGTCCTTGCAGGGTTCTTATCTTGTGGCGGGTGAGCGTTCCTTTGCCCTTGGAAGTGACCTCGGCGATATTGACATCAGCGACATCGGCTGAGGTGGTGACATGTTTCTGAGCCAGCCTTCCCAGTGGTTGAGCCAGCATAACCGCGGTTAGTGTTGCCAGAAGGACATTGGGCAGTCGGCTAGCTCTATTCTTGCCTCTCATCGCCAGCATTGACGCCAGCCCTGCAAGCAGCGCTGCTACCGCAAGATTCGTTCCACAGAGGGGCGATACTGCCAGATTATCTTCACCCTGCTTCAATCTGGCAAGTCCTTCTTCGGCGGCTTGAGATACTTCTTCAGTAGAAAGGTCTCCATAGAGATAGAACCCGTCGGTTGTTGCTCTCCCCACCAGCCTGGTTCCTGCTCTCATCTTGGTCATCAGCACTGCTGCGGTGGCATGTTCTATGGCGTGGTTTCGGCGCAGGGCGGTGATGAAATCAAGTCTCATTGGGCTGCCTCCGCATACAGTATATGGTATTTCTCTGCCAATTTGAATCCCTGCCCCGGCCCCAGGCTTAGCGGTGAGTTTGCTTCCAGGTCGTGCGCAGTCCCACAATAGCGAACGCGGCGAGACCAATCCCTGCGATCACCGCTCCCCACCAACCAATGACAGTCAGAGTGGTGACAATTACCCCTGCAATGATTACCCCCAGAACAATACAGGGGAAGGCGCGCCAGAAGCTCAGCCCGAGCAGAAAAGCGACAATCGAGCCGGTCCAGGCTCCAGTGACAGGTAGGGGAATAGCTACGAAGAGCACCAGCCCAACCAGCCCGTATCTTTCGACGATTCCCCCTCGTCGTCTCGAAAGCTTGAAGACCCAGTTGATTATCGTCTCGAACACCTTTATCTTGCTCAGGAGTCTGGAGACAGGGCCGAGGAACAGCAGCAGAAAGGGCACCGGCAGCAGGTTGCCCGCAAACGCGACCAGGAAAGCGATATGCCAAGAAATGTCTAGGTCCAGTATCGCGAGCGGTATGGCCCCCCGGAGTTCCGATATGGGGGCCGCGGCAGTAAAGAAAACTTGGAGAAAATTGGCCAGAGTCATATGTATTTTTCGCGGGAGGGCAGCTTGGCGCAGTGTAACAAGTCGGCGGGGGGCTGTCAAGTGAAGGCGCAGACCGAAGAATACCGATTGAAAACCGACTTGGTGCTGCCGCATTCTTATGTCATTGCGAGGAGCCCTGAGCGTGTCGAAGGGGCGACGAAGCAATCCCGAATGTATTTTTGCTGAGATTGCTTCGCTGCCCCTTCCCCTTCACTTCGTTCAGGGTCGGGGCTTCGGCTCGCAATGCCCCCCCCCGATTTCTGAAGGTAATCGCTGTTTTCGGGCCACAGCGGTCGAATTTCAGGGTAGGAAGAACTGTGCTATAATACCTGACCAGAGTAATTTCTATGCTCCTTCGCAACTTGTCATTGCTGACAGAGCACCCTGCGGTGTTCTTTTCGCTAGTGGGCATTGTCACTGTAGCTTTGCTGATTGCGATAACTGTGCATGAATTTGGTCATGCGCTGGTGGCGAACTGGCTAGGGGACCCCACAGCGAAGAGGTTGGGGAGGCTATCATTGAACCCTATCAGGCATCTCGATCCTTTGGGCACAGTGATGATATTTCTGGTCGGCTTTGGTTGGGGTAAGCCCGTCCCAGTGAATTACCAGTTTTTGGGTCGAGATCCGAGGAGAGGAATGGCGCTGGTAGCTTCGGCTGGAGCCCTGTCCAATCTTGTTATGGCCGCCTTATTCGGAGCGCTAATAAGAGCAGGGGTGGTGGCCTGGCAATCGCCTGGCCGTCTATATGTCGATGACTTTGAATTGGGCATGGTTGCCGCTATCCTGATGGGTTACGTCATCCTATTCAACCTGATCCTGGCGGTATTCAATCTTATCCCGATTGCCCCATTGGATGGGTTCAAGGTTGCCGTTGGCCTTCTGCCCTCGCGGCAGGCCTATGCCTTGGAACGAATGGAGCAGTACGGCCCCATGCTCTTGCTGGCGTTCCTCTTTTTCGGCTACTTCACCGGGTTTCTGTGGGATGTCTTGATAGGCCCGGTAGACCTGTTTGCTCGCCTTTTCGTGGGGCAGGGATTCAATCTTTGAGGTGTCTATTGGAAAGGATAGCGATAATAGGACTTGGTCTAATTGGAGGGTCGTTGGCGTTGGCCTTGAAGAGGTCAGTAGCCTCGGAGGCGGAGATAGTGGGGTTCAGCCGGCGCTCAGAGACAGTGACCAGAGCAAAGGAAAGGGGAGTTGTTGACCGGGCTGCCGGGGACATGGCATCCGCAGTCGAAGGGGCGGATTTGGTCATCATAGCCACTCCTGTGATGACTATCAGAGCAGTACTCGAACGGATATCTGGTTATGTGTCTTCTGAGTGCGTGGTCACCGATACCGGCAGCACCAAAGCAAAGGTTATGCGGTGGGCGGAAGAGTACCTGCCGCGCGATACTAGCTTCATCGGCGGTCATCCCATGGCAGGCAAAGAGACCTCGGGCATAAATGAGTCTGATCCAGACCTCTTTCAGGGCTGCGTTTACTGCCTCTCTCCTGCCCCAAATGCAACACCGGGAGCGGTGCAAACACTTGAAACGCTGGTGAAGTCGATTGGAGCCGTGCCGTTTTTCATTGATCCTGACGAACATGATAAGCTGGTGGCTGGAGTCAGTCATCTGCCAATGTTGCTCTCTGCGGCATTTGTCTCGAGTACCATGGGAAGCTCCTCATGGCCCGAGATGGCCAAGCTTGCAGCGGGAGGCTACCGGGACCTGTCGCGCCTGGCCTCTGGGAACCCTGAGGTGAACCGAGATATATGTCTTAGCAATCGGGAAGAGATCATCCGCTGGATAGACCGCTACCTAGATGAATTGAAGGAGTATCGTCGTCTGATAGAAGCGGATGGAGAGGGGCTTAGAGATGCGATTGCTCGTGCTCAGGAAGCAAGGCAAAGGTGGCTGCAGGAGGAGAGTCGGTGAAGCAGAGGGTAAGAGCCGCTCGCGCCTTAGAAGGTGAGGTTCATCCTCCTGGTGATAAGTCGATTACCCATCGTGCTATGATCCTGAACAGCATAGCCCAGGGTGATGCCAGGGTGAGCAACTTTCCGCAGGCTGGTGACTGTTTAGCCACAGTGGCTTGTCTGCGTGCTTTGGGCGTGGAAATAGAGTCTGGCGAGGTTGGGGAGTTCTTTGTTCGGGGGGTGGGTAAAGAGGGCTTGAAAGAGGCTGAGGATGTGCTCGATGCTGAGAACAGTGCCACTACCATGCGCATCCTCACTGGTCTGCTCGCAGCTCAACCGTTCTTTTCGGTCATCAGCGGGGACCAGTCGCTACGCTCTCGTCCCATGAGCCGCGTGATTCAGCCACTGAGGCTCATGGGGGCTCATATTTGGGGGCGAAGCGGCGATTCTCGGGCGCCGTTGGTGATCAAGGGAGGACAACTCCACGGGATTCGCTATCAACTCCCAGTTGCCAGCGCCCAGCTAAAATCCGCGCTTCTACTGGCTGCTCTCTTCGCCAAGGGAGATACCATAATAAAGGAGCCGGTGCCCTCTCGGGACCATACCGAAAGATTGCTCAAGACAATGGGAGCTGAGATAGAGGTAGCCGCTGACACCATCACTATCTCTCCCAGCAGCTTGGGCGCTGTGGACCTGATCATTCCCGGCGACATCAGCGCTGCTGCTTTCTGGCTCGTTGCGGGTGCCGTCCATCCTCAGGCTAGCATCCGACTGCGGAACACGGGCATCAATCCTACTAGGAGCGGCATCCTCGATGTGCTGCGCTCGATGGGGGCTGACCTGATAGTGCGCAATGAGCGCCTATCCAATGGCGAGCCTGTCGCTGATGTGGAGGTGCGTTCAAGCGCCCTCAGCGGCGTAGAAATCGGGGGAGGCCTCATCCCCCGGCTGATCGATGAAATCCCGCTAGTGGCCTTGGCTGGCTGTGTAGCTCAGGGGACAACGGTAATAAGAGATGCTCAAGAGCTTCGAGTAAAGGAGACCGACAGGATCAGTGCTACAGTAGAGGAGCTCTTGAAGATGGGTGCTGAAGCGGAGGAGCTTCCCGATGGTATGGTTATTCATGGAGGGAAAAAGCTGCGTGGCTCCAGTTGCGATAGTCACCGAGACCATCGCTTGGCTATGATGCTTGGCATAGCTGCGCTTATTGCCGAGGGGGAAACAGAGATTGACAATGCTGAGGTGGCAGATATATCATATCCCTCATTCTGGCAGGACTTGGAGAATCTGAGTTTGGGCCAGTAGCTAGGTAGCGTCGTGACTCCTGTCACGACGGAGAATTCGTAGCCACAGGAGTGGCAACGCTACCCTTTTTTGAATAGCTTGTGAAGGAGAGGACGGTGAGCACGGAATTGGTTCATGTAGGGTTCGCTAACATCGTGGCGATAAATAAGGTTGTTGCTATTGTTTCACCGGGATCAGCCCCTATCAAGCGTATGATGCAAGCGGGAAAAAGCAAAGGGCTTCTGGTAGATCTGACCAGCGGCAGGAAGACCAAAGCGGTTTTGGTTATGGATAGCGGGCATATTGTACTTGCTGCTATCGGGCCCGAGACCATTGCTGGCAGGCTGGCTGCAAGCCGAGGGATTGAAGGTGGACAAGCGTGAGGAAGGGGTGAAAAGGAACAAGCCAGGCTCAGGGGGAACTCCCTTGTTCATTGTTATCTCGGGTCCTTCTGGAGTGGGCAAGGATGCTGTCCTCGATGCAATGAGAAGGATGAGATATCCTTTGTATTTCGCGGTGACGGCAACCACTCGACCTCAGCGCCAGGGGGAGACCGATGGGGGGGACTATCACTTTGTCTCCAAATCTGAGTTTGACCGGATGATAGAGAAGAGGGAGCTTCTGGAATGGGCCAATGTCTATGGCAATCTCTACGGGGTGCCAAAGCGCCAGGTGCAGGAGTCTCTGGCTGAAGGGCTGGATGTGGTAGTGAAGGTGGATGTTCAAGGGGCGGCTACGATCAAGAACACCCTCCCGGAAGCTGTGTTCATCTTCGTGGCTCCACCTTCAATGAGCGATTTGGAAAAGCGACTGAAACAACGTAAGACCGAGTCTGGTGTAGACCTGGAGTTAAGGATGAAGGCTGCTCAGGAAGAGATGGGCAGCTTACCTTTGTTTGACTATGTAGTAGTCAATCACGAGGGCCGGGTGGAGCTTGCCGTCTCCCAGATTGAGTCTATTGTCGCCGCTGAGAAATGTCGGGTAAAGGCGAGATCGATTGAGATCTAGAAAGACCTCGCAGCAAAGCCAACTGCGGGAACTTAGGCATAGGAAACCAGGGGATATAAGTCTTCGCCGCCCGCTGGAGGCGCGCCGCTTTCGTCGAGTGTTAGGCGTTGCCTCGCTCTACAGTGCAGGCTATGGCAATGTCGGGTCCTCTATCTACTATGCCCTGGGTGTCGTTGCCCTGGTGGCAATGGGAGCTACCCCGATAGCCCTTTTCGCAGCCGGTCTCCTTTTTGTCTTTACCGCTCTCACCTATTCTGAGGGGGCAACTATGTTCCCCGAGGCTGGAGGGTCGGCGAGCTTCGCCCGTCACGGGTTCAACGAGCACGTAGGCTTCGCTGCTGGATGGGCGCTGCTGTTGAGCTATATCGTGACCATCTCAATCTCGGCGTTCATTATTTCGCCGTATTTGGGCTACTTTTGGGAGCCTTTGAAAACCGACCCTTGGATCGGTACCCTTCTCTCGATTGGGATTGTCCTGTTTCTAATGGTGGTCAATATCCTCGGGGTTAGGGAGACGGCATTTATGAATATAGGGGCGGCGGTGCTTGATGTAGCGGTCCAGGCCTTGCTGGTAATTATAGGCTTGGTTCTGCTCCTCAATCCTGGCATTGTCGCATTCAGCGTTGGGCAGCTGGCCGAGAATATGTTTGGCAGCGGCAACTGGCCGTCTGCGACTAACCTTGTCTTCGGCATTGCTCTGGCTGCACTGGCATACACTGGCGTGGAGACCGTCTCCCAGATGTCAGAGGAAACCCGCCTTCCTCAAATCCGTGTGCCCAGGGCAATGTTCATGATGATGTTCAGCGTGCTGATTATGTTCTCCGGTATCTCTGTGGTGGCCCTCTCTGCAATAACGCCGGGGGATTTGGCCACTGAGTGGGCTCGGGATCCGGTAGCCGGCGTTGCCAATGCGTTCCCGTTTGAATGGTTGAAGGCAATATTTATGCCACTGGTGGCGATACTGGCAGCCACCATCCTGCTCATTGCTACCAACGCTGGAATCATGGGCATCTCCCGGCTAGCCTTCTCCATGGGTTCATATCAACAGCTGCCATCGGTGTTTCATCGGATCCATCCCCGCTTCAGGACACCTTACATGTCCATCATCGTCTTCAGCGCAGTAGCCATTCTCATCCTGATCCCAGGCCTATTCCGTGGCGATATAACCGAGATATTCGAGAATATGGGCGGTCTATATGTGTTTGGTTCTCTTCTTGCGTTTGCTTTTGCGCATGCCTCTGTTCTGGCCCTGAGGATCAGGAAGCCCGAGCTGGCACGCCCATTTAAACTTCGAGGCAATGTCAGAATAAGAGGACATGAGCTGCCGATAACTGCAATAATCGGGCTCGTTGCTACGATTACAATCTGGCTGGTGATAATCGTTGTCCAGGAGTACAGCCGGTGGGTAGGTTTTGGCTGGATGGCTGTTGGCTTGGGAGGATATCTGATATTCCGCTGGCGGAGGGGAGTGACGCAGAGGAAGGCGGGGCATGAGCCCAGGTAGATTCTAGTCTCTTTGGGCTGGCGTTTCTCAAACGACGGGCGCTATTCAAGTTCTTCGTCGTGACAGGAGTCACGACGCTACTTTTCCTTTTGCATTTTGATATTTGAATTTGTTTGGTGCTTGGGAATTAGCAATTAGAATTTCCCTATATAGATATAGCGGAAGTACTTATGTCGTCGTGTATATAACGAGAGCTAGCCTCTGGGCCTTCTCTTTCTACCCTTCTGTGCTACCTTGAGCCTCATCAACGAACGGAGCATCGCTGCTTGAGCTCGAGCGTGGTCTGCCTCCGAAGCGGGCGTGGCCACTCTCTGCTCAGCGCGGCGTCTCGCTTCCTCGGCGCGTGCGGTATCGATCTCCTCAGCTCTCTCGGCGGTGTCGGCCAGCACAGTCACCTTGTTCGCCTGCACCTCTAGGAATCCACCACTGACGAAGATCGATTCCTCTTCACCAGCTTTTCTCACCATGAGCTCGCCGGGCTGCAGCATAGTCATCAGGGGAGCGTGGTTTGGGAGTATGGCAAGCTGGCCTTCGACTCCCGGTGCTACCACGACATCGACCTCGTCGGAGTAAACCGCTCGCTCCGCAGTTACTATCTCAAAACCTATCTTTGGCAAGAGCCCTCACCCCCTGACCCCCTCTCCCTCTGGGAGAGGGGGAAGACAAATTAGGGGACACCCCTAAAACCTCGGCAGGGGCTCTGCCCCTGCACTCCGGAGGCATTCTATGCCACGGCAATCTTGACAGGTCCAGTCCTTCTATGCCGCCTATAGAGTCTTTGCCTTCTCTACAGCTTCGTCTATGTTGCCTACCATGAAGAATGCTTGCTCCGGTAGACCGTCGTGCTTGCCCTCCAGGATCTCCTTGAATCCGCGCACCGTTTCCTTTATCGGCACATACTTGCCTGGGATGCTAGTAAAGGCCTCAGCAACGAACATGGGCTGGGAGAGGAAGCGCTGCATCTTGCGGGCGCGGGCTACTGTGAGCTTGTCCTCGTCGCTGAGCTCCTCAATGCCCAATATGGCGATGATATCCTGGAGGTCTTTATAGCGCTGCAGTATGCGTTGTATGCCTCGTGCCACCTGATAATGCTCCTCACCAACTATGAGTGGATCGAGGATACGCGAGGTCGACGTGAGGGGATCGACAG
>CAYVES010000004.1:0-50068 GCA_964449845.1 uncultured Dehalococcoidia bacterium
CGCTGGCCATGCAATTCGCTCTGTCCAGCAGGGTGTCGTACGTTATCCGCTCTTTTGCGCAGACCATAGCCTCCTGCTTTGGGTATTTAGCTCCCACCCTGTCCACTATGCTTCCTAAGGTATCGCCGGGTTTTGTCTCCATCATCTTCTCCCCCTTGACAGATTTCTTCCGGCCAGTTTATGGAAGTCCCTATCTACCTGCTCCTGGTCTCGGATTTCTCAGCCTGCAATGACATTTGCCCGGTAATGCCCGCTTGCAGCTTCCTCGTTTGAACAAGAGTTTTGGCCAAAATAGTATAAGTTGGGGCTGTACCACGTGTCAATGTTTGCGGTGCTTGGTTCCACCCAGGTTGATTTCAAAAAGGAGGGCGTTGGCTCGTCAATCCAAGCCGGCTCGTTGACAGCGAGCGAGGAGTATCTTAAAATACCTACGCTTCCTGGTGTTCTCCTCAAGATTCAAAAGGGACATGACTAGAAGGCTGTCACTACATCTCCAGGAAAGAGGCAACATATGACCAGTCACAACAAGGTTGGGAAGCTAAGCGATATCGGGGAGTTTGTCAAGGATGGAAGCTTTGTAGCTATCGGGGGCGGCTGGAGCTGCAACAAGCCCATGGCCATCATCAGGGAAATCATCCGGCAGAAAATCACCGGCTTGAAGGTGATGTCCATCGTCGGGGGCTGGGAAATGGAGTGGCTTCTGGCTGCGGGCGCGGTGGACCATCTGGTCTTCAGCTTTTTGAGCCTGGAGGCTTTCGGCCTGCCTCCCAACTTCCGCAGAGTCGCGCAGAGAAACCTGATCGAGCTAACCGAAATCGAGGGCTGCAGCATGGTCAAGGGGCTGCAGGCTGCGGGAAGAGGTGTTCCCTTCGCTGCGTTCGCCGGACCCAAAGGATCGGATATCGTCAAGGAAGCCCCCGAGCTATATAAAACCGTGACCTGCCCCTTTACCGGCAAAGAACTCACCGCCGTGCAGGCTATCGCGCCCGACGTGGCCATCATCCACGCCCAAAGGGCCGACGAGCAGGGGAACGTGCAGATTTTCGGCACCTCCGCATCGGACCTGGATATGGCCATGGCCGCCAGGTACGTAGTCGTAACCGTGGAAGAGATCGTCTCCCCGGAACAGATTCGCGCCGATAAAACGGCAACCGTGCTCTTCCGCCCCGAGGTTGACCTGGTGATCTACTCCCCCTTCGGAGCCTCCCCCTGCAGTTGCGTCCCTTACTATTCCGCTCACCTAATGCAGATGATGAAGGATGTCCAGGGCATCGGCAATCCCGAGACCGCGGGCGAATACATCCAAGGACTCATTGGCCAAAGTGAAGAGGAGTACATGAGGAATGTCGGTGGGGAGACGGCCAGGAGGAAACTCACAAGGTTGGCCAAGAATACCAGGCGCATCGAGTTTCCTCAGGCTCTGAGCGACGAGGCTGCACCGGAGTTCGATGCCTCTTCTCAGATGGTGGTTAGCCTGGCCCGCACCATTGAGGACGGAGATTCCATTATACTGGGCTCGTTCACCCCACTGGCGTACACCGCGTACATGCTGGCCAAGCTGACCCATGCGCCCAACGCCTTCATCGTGGGCTATAGCGGCGTTGACCCTCTTCCCTTTCAGTTGAGCTTCCACACCTCGGAGGCTGCCTGCACCGAGTTTGCCGCGGGGCTCTGGTCGATGACAGAATGCATTGAAGCTTTGCACCTGCGGGGAATGGGGGATGTAGAGGCCGTTTCCAGCGCGCAACTGGACGCCAATGGCGATATCAACATCTCCTGGCTGGCGCTGCCGGTCAAGGACGCCGAGGGCAATCCCACGGGCGAAATGAATCCCCGCGCGCTGCGGCTGCCCGGAGGCGCCGGCGCACCGGTGGTCTACGGCCTGCATCGCAAGAGCGTCGCTTACTTCGCAGGCCACTCGAAAAACACCTTTGTTCCCAAGGTCAACTATATCACGGGCACCAGGTACTACTTCACCGACGAGGAGCGCAGGGCCCAGGGACTCCGCCCCGGCCCCATGACCGTGGTCACCAATCTCTGCGTCATGCAGATGGTCGAGCGCGGCAAATGGAAGGTTCTGTCGCTGCACAACGGCGTCACAGCCGAGGACGTCATCAGCAACACCGGGTTCGAAGTGGAAATCCCTTCGGATTGCCCGGTTACCAAAGCACCCACCGTGCAGGAACTCGAACTGATCAAGCAGATCGACCCGCAGGGCATCAGGTTTCTGGACTTCATGAGCGGTAAAGAACGGGCCGCCAAACTCCCGTCCATCATTGAGGCCGAATGGGAAACTGCCTGAAAAGCGCCAAATCAATATGCGTTCATCCATAAGGAGGAGAGCAGATGTTTGACGAGAAAACTCTGGAACAATGCCGAAAACTGATGGAGCAGTACGAGGCCGCTATCGCTGAGCGGTATCAGGGGAGGGACTTCTCCTCGACTACGGGCTCATCGGGGATACCGATAAAGCCGTTATACACCCCGTTGGACATACAGGACCTCGACTTTGAAAAGGATATTGGTGTGCCCGGCTCTTATCCTTACATGAGAAGCAACTACCCCCTGCACTATCAGTTCCAGCCATGGATAAATCAACCGGTGCACGGCTATGGACTGCCGGAACATACTCGGGAGCGGATGGACAAGCTGGCCGAAGCCGGGATGGAGGGTTACTTCGGCGGCCGAGCCTACAACATAGTGGTTGACGTCCCGACCCACTTTGGAGTCGACCCCGACGACCCCGATGCACAAGGGTATATAGGCAAGGACGGAGTGAGCTGCCCCACCGACGAGGATTTCGGTCGAATGCTCCACGGCATAGACCTCACCAAGACCAACATTGTGCTCATAAACGGCGACACCCTCCCTTATCTGGCCCACTTCATTGCATATGCCGAGTCTCAGGGCCTAACACCGGATCAGCTTCGGGGCAACACCATGAACTGGCAGTTTGGAGCGTGGTATGCCCCGAACCATCTCTGGGAAACCGAGGGCGGCCTCAAACTGGCCACTGACGTCATCTGCTTCTGCAGCAAAGAGATGCCCAGGTGGAACCATACCAATATCCAGGGTCACGGCATGTCGGAAACAGGCGCAGACGCCGTCCACCAGATGAGCTACGGTATAGCCACGGCCAGGGCGATTGCTGACTCATGCGTCGCCGCAGGCCTGGACCCGGACGCCTTCATGCCGGGAATAGGATTTCAGATAGCCCAGTGTAATGACTTCTTCGAGTATGTTTGCATGTTCAGAGCGTGGAGAAAGCTGTGGGCAACCATTGCTCGGGAGAGATACGGCTGCAAGCGGGCATCATCCATGCAGTTGAGGACGCACACACATACCTCCTGCTTTGAGTTGACCAAGCAGCAGCCGCTGGTGAACCTGATTCGCAGCGCCTATCACGCCCTGGGTGCGTGCCTCTCAGGTACAACGGCGATGGAAGTCCCGGCATATGATGAGCCGATTGGCATTCCCACCGAGGAGTCGGCAATTCTAACGCTGAGGATACAGCAGGTCATACGCCATGAGACAGGCATAACCAAGGTGAGCGATCCGCTTGCAGGGTCCTATTACGTAGAGTGGCTTACACACAGGATGGAGCAGGAAGCGAGAAAGGTTTTGAAGGAAATAGACGATGCCGGCGGCTTCGTGAAGGCCCACAAGAGCGGCATGCTGATGGGCACGCTGCGCAAGCACTCCAGCGAGTGGCGGCGGGCGATTGATAGCGGGGAAAACGTAATCGTAGGCTGGAACAAGTATATCGTGCCTGAAGAGGGGAAAATCAAACCCTTCCGCGCCGATCCTGACGTGGCCAGGATTGCCATAGAACGAATCAAGGAATACAAAGCCAGGCGTGACCAGGCAAAGACCGACGCAGCTCTCAACGCGCTGGTGGCGGCAGCGGAGCGATTGGACAAAGGTGAGTACGGTCATGTCATGCCAGCGTGCATCGAGGCGGCCAGGGCCAAGGCAACCGCGGGCGAGATATCAAAAACCCTGAGGAAGGTCTTCAAATGGGGGCCCCAGTACAGCGTGTCACTGCCGCACTAGCTGCCGGCAGCCAACTCAAGGTAGGAGGTACTGAGAATTGAAATCCAATGGCAAAGCCAAGGTCCTTCTGGTCAAGCACTGGATGGAGTGCCATGACCGGGGGGTAAAAACAGTCGTAGCGAGCCTGAGGGATGCGGGTTTCGAGGTGGTCTATATTGTGTATATGAGGCCGGAGGAGATAGTAGCCTCAGCCGTTGAGGAGGACGTGGATGTGATAGGGATGAGCTTCTCAACGGGGGCCTATGATGCTCACGTACCAGAGGTGATGAAGCTGCTGAGAGAAAAAGGCATGGAAGACGTGATGGTGCTGGTCGGAGGCCTGATACCGGATGAGGACTTCGACTGGCTGAAGAAAGAGGGCGTCAGGGAGATATTCGGCGCCGGCTCAGACCTAAACCAGTTGATCGAGCTTGTAGGCACAGCACGCAAGGCATAAAATGATAACAAAACCGACTGTTCTTGTGCTCGGAGCAGGCGCAAGTGTGTCATACGGATTTCCGTCTGGAGAAGCGCTCCTCCGCAAAGTTCATGATGGCCTTCATCCAAGTAGCAGTTGGGGCTGGCATCAGGTTCTCGACCACTGCGGAGTGTCTCAAGCCGAATGGCAGGCTTTCCGACTCGAGCTTTATAACTCCCAGCAATCATCTGTAGACGCCTTCCTTGAATATCGCCCCGAGTTCCTCAAGGTCGGAAAGCTTGCTATGACTCTTGCCCTGGTCCCTAATGAGGATGAGAGCACGCTTTTAGGCTTTGCCTATAGGGGGTCTGGCTGTTACCAGTACCTATTTAGCAGCCTAAACGTGTCTTTCGATGACTTGGACAAGAACAGGCTCTCGATCATTACTTTCAACTATGATAGATCAATCGAGCATTACCTCTTCAAAGCTTTGAAATACACTCACAATAGACCAGATGTCGAATGTGCAGAGACGCTGAGCAAGATTCCCATAGTCCATGTGCATGGCAGTCTTGGCGCACTTCCTTGGCAGTCACAGCAAGCTAGGGCCTATGTTCCCACGTATACCGCGGAAGATATACAATCGGCCAGCGAGAAAATCATAGTGGTTTCCGAAGGCCAAGAAACATCCCCGGAGTTTGAGCGTGCATTCAAGCTAATGGAGAAGGCAGAGAGAATCTACTTCCTTGGCTTCGGCTACAATCGAGTGAATTTACAGCGTTTGGGAGTGCACAAATTGCCCAAGCGGCCGCAGGTAATACCTAATAGACTACCTTTTAACGCTCGAGGGTTAGGAACTGCACATGGTATGGAGGATGCTGAAATGGAGGCCGTCAAATCAAGATGGGATATCTTCCTCCCCGACAATACGAGTGATTGCTTGCGTTTCCTTAGAAAATACGCACAACTCGATTGAGTTAGGACACTGGTGTCGACTTGGCGCATAGAGCAGATTAGGCTCTAATCGAAGGGGTATTCCAGCACCCCCATTGGGTTATAGGGGAGGCCCACGCCCATCCTCTTCACGCCGGCGACCTCGCCGGTGGTGCAGTTGGCCTTGCAGCACTCCATCTCGAAACAGAGGATCTCGGGGTCATCGGCCTCAACGGCCGTGTCTCCTCATCGAAAGACGCCCGATCCCGTGTCAAACCGCGTCTGAACCCACCCAGCCTGCCTATTCCGCCGCCAGGACGCACCCCGGATTTAGTATGCCGTTGGGGTCGAAAACTTTCTTTATGCCACGCATGAGGTCGATCCTTTTCTGATCAAGGAACATGTCGAGGTCCGGCGGCCTGACCTTGCCCAGCCCGTGCTCCGCAGTCATCGTTCCTCCCAATTTCAGGGTCTCCTCGTAGATGGCCCGCTTGGCTTCTCTGAGCTTGCTCCCATCGCCCTCGACGAGGTCCATCAGCAGTGCCGGGTGAAGATTGCCGTCTCCCGCATGACCGAGCATCGGAATGGCGGTGCCGAAACGTTGCGCCACGGTGTCTATGGCGTCCATGAGAGCCGCCATGCTGGCGGGAGGCACGGCTATGTCCAGAGCGTCTGCGATATAGGGCTTGGCGGCGAGGTAAACGTTGCTTCTGATCTTCAGGATGTCCGCCTGCTTCTTCTTGCTCTCACCTACCACGGGCTCAAGGCCGCCGCATTCCTGGCAGATATCGGAGAACCTTGCACAGGCCGAGAGCATCTCCTCTTCGCTGCTGCCTTCGACTATTATCATCAGGAATGCGCTGCCAGCCTTGGAGGGCCAGTCCATGCTCAGGCTGTCAGCGGAGGCTTCGGCTGCGGCGCGGTCCATGTACTCTATTGCCAGCGGAATGATCCCGCTCTGGAGGATTCGCGGAACCGTGCGGATCGCGTCGTGGCGATCGTGGAAAGGCACGATCATTGTAGCCGAAGCAGGGGGACGGGGGAACAACCGCAGGACCGCCTTTGTGATGACGCCCAGCGTTCCCTCGCTGCCTATCAACAAGTGCATGAGACTATATCCGGTATTGTCCTTTATCAGCTTCCCACCCATGTTCAGCACCTCACCCGTAGGCATCACGACTTCGAGGCCCCGGACGTAGTTTCTCATGACGCCGTATTTCACCGCGCGTGCGCCGCCGGCGTTGCACGCGACGAGCCCGCCTACCTGCGCGCTTTCGTCGCCGGGGTGTGGTGGAAAGAACAGACCCTCTTCCTCGACTCTGCTCTGCAGCTCTCCAAGCGTGGCTCCGGCCTCCACGACTGCCATCAGATTATCATTGTCGACATGAACCGCTTTCAGTCTCTCCAGCGACAGTATGATGCCATCCTGGGTCGGGATAGCGCCCCCGCACAGTCCCGTCCCGCCGCCTCGGGGGAACACAGGGATTCTCTCCTCGTTGGCGAGCTTGAGGATTCTGCTGATTTCCTGAGCGTCCGCGGGCTTCACCAGGACCACCTCCGTGGCTGGCTGGGGCTTGATCCCCGGCGCTGTCTCGTCAGTCAGGTAGTCTATGATTTTCTCTTCTTCGGTAGTGACCCAGCTGGTTCCCACAATCTCCCTAAGTCTATCCACTATCATCGTTGGGTCCTCCTCGAGCAGTCTGCCGGTCCCTCGTCGCTCGTGTTTCTCTGCGGCTGCTGCGCGGGCGTGCCCTGCCCCCGATTGCGGATTCAGTGTTAATCGAAGGGGTATTCCAGCACCCCCATTGTGTCATAGGGGAGGCCCACGCCCATCCTCTTGACGCCGGCAACCTCGCCGGTGGTGCAGTTAGCCTTGCAGCACTCCATCTCGAAACAGATGATCTCGGGGTCATCGGTCTCAACGGCCCGGCGCAGGTCTTCCAGGGCCTTCCTCGCCTTGGTCTGGGAGCGGGTGCGCTTGAATTCCTTGAGGTCCTCGATGTAGCGATGCACCAGGTCGAAGTCCACCTGGTGGTGGTAGGCTTCCACGTCAGCGTCTTCCTCCTCGGGGACGGTGAACTCATTGACGCCGACGACAATCCGTTTCTTGTCCTCCACCTCCTGCTGGTACTTGAGCCAGGCCTTCTCCATCTCCCTGTCTATGTAGCCGTTGACCACCGCCGCCGACATGCCGCCCATCTCCTCGATGGTATCGATGACCTTCTGCATCTCCTCGTCCATCTTTTCGGTGAGGCTCTCCACATAGTAGGAGCCGGCCAGGGGATCGGCCACGGTGGCAACTCCGGTCTCGTAGGCCAGTATCTGCTGGGTCCTCAAGCCGATGGTGGCTGCCTCCTCAGTTGGGATGGCGATGGCCTCATCGTAGCCAGCAACTTGAAGGGACTGAGTGCCTGCAAGCACGGCTGCCAGCGCGCCGTAGGCGGCACGCACAATGTTGATCATCGGCTGTTGGCGCTCCATCATGACTCCTGCGGTGTTGACATGGAACTTGAGCTGCAATGAGCGGGGGGCGGTGGCGCCATATCTCTCCTTAAGGTTACGCGCCCATACCCTTCTCGCTGCTCGGAACTTGACTATCTCCTCAAAGAGGTCGATCATGCTGCTGAAAGTGAAGCTCACCTTGGGAGCTACCTGGTCGATGTCCAGCCCACGCCTGGTGAGCATATCGAAAGACTCGAACGCTCTGGCGAACTCCCACGCCACCTCCTCGACAGCTCCGACCCCAGTTTCTCTGATAATATAGCCATTGAAGTTAGCCGGATACATTTTGTCACAGTTCCTAGCGATCAGAAACTCGATCTTGTCTGCGAACTCTTTCATTCTCTTCTGCTGCACCGACGACAGGAGATCGCTGCCGTGCGTGCCGACTGCAGTCCAGGGGATTCCCTGCTGGTCGGCTGATAGGCGGCCGCCGTACAGGCACACCGGCGCCGAGACCGTCGGCGGGGTGATCACCCCGCTCACCCTGAGCTCTGAGTAAGGGACCCCTTGGTGGTCGGCCAACAGCAGGTAGGAGGGGAGGGTAAGGGGCGAGTGCGCAGTGAGCATGGTGCTCGTCTCATCCAGGCGTATCCCGTCCAGGATTGTCCACACATCCTGCATTGTAGTGACGGGGACGCCCGAGCGGCCCACGCTGCCCTCGGCCCAGGGATGGTCGGAGTCGATCTGGATCTGAGTAGGCTGGTCGCAGATGACATTGATGGCAGTCTCCCCCTGGCTGATAAGGTATTTCAGCCGCTCGTTGGTCAGCCTGGGAGTGGAGCAGCCAGTGATCTGGCGTCGGCTCCATAGCCGGCCTCGGTACATGTTTTCATAGATGCCTCTGGTGAAGGGGTAATGGCCAGGATCGCCTATCCTCTGAGCATACTCGATGCCACTGATATCCTTGGGAGTGTACACTGGTTTCACTGGGATGCCCGACCAGGTCTCCTGCCTCTCTGACTTCTCGAAGTAGCTGCTTCTTGCCTTCTCAGTCATTTGCCTCACCACCTCATTTCCTTCTCTTGTGGGCGTTCTCCTTGATGTAAGCCACAGATACGCTCATGGGGCTGCCGCTGGGAAACACCTCGTCAACCCCCATCTGCTTGAGCACGCTGATATCGCGGCGGGGAACATTGCCGCCAACGACCAGCAGCCTGTCTTCCAGGCCGTGGGCCTTTATCTGATCGACCATCATCCTGACCAAGGGAATATGGTCTGCCCCCTGGAAGCTCAGCCCGATGACATCCACATCCTCCTCAATGGCTGCGCGGGCCATGCGCTCTGCTGTCTGGTGAGTGCCTATGTAGACTACCTCCATACCAGCTTTGGACAGCCATGTGGCGATCATCCTTATCCCTCTGTCGTGGCCGTCGAGGCCGATCTTGCCGAGCAATACACGCGTCTTCTGTTCAGCCATAAGCCGTCCTTCGCCCAACCCTTGGCAAGTCGGATTTTACCACAAGAGGGAGGAATCTGCCAACACGTTGTATTCGGCCACCCTCACCTTATTCCTCTCCCTTCAAGGGAGAGGCTAGGTGAGGGTGTTTCTCAGTGTCACAAAGGGATAAGGTGTCACTCGTCTTTCTGAACGAGACCACCACGTCTCTAGATTTGGCTGCGGGGCTGGTTTGGGCTTGCCAGAGACCTTGACAGCCAGCAAGCGGGGCTCTTAACATAGTCAGAGAAGCAGGTATCGGAAATCTCTGCTTGGAGCATCGACCGTTTGAAGCAGAAAGTACGAAGGGAAGTACGATGTATGATGTTGCAGTTGTGAAGTATGAGAAGCCCTTTGAATCATTGAGGAAAGCGGTGGATTTGGCGGGAGGTCTTGGAGGCCTCTCCCGCGATTCAAACGTGTTCATTAAGCCCAACTTCTGTTTGTGGCACGAAGGGTCGAGGTTTCCCAAGTATGGCGTCTTGACAACGGCACGAATGATTGAAGATATGGTGGTCCTCTTGAAAGAGCATGGAGTCAAAGATATTACTATACTGGAGGGTATCGTTGAAGTCGAGAGGAAATCCGAATCAACGCTTCAACTGGTGGCCAAAGGCATGGGACTTGATGTCCTTGCGGAACGCTATGGCGTAAAGATACTCGATGTAATGAGGGGCTCTTTTGCCAAGGTCACTGCAGGTGACGTGACGCTGTCAGTTAACAGAGATATCCTTGATGCTGACTACGTTATCAATATGCCGGTGCTGAAAACGCATACTCAAGCTATAGTGTCTCTCGGGATTAAGAATCTGAAGGGTGTGCTCAATATCGCCTCCAGAAAGAGATGCCACAATGCAGACCACAGTATCGATCTGGATTACCATCTCGCCAAATTACCTAGTATGCTTTCGCCGTCCCTTACCATTCTGGATGGTATCTATACCCTGGAAAGAGGGCCCCTCTATACCGGTAGAGCGCACCGATCAAACATCATCATTGTTTCAAGAGACCTTATCTCTGCCGATAAGGTAGGGGCCACAATCTTGGGTCTTGCGCCCCCAAGCATCCCTTATATAGCTTTGGCAGCCGAGAACAATGGTCGACCGACCGACCTGAGTGACGTAGATATCAAAGGGGAAGTTGACATAAAGACTGAGTTGAGACCTCATAAGTGGGAATTTGAGCAGAATGAATCGGGCGATCTGCCACTATTCTTTGAACGGGCGGGAATAAAAGGCCTGACCTTCCCACAGGCGGATAACACTATGTGCACATACTGCTCGGCATCTATCTATTATGTAATTTGGGGTATCTTGATGGCGAAGAATAGAGACAAGCCTTTCGACGATATCGAAATACTCCACGGCAAAGTCCATGAACCTACGGAAGGACACAAACACACCTTACTCGTTGGTCAATGTCAGGTGAAGAGAAACAGTGAACATCGGTTGATAAATCATTGCGTGAAAATAAACGGGTGCCCGCCGAGCAGAAAGGACCTTGTTGAAGCGTATAGAGAACTCGGAATTGAATTGCCTGACAATTTCATGGAATGGATGGAAAGAATGCCGGCGACTTTTATGACGAAATACATGGATAAACCGGAGTTCGACGAGGCATTCTACAGGATTGTTGGATGTCAAGCTCAATAGCCCGGGTGCAGTCGGCGATGGCCTGCTCGTTCTCCCTCGATTAGATTACTGGAAATCGAACTGAAGACGAGATGGATTGCGCGACACGCACACCAAGCGCTCTACGAACGCTTCCTTCCCGAATGCCGGCTCAAAACGGGCTGCCTATTTGGGAGACCTACTCCTGTAGAGTCCTGAATCCACGGCTCTGATCGCCCGTTCGAAGTCGCAGGTCTGGCCGAGGAAACGGCCCACCTTCTCTATCTCTCTCCTGGGATTGCCTATAATGTCACGGTAATCGACGGTGACGTATTCCATGTCGTCACGGCGGTCCATCAAGTCAAAGGCAAATCTGTTGAGCTTCCTAAGTGATGCTCGGTCTTTTCCCCTGTCAATGGGGACGCCCATTTTCTGCGTCGAATCCAGAACTTCGTCGATGTTCCGCAGCATGTAGATTATCTTGTAGTTCCCCTTGGACAAGAACTTCAGCCCGTATGCAGTTATCTTGACAATTCGCCCTTTGTTTGACGCCAGGTCGAAGGTGCCGTCCATCAGACGGCTGATGATCTTCCCGCCTTCCAGTTCGTAGTACCCTCGTGGGTTGTGCTCATCTGCTGCCCTGGAGTCGTCAAAGGCAACCGGCAATCCACCCATGTGGAGCATTTGCATCATTACTGAGGTGCCGGACCGCTCCAGCCCGGACACGATGTAGTTGACACCATCATCCAGCATTTGTACACCTGCCTCTCGCTCAGTCCCCAGCATGTCAACGCTGACAATCTGGGCAGTCAGTCAAGCATCCCTGAAGCCGTTACCCCTTTCTTTGCCTCTTGCCAACGGTATGCAAGAGATTTGGCCGAATACCCGTCTTTCCAATGTTTGCCAGGTTCAGCCAGTAACCACTTCCAGTCGTTTGCGCTCCTAAGTTGATTTTGATACCAGAAGGGCAAAGCACCCGGGGGCACAGCAGCAAGAACGCGATAGCTTGTTGATATTCTACTGCGATAAATATACTACCACAGGAAGTCTATGGCAAGACATTGGAAACACTAGCCTTGGAAAGGAGTGGAAGAATGCCAGAAGCGTATGTGAGAGGGGGAGCCCTTCGTTTTGACAATGGGCTTTGGGGGCCCACGCCAGGCTTGGTTTTTCCAAACCCGTGCTTTCAACCGTGCTTTCAAAAAGTATTATAAGGTCGTTACGTTTGATAACAGAGGCGCTGCGTTTGGAAAAAACAGATAAGCCAAGCAGCCCCTACACCACGAAGACGATAGCGGATGATACAATGTAGTCCCTGTAGCCAAGCTTCATGCGGCCCTTGAGACAGGCAAGGTTGCTTTGGATGACCTGGCTCCACGATTGAAGGAACTCAGAGTCCAGCAGCGGGAACTCCAGGAGAGGCGCGATGAACTGCTGGACAAGATGAATAGTGAGAGCACTCACGTACTGGACCTCAAGGCGACACTGGAATATGCTTCAGACCTGAAAAACCTACTGAACAGTGCTTCTTTCTTGGAGCAGAAGGCATTTCTAAGGTCGTTCGCCAAGATGGTGGAGTTCAACCTGCCTGAGGTTGCCATCGACTACACGATACCTCTACCCCTTGAGGACGGGTTGACCAGTACGAGTGAAGTTCTGCGTATCAACAAGAATGGCTCACCAAACAGGACAAAAGGTAAAACTTTTGAGAAGACTTTCGCCCTGGCCTACTGACGAAAGGGAGTCGCCTTAGGTGAGCTTAACTGGAAGATATCAAGAGCTTCTAGGCTGCCATTTGCTCTCTTGCCGATTATCCAACAGAATGCACAAACGTTGAGCCAATTGCACCAAATGGACAAATGTGCAATCGTGGGAAGGGCGAATCTATTTGGGCTCATGATTCAGGGTAGGAGGTAGATGTTTGAGAGAATTTCGACGAACTGCCCTTCCCCTAACGGGATGGGCGAATTCCCCCTCCCCTTAATCCGCTCCCCCCAACGGAAGGGAACTACACGGTCACTGGTCATCACTCGCTACAGACAACCTGCGTGGCAACTGTGTACTCCCAGGCTCGCTCGATATTCTCCAGTTGAATCTCTTCTTGAACCTCTCCAGAATATCAATGGTTTTCATACCAAAAAGCCAGAGGAAGACGGCGTTACCAATTGCATGAAAGGTATCGAACCATATGCTGGTGACCTGATACGTCAGGAATGTCCTCAACGTGAGGGGATAGATGAAGGAAGCCCAATACCATGTGTTCATTATCCATCCATAAACATAACCGCCAACGATGCCGAAGAAAACCAGCCATATCCTCCCCAGGTGGAATCGCCTGAGATAGGCGGCGGCAACCCCCAAAAATCCCCAGGCCAACATCTGATACAGTGTCCACGGCCCTTGGCCGAGGAAGAAGTTGGAGACAAGGGCTGTTATCGCTCCAACCATAAACCCGGCCACCGGGCCGAATACGTATCCAGAGCACATTATGAGATAGGTACATGGCTGCACGCTAGGTATGGCAGCAAAAGGAATCCTGAGGACAGCGGATAGGGTTCCTAGCATCGCTACAAGCGCTACTTCCTTTGAACTTATAGCCGCCGCCTCGAACTCGAAAAAGAAGGCTATGATAGCCAGCATAACAATTATGGTCGCTGCCAGCCCCCAGTTCAAAAGACCACTTGATGAGCCCGTTGAGAACAGGGGGACGACAAAAGCAGCTATCCCTGCAGCGGAAATAAGCGCTAGAAACAAGCGACTCTTCTTCATTTCAGTATGTCCAGTGCCTCGTCAACAGTCAGGATGTTATTGGGAACCCCATACTTTTCAAACGCCTGTACGAGACGGTTTATCTGAGGGGAGAAGAACAGTGCCTGCGAGAGGACGTCCCGTTTGTTACCGTCCACCACAACCCTGCCCTCGCTGAGCAACACTACCCTGTCCGCGTATTCCGCCACCGTCTCCACATCATGGGTGACCAGAACTACAGTGTTACCATTCTCCTTGTATCTACGCAGGAAGCGCATCAGATCGCTCTTGAGCCTGTATTCCATCCCCCTGGTTGGCTCATCCAGAATGAGCACCTCGGGCCTGGCGACAAGAACAGATGCCAAAGCGACCCTTTGTCTCTCGCCACCGCTCAACGAGCGCGGGTAATGCCTCCTGTACTCTTTCAGCTCAAACATCTCCAGCATTTCATCAACCCTCGCTGCTATCTCCGCACGATCGAACCCTAGGTTCTTCAGGATGAAGGCGATCTCTTCCTCAACAGTATCAGCGAAGAGGTGATCATTGGGATTCTGGAAGACGAAGCCAACCTTCATCGCTAGCTGAGCGATGGTAGCCCTCTGAGTGTCGATTCCAGTAACCCTCACCTTTCCCATCGTCGGCTTCAACAGGCCATTGATATGTTTGACCAGAGTTGTCTTCCCAGATGCGTTCCTGCCCATAATAGCAACGAATTCACCACCACGTACACTCAAACCCACATTCTTCAGGGCGGCAAGCCCCTCGGGATAGACATGCCACAGCTTGTCCATCTCAATTACCGGCTTGGCATTATTAGCGCTCTTAGCCTGAGGCAATGCGCTTGCCTTTGCCCCCTTGAAGATGTCTTTCAGTATCGACCTCCCCTCCTTGACAGTCAGGGGGATGTGATCGATATCGAAACCGTTGCTCTTTAGCCGCTGGACCATCCTGACAATCGGGGGGGCTCCGCCAACAACATTGGTTATGTCGCCATTGCACATAACTGCCCTAGGGTTCCCATCGGCAACTATTCTGCCCTCATCCAGCACTATCATCCTGTCCACGAGATGGGCCACCCTATCCAGCCGGTGTTCAACCAGTATGACCGTTATGCCCAACTCATCATTGAGGCGCTGTACAACAGAAAGCACCTCTTCAGCGCCCTTGGGGTCCAGCTCCGAGGTAGGCTCGTCCAACACTAGAACATCCGGATGCAGCGCCAGGACAGAGGCTATGACAACCCTCTGTTTCTCGCCTCCGGAGAGTTCATGCACCTGCCTGTAGCGAAGGCCCGAGATTCCCAGCGTATCCAGAGACTCCTCCACCCTTTTGGCTATAACACCTTTGGGAAAGGCCAGGTTTTCCAGGCCGAAGGCGATCTCCCGCTCCACATCCATGGCGACAAGCTGGTTCTCAGGATCCTGGAAAATCATGCCCACCCTGGTGGCCAGCTCCTTGGTGGTGTGCTTCATCACGTCGAGACCCTGCACCTCCAAACCCCCCGCTATCTTCCCTCCATAAAAATGGGGGATCAAGCCGTTGAGGCAGCGGCAAAGGCTGGATTTGCCACAGCCAGAGGGGCCCGTCACCAGGACGAACTCGCCATCTTCAATCTCAAGATTCACATCCTGAAGAGCCGGCTTGCCGGCATCCCCGTAGTGGAAGGTTAAATCCCTTATCCTAATCAAGATCAATCCTCCTCTTCAAGAAGGCCAGGAAAACCACCGACGATACCGTAAGCACCAGAATTGGCAGCATTGACCATTCTGGACCGCTGAGATTCATCCCTCCCAGGGTCGGGTAGTATTGATAACCGCCGTATCCTAAGATCAACATGAGGATGCCGAGAGCACAGGGGGCAAACCCAAATATCAATGTGATGATATCGATGCGGCTCGTTCTTATGTCCTTGTACAGCGTCCTCTTCCTCCCGCTGCCAAAGGCCCTCGATTCCATCGCCTCCGCAATTTGAACCGTTCTATCCAGGGAGTTGGAGAGCAAAGGAATTATGATTGACATACGTCCTTTGATCCTTCGCGGTAGCCTCCCTTTGTCGAGTTCCAAACCCCTTGACCGCTGAACATCGGCAATCCGTCCCACATCGTCGATAAGAGTGGGAACAAACCTGGTGGCAAGCGCGGTTACCAGCACCGACTTGTAGGGCAGCTTCATCCTGATCATCGAGAGCATCATGTCGTCTGGATTTATAGTGAGAGTGAGTATGGCAAAGGCTGAGATTATCGCCAGCAATCGTATGGACATCGCGATGCCGTAGAGAATGGCCTCCAGTGTTACTATGGGAGTGCCCATCACAGGGATGCGAAAGGGGGCTTCCGCCAGGACGTGTGAGCCATTGTAGCTAACCAGAGCGTTTACCACTATTATCGCCAGACAGAGGTAGATGGCGAACTTCATGAAAGAGGTCCACTCTTTCCACACCTGCGCTGTTATCACCAGCGGCAACGTTGACAGGAATAACAGGAATAGAAAAAGGGGATTGTCGAGGACGAGGGCAAGCACAGACACGCTGACGACCCATGCCAGCTTGCAGAAGGGATTGAGCCTGTGGACTACTGTTCCCTTTTCTTTGTATCTGAAGCTTATCACTGTGGCACCTTGATTATTCCGCCATCTGCTACCACCACAGCACAGGCGTATTGGAACTCATCATGCCTGTTGATCAGGGTATCTACGGCGCCCTTCACCCCAGCCATGTCTGTGCCCGACACCATCCAGACCACGTTTTCGCAAACTCCAACACCATCGGGATTCCACGGGCTTTGGGTTGCCTGAATTACCCCGCTGCCAGCCCCGTACTCAGCAACTGCCTCACCCTTAGAGCTATAGACAACCATCGCGCCGTCCTCAAAGTGGACGAAGAATCCCATCCTATCCCAGACCTGGTTCAACTCCGACACCAGGCTGCAATCCAGGGTGCCGACGAGGATCAAGTTGGAGTGTTGCCTCTCGCTTTCCGTAAGATCGCTCATTCTCTTGGCTGAGGCATCGACTACACCAAGCCCCTGCAGACTGCTCTCCAGGTCTCGTGCAATCTCCTCCAGTCCGTCCTCATAAACGATCACCGTGGGATAGACTTTCCCCCCATATCCATGCAAAAAGGGCTCGGGAAAATCGCCGACGACTGCGGGGATGAACACGCGGAAGCTCCAGTCATGAAAGTCCCAGCGCTGTATGTCGCCATCACGCAGGGTGTAATCAAGCGCTCCTACATTGGCCACGATGCCGTTAACAAAGATGAACCAGTCCCTTCTATCATGCTCGGAGCGAACGTCATTTATGGCACTGACAAACCCTCCCCCGTAGGCTATCTCCACCTCCGCCACCTGCTTTAGGGCCGCCATAGCCGGGGTCCCCGGCGCCACTCCCAGCGTATCATCGAACATCAACTTCTGGCCGAAGTCCTGGGTCGCTACCACCCTGACAGTGATATTCGCACCCGTCTCACTCAGCGTCCCTGTTGAGCAGCCGCTGAGAGCAAGAGCACATAGCAGCAGTAGTATCGCTGGAGTCGGCAGTCCGCCGCGCTTCATATCGTGCTCATCCCGTCGCCCTACCTCCTTCTGAGCACCACAAAGCCCCCTAGGCCTACGACTAACACCGCACCGATTACTCCTCCAATTACGCCCCAGGGCACTGCTGGACCATCCTCTGTCGCTGCCAGTGTGGGTGTAGGTGTGGGCACCGGTGTGGGTGTCGGTGCTGCCGTTGGCTCAGGCGTAGGTGTGGGTGCAGCAGTTGGCTCGGGAGTAGGTGTAGGCGACGGCGTAGGCGTAGGCAGAGGTGTCGGTGCCAGCGTAGGTGTGGGTGTCAGGGTCAGCGTGGGAGTCGGCTCTGGCGTAGGCTCTGGCGTAGGCACAGGGGGCACTACGGGTGGCGGCAGTGGCACTGCCTTGACCACGATATCGGCCTTATCGCTTCGAACGAAGCCATCGCTCCCGGCATAGAGCTGAAGACTACCGCTTTGGGCTATAGAGATCCCTACCGTGCCATCCGGCCCAGTCAGATAATCCTGGTCAGCATGCACCGTCGCCCCTTCGAGGGGAAGCCACACACCTGTGGCGTCGTCATAGTAGGTTACAGTAGCTGTGAACTCCTGGTTTGCGAAAACGCTCTGTCTATCCAAGGATAGCTTGAGTGGGGGCTCGCTCCAAGTGTTGCTTGTGTAGAATAGAACCTCCTGGTGGGGGGGATCTGGAGGAGTGGTTTCATTCAATATGAAGTCCGCCATTCCCACTTGAGCGAACTCATAGTCCACCCTGTACACTGGCCACGGCCCCGTGTCCCAATCGCCCTCTCCACTTACTGAGGTAACGGCCAGGCCCCACCCGAAATCCCTCACCACATACGTGAAACCACCGGCCCGTGAAGCCTCATCAAGTGCGCCGAGGGCACTCGCATATGGCAGATAATGTGAACCGCCCTGGTCGTCCGCGATGTTTGAGAAGGAAACAGTAACATCTCCGCTCCAGATAGTCGCGTCCTGCCCCTCCACTCTCACATAGACCGATGCACTATCTACGCCAGTCACGTTCACGGTAACCTTGTCGCTTCGAATGAAGCCATCACTCTCGGCATACACCTCGAGGGTAGCTTCATGATCAACAGCAATTTCCACCGTACCATCCGGTCCTGTCAGATATCCCTGGTCGGCATGCACCGTCGCCCCTTCGAGAGGAAGCCACGCCTCCACAGCATCGTCATAGTAAGTCACAGTGGCAGTGAACACCTCACCAACCGTAACATCCGCCTTGTCCACAGCTATATCGAGCGGTTGCTCAGCCCAGGTAGTGCTCATATAGAACAGAAGCTCCTGATGGGGTGGATTCGGAGGAGCCGTTTCATTCAATACGAAGTCGGCCATTCCCACTTGAGCGAATTCATAGTCCACCCTGTACACTGGCCACGGCCCCGTGTCCCAATCGCCCTCTCCACTTACTGAGGTAACGGCCAGGCCCCACCCAAAATCCCTCACCACATACGGAAAACCGCCAGCCTGTGAAGCCTCATCGAGCGCACCGAGTGCAGTTGGGTCGGGTAGATAGTGTAGACCACCCTGGTCATCTACTATGGTCGAGTCGATAACAGTCACGTCACCGCTCCAGATAGTCGCGTCCTGCCCCTCCACTCTCACATAGATTGAAACCGCTTCCTCCTGTTGCAGACCATCTACAGGATAATGCTGACCCAAAAGCGCTGGTATGGCATAGGAGGTCATCCATGCCACATTCAAGGGCGTGGCCGCCTGCCAGTTGAATGAGCCGTCAGGGTTGTGAAATGTCAGCAGGTCATCCACAGGGTCGGTACCATTTCCACTCCGCCAGTTAGTACCAGTCGGGTCCTGACCGGCTGCTACAATAGCAGCGATGCCCCAAGAATCTGTTCCGGCATTGGTTGCGCCCCAGGACTCGAAACCGCCGTTACCCATTTGCATCGACTTCATGTAGGCAAGACCATTCTGGACGACTGTTGAAGCCTGAGGCTCACCAGCCGCGACAAGAGCCATTATCGCTGCCGCAGCATCATCCACATCGCTATCAGCCCCTACACCCCAGCTCCAACCGCCGTCGCTGTTCTGGTTAGCCTTGATAAAGGCCACTGTGTTTGTGACAATCTCTGAGGCCGGGTTTTTACCAGCAGCGATAAGCGCCATCAGCCCCCAGAAATCGTCGTTTAGTAGACCTGTATCACCGAGCTGCGTACCATCGTAGGCCCCCTCGATCAAACCCACGAAATCTACACCACCGAAATTGGCCGGGTCCTCTCCCGCAGCGACTATCGCAAGTACCATCCTGGTATAATCGGTCACGCCGGCAGCAGTTCCAGCGTTCGCTGCGAGGTAATCAACCATAGAAGCCCCGCCACCAGAAGCCCACGTATGCGGGTCTTCTCCCGCAGCAGCTATAGCCATGGTCGCCCAGCCCGATACTGCGAAATCGCTTATGCTACCGTCCGCACCCTGTTGTCCACGCAGATAGTCCAGCGCATTGGCTACCTCGGCATCTGCCGGCTGCAAAGGATATGGAGAATAAGCCAACGCTCTCGGAGCCACCAACATCGGTACCATGAGCACATATACCAGCAACACGCTGATGACAGTAGTGAACCTTACTTTCCTTGACACTTCTAGCCTCCCAGTTTCATCTCGATTTCTGTATTCATAGCTTGTCTACCAAGTTGCGACTTGCACCTCGCTCTTAGTTGCCACCAAGCAATCCACAATTTCAGATTATAATCCATTTTTCTGGAGATGTCAACGACACTCATAGCCTATCGAAGAGGTGCACGATTCTGACCTACGGTAGGTAGTATATGATTGTACCCAATTGTACGAACCTGTGGTTGAGAGCCGATTACAGATATAAACGGAAAGCTGCGAAGAGCTTACAAGTTGATTACAGTTCAAGGTAGACAACGTCACTGCGTAGTAACAGCATGAACGTGACGACAACCCAACGAAAAGGAAGTGAGCCGGACGCGGGTCGCCACTCCCCCGCTCGGCTCACGATCCAGGGTAGGAGGTTAATGTTTGAGAGAATTGCGTATCAACTCATCTTGCAATAATCTAATAGGCATAGCCTCTAATGCCGTCTTATTTATAGACCTATGGCACTATGGCTAAATCAATCGCGAGGAGGGACTATAGGCCTGAATTCGTACTCTTTCCCTTCGCCCAAACTGAAAACAAGCTTATCCTCCGAGGCTTCCTTTATCCAGCCAGCATAAGCTCTAACATGCTCGAAATCATAGAAAGAAACGACGTGGGTAGCTTTGTGGCTGTCCTCTTCAATAACAGACTTCGGTGCAGATGCCTCCTCGAGATTTAGCTCCTGAAGCCTGAGGCGGAAACAGCGTCCCACTCTTCGATAGCACCCGGTCCGCATAATCAACCGATAGTACTGATTAGGTATCATCCCCCTTCCCCCTCAGACTTACCCTATGCTCCTTGATCGCTCGCCAACCTGGCTTTTGGCCCGCGCCGCATCAAGCAGCAACCACGACCACAACGGCCCGCCACGGCTCACCTTAACATACTTCACATCCCCGAAATCTCCGTTGAAGTCGTACCGCGCATAACATAAGGGCCACCAAGGGCTAGAACTGCAGCTAACGCTCCCAACCTCTGTCCAGTTGGCGCCGTCTGCGGACACATACACACTAAAGCGCGGAGATCCGCACCCCACCTTTGCCGCCCAGATGCTAACCTCATTACAACCTATGACCATATCCACAGTACAATTGCCCGTGACCATGTCCCCGGCACGACTTCCTGTGCTCGCGATTTCGGTGCAATTCCCTATGGCTGTTTCCTCAAGCTCGATGCCGATCCAGCCCCCGTGCCATATCACCGCGCCATCGTCATCCTGTTCACCTAATGCGGCTTCAGCGAAAAGACAGCGATATGATGCGAATACGCTCGCTCCGTAACTTTCACCCAAAGGCGATTTGACGCCAACGCAAGCAGTGATAGAAGTCTCCGCATCAGACCCATAAACATGCGTGGCATATGGCACTGCGCCTAAAACAACGCAGAGCAACAGGACGCCAAAGATAAGAAGTGATTTCCTGCTCAAGCTTCTTGCAACCCTCTCTTCAGCAGCTGCTTTACTTAATCACACTGACTTTATTGCCCGGTAATAGAAAGCGCTGGTGCAGTCTCCGGCCGCTTGACCATTGGGGATGGAAATCCAGTAATAAGCCTGCGTAACACGGTCTTCAGATAGCGGCACTGCCACCAAATACCAAGTGACATAGCTTGTGGTCAGGATAGCAGCGCCGCTAGTGCTGTCAGTGTCGTTATACTTGACGTTCCCAATGCTTATGGTGCCGGGGCCGCTGAAGTCTGTGCCCTTGACCTGGACATCGACATCCACATTAGTCTCACTACCGATGGTCAGGGTGACAGCGCCCTGCGCTCCACCCCAGTTGGCCTGGTGGTCTTCCTCTCCCGGATTAACAGTACCAAATACTATACCGTCGTTGTTGTAATCAGTCACAGTGAAGGAGATAACCTCCGTAGGAGTAGGCGTCGGGGTAGGCGTTGGAGTAGGGGTAGGCGTTGGAGTAGGGGCGGCAGCCTCTATATAGGTGACACCTATCTTGCTCAGGACCGGAGTCCTCCCCGGCTCAGTGGTGCCGAGGAAGGCCTTGTACTTGATATAGCGGTCGCCATCATGCCCTGACCAGATATCAGTGCCGCTGATCGTATAGTAGGTGCTGGCCGTCCCGTCTGGCCCCAGAAAACTCCACGTAGAGTTATCATCGTTGGTCGCGATCTGGAATTTCACCTCTGTGCCCAACACAATGGCAGCACACCAGAGCAGTTTGCCAAGAAAGGCCACTCGTAGCGTCCTAGGGTGGACCAGGAAAACGGGTTTGTTGGGTGACTATGTCGGTTGGGGGCGCCAACGAAACTCCGTGTTTACCCAAGAAGGCGAAAACGTCGTTGGTGTCTATCGGTTTTTCATCGTAGCTAGAAGCTCCCGATCAGTATTTGGGGAGAAGATCGATTGGGGCGGGGATTGTGAGGGTTCTGATCATTGAAGATGACCTGGAGACTGTTGAGTCTGTTTCCATGGCCCTGCAGATACCCTGGCCGGAGGCTGAAATACTGTCCGCTCGCCTCGGAAAGAAAGGGATAGAGGTGGCGAAGAGTGAAGCCCCCGATATCATCATCCTTGATCTGGGTCTTCCCGATATAAGCGGCTTCGAGGTGCTGGAGCGAGTACGCCTCTCCGAGCCTGTGCCCATTATTGTCCTCACTGTTAGCGGGGAGGAAGCGAGCATAGTTAGGGGACTAGGTGAGGGGGCAGACGATTACATAGTCAAGCCCTGCGGACATCTCGAACTCCTGGCACGGGTGAAGGCCAGGATACGCGATAAGGACCGTTCGGGGGGAAAGTCACCCCTCTTCTTCGGCCCGCTGAGCTTCAATCCCTCCAGACGCAGGCTTCTGAACGGAGGAAAGGAGCTAAACCTCACTGGAATCCAGGCTCGTATCATTCATTGCTTGATGAGAAAGAGGGGTAGTGTGGCGACCTGCTCCGGCCTTGCCCGTGCCGTATGGGGTGATGATTATCCCGGGTCTACATATAGCCTCAGGGTTCATATCAGACACCTCCGCCAGAAAGTGGAAGCAGACCCCAGTCACCCGCAGCTTATTCTCACCAAACGGGGCATAGGATACTTCGTGGCAAAACCAGGTGAACCTGATCGGAGTGGACCCATGAAACACCACGCCATGGAGGAAGTATAACCGCCTCGCAATATTGAAGCGCCCTCCCAGGCCCTCACCGGTTTACTCCCTCCAAATCTTTATCCGCTTGTAAGCCCTCTGTAATCCCGTCTTCATATCCTTAATGGGTTTTGTAATTCCAATGTTTGTATACTTCGTTAAGAGATGGAACAGTACGCCAACCCTTGAGTTCAACGCCAGCGTGTACTATTTCCATTTCAGAAATGCCCAAACGGGTGATTGTCCATGCGACGCAAATGCACTAGTGTCGACATGCAATCAAAAGGAAAGGAGGTGATTTAGATGGCGGTAGAGAAGACAATGGCTTCCGATACCCTGGTTGAGGTCATCGACCGAATCCTAGACAAAGGCATAGTCGTTGATGCCTGGGTGAGGTTGTCACTGGTGGGCATCGAGCTGCTCACCATCGAGACCAGGGCGGTGGTCTCTTCCGTTGAGACCTTCCTCAAATACTCTGAGGCGGTTGGTCTTACTGCGCAAGCAGCCTAGGTCGTGACCACGCGGTAACGGAAGAGGTCAGGAAGGCATCCTTTAGGTATAGAGGCGCAACCCCTCCCAAAGTCAACTGCCCCTCTATATCGCAGAACGGGAATTACATAGTAGCCTAAAGCATGCCAGGTTACTCCGAGTTACCACAAGAGGGCAATTCTTAAGGCATTATGATTTTCCTGATCTTAAGGCCGAGGCAGATTGCCCTCAAACTTCGTTAAAGGGGACTGAATAATGGGAAGCCCTATTGAAAATGTCATCGATTCATATGAGGCGCGCGTAACGACGGTTGGCGCCCTGATGAGGCAAATGGTGGAGGTCTTGAAACGGTTTGACCTCGAGCAGGAAGAGAAGGTTATGGAGCTGCGTGACCTCTTGGCTCGTGCCGAATCTTTGAGAAGAAAGGACTTCGACACATTGATGGCGGAAATCCGGGCTCGGCGAAGGGAAAAGGAGAAGAAGGTTGCCCATGCTCTTGACAGTTTCCTGAAGGAGCAAGAGGAGCTGGTGGCCTGGCTGAGGAAGGTCATCACCGATGGCGATATCGGGTTGGAGGAATTCAAGGCCCTGAGCCACAGCATCCTCACCCGGCAGAAGGGGGCGCAAGGAGACCTCGGCAGAATGTTGAGAGAGCTGCACCTGGAGCACGAGGAGATGAACATTGGTCTGCGGAAGCTTCTCCAGAAGGGGGAGCGGGTCCGCGTAGAGGACTTCAAAGCCATGATAAAGGCTATCCAGCTCAGGCAGGGAGGGAGACAGGATGAGGTAGGCAGAATGCTGGACGAGCTGTGGGGGGTTGATGAGGAGGTGGCCTCCCAGTGGCACAAGGTGATGAGTTCTATTAGAACCTAATCAAATATCAAAGGAGGGAAGGAAGTGTCAAGGGCAAGTGATGTGAGAAGTCCAGCCCGGGACATTCCTCAAACGCACGGGGAGAGGGCCAAGCAAGTGGCGGAGATAAAGGAAGACGTCAAGGCGCTGGTAAAGGTCATCCAGCTCGGGCAGGAGGGGAGACAGGATGAAGTAGGCAAGATGCTGGACGAGTTGTGGGGTGTTGATCGGGAGGTGGCTATCCAGTGGCACAAGGTGATGAGTTCTATTAGAACCTAATCGAATATCAAAGGAGGGAAGGAAATGTCAAGGGCAAGTGATGTGAGAAGTCTGACCCAGGATATTGCTCAAGCGCACGACGATAGGGCTCAAGAGCAGGTGGAGAGGACCAGGCGGATAGCCGAGATAGGAAAGGAGACGGCTGCCCTGCTCCAACACTTCGACGAGGCTCACGTCCAGATGAGCACCCGGCTCAAGGCACAACTGGCGAAAGAGAAGCAGGGGATTACTAGGGCCGAGATGGAGAGGAAGAAGGCATGTCAGGCCGACGCAAAGGCGAGAGCGGAAGAGGCAGAGGAGAGGGCAGATGAGGTCATTAGCATCCGCTCTGAGGCTAGAGACCTTGTAGAAAGCTTCAGCAAAGATTCGGCTGAGGCCGCGGCTGCCTGGCGGGACCTGGTGGCCGCCATGCAGGCCAGAAGGGGCATGGCAGCAGGGCCCCGTCCGGCTAGGCCGCCCGTCGCTGAAGCAATAGAGGAAGAGATGCCAATGGAGGAGGTCGTCCCGGAGGAAAAGCAGAAGCTGCAGAACAGGATACTCGACTTAATCATGGAGCACGCGGAGGGAATAAAGCTCGCCCAGATGACAGAAGCTACGGGAGAGGCAAGGGTGAAGCTGGGCAATATCACCCGGATGCTGCTCGACGAGGGCAAGATCAGGAAAGAGGGCCTGCTCTATTTCCTGGCTGAATAGGCCATTGAGAGACTTTGCTCTTCAATGGCAAACCTATAGCGGTTTTTCCCTTCGCAACGAACAGCGATGAGGAAGGAAGACGCAATATGGCCGAAGCAGAGGTAATGGAAAAGAGTGGCGACCGGGTTGGCATCAAGTGTGGCTTCTGTCACGGAACAGGGAAGGACCCTTTCGGGCTCCTGTCTACACTTGCTGCCTGTCAGGTATGCGGAGGCAGGGGCAGGGTCACCGTCATCGAACCGGTAGTCAAGTGGGCCTTTTGTCACGGGAGTGGGGTGTAACCCTCCCGTAGATTGACGTGCACTGTGTATAGTGGCAAGGGGGTTGTCCCCACCCCCGCTGAGGGTGAAAGGGAGGTCTGCCCCGAGTGTGGGGGCAGGGGCAAGACCCGTGGCTACTTGAATGGCCCCTGCCTCAAGTGCAAGGGCAGGGGCTTCATAGTTGCCAAGAAACTGAAAGGAGGCGATCAAATATGGCGATGGTAGAGGAGATGACCACCGTCCTGGAGCCGAGGCCGCTCCAGAATTTCGTCGAGACCAAGGCGGTAACGGATATAACCGACCGCGCCCTGACCTATGCCGCCGCCGGATTCCCCGTCCACTTCAGGGGGACAACGGGAACGGGAAAGACAACCCTGGCCATGCATGTGGCCTCCAAGATCGGGCGGCCGGTGGTGATGATCCACGGTGATGAGGAGTTCAGCACCTCGGACCTGGTAGGTGGAGAACATGGCTACCACCGCAGGAAGGTTATCGACAACTTCATCCACTCGGTGCTCAAAACCGAGGAGGATATGAGCAAGAAATGGATCGATGACCGCCTCACCGTAGCCTGCCGCTATGGATTTACCCTCATCTACGATGAGTTCACCAGGTCCCGCCCCGAGGCAAACAACGTGCTCCTCTCCGTGCTTCAGGAGAAGATGATGGACCTGCCCTCGTCGAGGGGAGTGGAGGAGAGCTACCTCAAGGTTCACCCCGATTTCACCGCCCTGTTCACCTCCAATCCCGAGGAGTATGCTGGCGTTTATCGAAGTCAGGATGCCCTCCGTGACCGCATGGTAACCATTGACCTCGATTTCTTTGATAAGGAAACGGAGATCGCCATCACCGAAGCCAAGTCCGGTATATCCCGGCGTGAGGCGGAGAAGATCGTAAGCATCGTTCGGGATCTGAGGGAATCGGGGAAATGCGAGTTTGCCCCCACCGTCCGCGGCTGCATCATGATCGCCAGGTCGCTGAAGCTTAAGGGTGTCCCTGCCAGTGCCAAGAACGGGCTCTTCGCCCAGATGTGCCAGGATATCCTGGCCTCGGAGACGAGCCGGGTGGGCAGCAAGAGCAGTCAAGAGAAAGTCAAGGAGGCCGTCAGGGAGCTGGTACCCAAGTATTGTTAATGGAGGTGTCGACATGACCTTAGTCCGCGCCTTCTCCAAGGTTGATGACCAGGGAAAGATTGCCATCCCGGCCAATATTCGCAACCAGGCCAAGCTCAAACCAGGCCAGCTTGTGGAGATCAAGCTCACCGGAGCCGGCAAGGCCAAGAACCTGATAATCTCCCAGCGGGAAGACTTTAGATAAGTTCTGGCAGGAGGAAATCTGTCATGAGTTCCAGCGGGTCACCTCGCGGCATAGAAGGTATCAGGATCTCGAAACCTCGGAGCTTCCAGGCTGCGCATCGAAGGCACAATGATAGCTACTTGGACCAGTACATGCTGCACAAAGAAAAGGAGCGGCTGGAAAAGGAACTGGTTCAACTGGGGAAGAGACAGGAAGGAATCAGCAAGCGCCTGCAGACCATAGACGCGAAAATGGAGGAACTGCGGGAATCATCAGGCCAAGAGGACCAGAAGGTCAAAGAAAACGGGAGAGAGGCACCTACCAATGGGAAGGGGTGGAAGCGAATGAGCGTAGACTACTGAAAGGTTCCTGGAAATGGAGTGGGAACCTTAGAGCTGTCGGGGGCAAGGGAGGTGGATCACAAACAATATGAGCAACAAGCTAGCCAGGATGTGGGGATGGAAATGGACGAAGAGTGCACGAAGAGGCAGGAGCAAAGGGAGAGGGGTGCCCCTTCTATAGAAGTTACGCCATTGAGGGACGTGAAAACGGGGGCAAGAATAGAGGAGCAGACTCAGGATTTGGGGATAGCTGGCTGGTTGCAGCAGGGGCTGGCCCAGTGGGCGCAGAAGAATCGGCCGCAGAACAGGAAGGAAGGGAGAAGACCAAATTCAGCCACCCTGGCTGTTATGTTGAGAAAAGCAGTAGCCAGAGAGAAGGCGCTGGCTTTCGGAAGGCCGCTGCCTGATCCCCGCGCTGTCGCCCTGAAGCACGAAGCGGCCCGCTGGAAGGAGAAGGAGGAAGAGAAGAAAAGGCTTATCCACCGAGAGATTGGAATGCTGCAGAAGCTCGTCCAGCTTATGGCCAGGGACGAGTTCTTTGATGAATCAAAGAGAGATGAATTCTGGACTATCGGCCGGGTTAGCTGCCTGGCGGATAAGGTGCTCCAGGATGGCTGGAATCTAATCGTCGTTGCTTTGGAGAAGAGCCCGTTTATGCTCCGCTGGGGCTGGGGTGAGCTGCTCGGCCTGTACCATGCCGAGCTGGATGACCAGCTCAATCTGAAGGACTATTTTCGGGTAACCACGGAGGAGCTGGAGGAGTATTCCTGGATCAAGAAGTCATGACACAGGAGGGAGAAAATGCCAAGCGGGACTGAAGCAGATGCCCTGAAAAGGATCAGTGAGGCTGGAGGGAGGATCGATGTGAGAGCACTGGCTCGCAAAATGGGTCGCAACACCTCCTACATGAACACCATCTGCCGTTCTCTGGGGAAAGCCGATTACATCGATTACCTCGCCTCCGGGATGTGCGTTATCACCGCTATGGGCGAAGAAGCGGTGAAGGGCAGTTAGGGAAAATGGCAAAGCGAGTGGTTGAATGCGTCTATTGCAAGGGGAAAGGGAAACGCAGCTATCTTGAAAAAGGGGTCGGGGTTGCTCTTCGCGGAGAACCGACTTATGAGTTCGTGTGCCCGGTGTGTTCTGGCAGGCGAAAGGTAGAGGTGGAGGAGCCAGCGAGAACTTGCGGCTTCTGCGGGGGGACGGGGCTATCAAAGCAGGGCAGTCTGGCTACCTGCCCTGTGTGCAAGGGTAAGGGTATGGTCACGGTAATAGAGCCGGTCAGTCAGTGTCCTGCTTGCCGCGGACGGGGAAGGAAGCCCGGGAGCCCCCTTTACTGTATTAGATGTAAAGGCACCGGTTTCATAACCACAGTCAGGGTATGAGAATGGACACCGGGGGAGGACAGGGGTGAGCAACTATATCTACGGCGTGATTCAAACCAAGAAGGGGAAGAACTTCGGCCCCATCGGGATCGGCGGTGGGGATGAAGTTTATACCATCCTCTACCTGGACCTGGCAGCGGTGGTAAGCGATTCATTACCCGCTGCGCTCACTACTCTCCCCAAGGAGGAGGTAGTGCGCTACCTCTTTGCTCACCAAGCCGTCATTGAGAAGGTGATGAAAGAGCATACTATTATTCCCCTCAAGTTCGGGACCACTGTCGGCAGCGCTGAAGAGGTGAAAGAGATTTTAGAGAAGGCCTATCCTAAGTTCAAAGATGCCCTCGAAGCTATGGCGGGCAAGGTGGAGTTCGATGTGGTTGTTACCTGGAATAAGGACTCTGTGTTCAAGGACATCTCGCAGGAGGAGGAAATCATAAGGTTCAAGCAAAGCCTCGGCCCCCAGCCCTCGGCAGAAGATAAGGTGAAGCTGGGGCGAATGGTCGAAGACTTTCTAGGCAAGAGGAAAGAGACGCTTGCCCCAGAGATAACCGCTGCCTTAGCCGAAGTCGCTGAGGATTTCTGCCCCCACGATACCCTGGACGCCACCATGATTATTAACACCGCATTTTTGATCCGAAAAGACAAGCAGGAGGCCTTTGACCAGAAGCTTGACGAGATAGACTGCAAATATGATGGCGGCTTGAATTTCAGGCGGGTGGGGCCCCTACCACCCTATAGCTTCAGCACCGTTGAGGTCAAGAAGGCTGAGTTTGGAGAGATTGGAAGGGCAAGAAAGATACTGGGCTTGAGCCAGGAGGCTACGCAGTCCCAGATTAAGGAGGCTTACTGGAATCTGTCCTCGGAGTATCATCCCGACAAGCACCCGGGTGATGTGGCAATCCGAAAGAGGTTTGAGGATGTTTCCTGGGCCTATGAGCTTCTCACTGAATACTGCGGAGGAGAGAGGTTCTCTTTTCGAGAAAAGGATGCCAGGGCCTTTGTTAAGGTAGACCTGGTCGGAATCGGAAGAAGAGGGTAGCTGAAGTGGCTGAGGAAGGTAAATACCTCTACTGCATTATCGCAAACAACGAAGGAAGAAACTTCGGTCCACTTGGCATCGGCGGGAGAGGTGATCCGGTTACCACCATCTCCTACAATGACCTCAGTGGGGTCATCAGCGACGCCCCGATAAAGGAGTATGCCACCACCAGGGCGAATACCATCGCTCATGAGAAAGCTATCGAGAAAGTGATGAGCGAGGGGAATGCCGTCCTCCCGGTGAGATTCGGCACTGTGGCCGATAGCGCTCAGGAAGTGCGGGACATTCTGCGCAAGAGAGACCGGGAATTCAAAGACCTGCTCCGCGATATGGACAACAAGGTCGAACTGGGGGTGAAGGCGCTCTGGCTTGATATGGACGCTATCTTTAACGAGATCATAGAGGAAAGTGGCGACATCAGAGTGTTGAGAAACAGGGCTGCCCGCAAGCCAACTCGAGATAGCATGATTCGGGTGGGGGAGCTGGTCAAGGAGGCCTTGGAGGAGAAGAAGGAAAGGGAGGCAGCCTCAATACTTCAGCCCCTGAACAAGATCGCCCCCGATTCCAAGGTCAATAAGCCCTTCGGCGATAGAATGTTCCTCAATGCCGCCTTCCTGGTTGACAAAGGCTGGGGAAAACAATTCGACAATGAAATCGAAACCCTGACGATGAAGTATGCCCAGAGGGCGAAGATCACCTATGTTGGGCCTGCCCCGCCCTTCAACTTCGTCAACATAGTAATCCACTGGGAAAGATAAGATGCCCATTCTAACAACCTACCTAATCTTCAAGGGTCTTCGAGGCATTGCCGGGAAGATTCGCGATATGGCTGAGGAGGAATACTACGGGGAGGACAGGATAAAGCAGCAGCTTCTGGAACTCCAGATGAGGTTGGAGATGGATGAGCTAACCGAGGAGGAGTATCTGAAAGCGGAAGCTGCCCTGATGGGAAGGTTGGAGGAAGGTCGCCAACGCGGCGTTCAAGGAGCAGTATGATGGCCGCCTTTCTGGCCAACCCATACCTCAAGCTCATAATCTTCGGCGGCAAGGGAGGGAGCGGCAAGACAACCTCGGCTGCGGCTGCTGCCCTCCATTTCCGTAAGCTCGACCCCGAAAAGAGGATACTGGTTATGTCCACCGACCCCGCCCACTCCCTCGGCGACAGCTTCGACATCGCTATCGGCAACAGGGTTACCCCCATAAAGGAGACCGTCTGGGGGCTGGAAGTAGACTCTAATGAGCTGTTTGAGGAATACAAAGCCAAGCACGGAGACGCGATGAAGAAGATAGCCGACCGGGGGACCTATTTTGACCAGGATGATATCGAGGACTTCTTCACCAAGACCCTCCCTGGTTTGGATGAGGTTATGGCTGTCATTCGCATCGCCGACCTGCTTAAAGCCGGGGAATATGACCTGATTATTCTGGATACCGCCCCCACCGGGCACACCCTGGTCCTCCTTTCCCTGCCTGAGGAGATGGAGAAATGGATTCATCTCATGGATATGCTCATGCAGAAACATCGCTATATGATGAGAAGGCTGGTCGGCAGATACAAAAGGGACGAGTGTGACGAGTTCATCGACAGCCAGCAAAAGGATATCAGCAGGGTGAGACAGCTCCTCAGCGATGCCACAGCAAGCGAGTTTGTTCCGGTTACCATCCCAGAGCCGATGAGCATCGCCGAAACAGAAAGAGCCGTCAAGGCTTTGAAGGAGCACAACATTGCGGTCAACAGCATCATCGTCAACCGGGTTATCGAGGAGCAGCGGGAGTGTTCCTTCTGCTCGGTGAGGTGGGCGGAGAAGGAAAAGTATGTGCGGGAGATTGAGCAGAAGTTCGCTCATTACAATCTGGTCAAGATGCCCCTCTTCCCCTACCAGATCCGGGGCGAGAGCTTGACCGAGTATGCCCAGGTACTCTTCGGGGAGAGAGAATATGCCCCTCCCCCCAGGGCGGAGGTCTTGCCCCAAGCCCCTCCCCTGCCCAAAGGGGGGTTCTCCGATATTCTGGAGAAGGAGCTTAGCTTCCTCATCTTCGGGGGCAAGGGAGGGGTGGGCAAGACCTCAATTGCCGCCGCCAGCGCCCTCCATTTAGCCCGACATAAGCCGGATAGGAAGGTCCTCGCCTTCTCCACCGACTCCGCCCATGCCCTCTCCGACAGCTTCGAGCAGCGTATTGGCAACCAAATCACCCCGATTTCGGGTATCGATAATCTCTACGCCCTGGAGATTGATGGCACCCAGATGCTGGAGGACTTCAAGCAGGAGTATCGAGATGACATAGATGAAGCCTTTCAGAGGTTTCTCGGCACCCACATGGACATGAAGTTTGACCGGGAGGTTCTTAAAGAGTTCTTGGCTGTCTCTCCCCCGGGCCTTGATGAGCTCATGTCTTTGCAAGAGATTACGGGTCTCATGAAGGAAGGAGACTACAGCCTCTTTGTCCTCGACTCAGCAGCCTCGGGGCACCTGATTCGTTTTCTGGAACTCCCCCATCTGATGAGGGAGTGGCTGAAGAGCGTCTTCAGGCTGCTCATCAAGTATAGGGGGATGGTGAAGCTGAACAGGGCTACGGAGCGCCTTCTGAGCCTATCCCGGGATTTGAGAAAGATATTGGAGGTTCTCTCCGATCCCCGAGGAACGGAGTTTGTGATGATCACCATCCCTGAGGAGATGGGGGTGGCGGAGATGGAGGACCTGTCAGAATCTTTAGCCAACCTTAGAATCCCCTGCTCTCATGTAGTCATTAACATGATAATCCCTCCCACCGACTGTGGTTTCTGTGCTGCCAAGAGAAAAGAGCAGCAGGGCTATATCCAGGAAATCGAGGCAAAACTGCCTCATCACACCATCGTTCCCATACCTTTACTCCCCCATGATATCAGGGGGGTAGAGCACTTGAGCGAACTTGCCGAGATTATGTACGGGAAGGCGATGGTGAGCGCTAAGAGATCTTAGGCACCTCGGGGCAAAGGGGGTGGGAAATGGCGCTAACGGCGGAAAAGGACTCAGGCGGAACCCTGGCTGATGTCATCGACCGGGTTCTGGACAAAGGGCTGGTAATTAACGCCGACATCACCGTGTCTCTGGCTGGGGTGGAGCTATTGGGCATTAAGATAAGGGCAGCCCTGGCTTCTTTTGAGACGGCAGCCAAGTATGGCCTGGAGTTTCCCTCGGGGACAAATTATGAGACCGCTGCCTGGCAGGAGGCTACAGTTGCCAAAGAGGAATGTCCCCAGTGTGAGAAGAGGGTGCACCTGGATGAACTCCTCAACGAGGGGTGCCCGTGGTGCGGCTGGGTCAGCGCCAAGGCCAAGGCAATCCGCGCCAAGGCAACTCCAGAGATGGAAGCCCGCTAAGTTAGGAGCAGGATGCTTTTTGAACCGACAATCCTGAAGGAAATCCATAAAGAGGCCAAGCGAGAACAAAAGAGGTCGATGGAGAAAGAAAAGACCTCTGCCTACTGGGTGAGGTGCCCCGCCTGTGGAAGGAAGGTGGCAAAAAGGCAGATTCTGACCCAAGGCTGCTGGGTTTGCGGTTGGAAGGGAACTCAGAAGGAACTCGAGCTTGCCAGATCAAAGAGAGCCAACGGGCAGAAGACCAAGACTGCCGCTGAGACGAGTTATAAGACCAGGTGTCCGGGGTGTGGTAGGCCGGTGATTACACAAGAGTTGAGAGAGAAAGGGTGCTATATCTGCGGCTGGAAGGGTTAATAGGATGATCAGAAGCTCATGGCCCAAGGGCCACAACTCTCATGCCGAAGAAGCAGTTCGGAAGCTGACCCCTTTCATGCCGCAAAACCTCAGACTCGATATACTCGCCTCCTTGTGGGAAGAATACGGGGACGAGGGGCAACTGGCCAGGGAAGTCGGCTGTAAGCCCGCCCTGATGGACAAATGGCTGAGGGCAGGGGAACCACCGAGCGACAAATACACGCCGCAAATCCTTTTCCTCGCCCTGCAACGCTCTTCCAGGGTAAGGGAAATACTGCGGGCGGAGGTACTGGAGCAAATCGAGGACATCTTCGCTGAGATCGATGTTTTTCATGAAGAGAAAACCGACGCGGACCTGGGTAGGGTTCTGGATATTGTGGATGAGAAGAGCCGGCAGATACTGTGGTATCTATGGTGGGGCAGGCATGCCGAGATTGGCGAACTGGTTGAGCTAACGAAGGCAGACTCGGATATGGACATCCTGTCTCGAATAAGGGACGTCATAAACCCCGCTGCTCGACTTGCTCTGGGTAGGGAGATAGTGAAGTTCGAAAGCTCCAGGATCGACCCGGTAACCGGGGAGAGGGTCCTCTCTAGCTGGTGGCTGGAGGAGGGCTCACTATTTGGGAGAAGGAGAGCGCCCCTGGTGGATGTCTTTGAGGAGGATGGGCATGTAGCCATAATTGCCCAGCTACCTGCCTCACTGGAGTTAGCCAGTGAGGCGCAGGTAGTGAGCAAGGATGGTGTCTTGAGGATCAGGGTGGAGAAGATCAAGGGTTAAGAGGTAGAGGATGTAGGGGCAGGTTCCCCAAACCTGCCCGGGAATATGGAGGGCACAAATGGAGGAAGGCAAGCATCATGGCTGAGAAGAAGGAACGGGAAGACAAGATAAGGGAGCTTGAGAAAAAGATCGAGAGGCTGGAGGAACAACTGGAAAGGCGCAGGCGAGGTGGGGCGGCCGGCAGCGTGCTCCGTGGACTGGGCGATGTTATACCCGGGCTGGGCAGGATGCTCGAGGGGCTGGAGGATTCGGAGGCTTTCCAGGAAAGGCTGGACGCCATCAACAAGGAGGTTGATAAGAGGCTCAGGGAAACACCGCTTGAGAGGGTGGAAGGAGGAGGTAGTGATATCGGGATTGCCAAAGGAAGAATACCTAGAAGGGGCTCTATCCCTAATGTGGCGAAAGGTTTCTCAATAAGGAGCTTGGCCCCGGAGAAACCCGCCTTTGAAGTGAAGGGAGAGAAGCCCCGGCCCAAAAGGCAGAGAGCGGCAGAACCCCGGCCTAGCATAGAGAGAGAGGTCCTGGTGGACGTCTTCGAAGAGGATAATCACCTGAAGATAATCGCCGAGATCCCGGGAGTGCAAGAAGGGGACATATTGGTCGAGTCTAAGGGAAATGCCGTGCTTATATCCGTTGATACCCCTCAGCGCAAGTATCACAAAGAGGTGGCATTGCCCTGCCCGGTTAAGGGGGGACCCAAGACATCTTACAAAAACGGCATCCTGGAAATCGAACTGGAGAAAGAGGGCTGAGCATGCCACTTGATATCGATGAGGGCAATCTGAAGCATGGTGTGTTGGGACTGGTCATTGCGCTGGTGGAGATAATCAGGGATACCCTCAGGATCGAAGCCTTCCGGAGAATGGACGGCGGAAGCCTAGCAGATGAGGAATGTGAGCGGCTGGGAGAAGCACTGCTCGACCTGGATATGGCTATCGAGGAGATAAAAGAGGAGCAGGGCATCACCGAGGCAGTTCAGCAGGTGAGGGATGGCCTGGATGACATCGCGAGGGAAGTGGTTGACAGAATGGCAAACCCGGTGAGATGGGAGGAGGAAGCCGAAAGGCAAGGGGTGTGCTAGATGGAAAAGGATCTGAGAGCAAGAAAAGCAATAGAGCAGCTGGTGAGGCAAGAGGTACAGAGAATAGCCTCTGAAACCAAGGACCTGTTGAGGGAGATGGTGAGAGCCACCCTACTGCCCGAGCTCAGGGCAGCTATTCAAGATTCTATCTCCGAGGTGGTGCAGGAGGCGTTGAGTGAGGAGATACTACCAGTCCGTGAAGCCGATATATTTGAGGAAGTTTCAGGGGTTGAAGCTGCTTTCCCGGAAGAGGAAGTAGGGGAGATGCCGGATGCCGAGGGAGAGCCGGCCTTGGAGGAGGCCAGGGGCACCAAAAATGGGAGCGGCAGGTATGCATATTGCGTCGCCGATTCCGGGGAAATGGTCAACCTGGGACAGATAGGAATTGAAAACAGTGAAGTCTACACTATTCCCTACAACGGCTTGTGCGCTGTCGTCCATAACTGCTCCACAGAGCCCTATAAGTCAGAGGATGAGGAAGTGGTCAAGGGCTGGGTGCAGATCCACCAGAAGGTCCTCGATGTGGCTATGGAAAGGTTTGCCACCGTGCTTCCCCTCGGCTTCGACACGATAATAAAAAGCGAAGATGAAGTCGAGCCCGATCAGGTGGTGAAGGACTGGCTTAAGGATGATTTCGAGAATCTCAGGGAGAAGATGGACCGCGTCAGGGGAAATCAGGAGTTCGGCATCCAGGTATTCTATGATCCCAAGGTGATGGGGGAAGTGATTGCCCGGGAGAGCGAGGAGATTCAGAAACTGCAAGTGGAGATGGCGTCTCAGAAGCCGGGGATGGCCTATATGTATAAGCAGAAGGTGGAGAAGGCGGTGAAAGAGGAAATGGAGAGGAGGGCAGAACAGAGCTTTAAGGATCTTTACCAGGCAATCAGAAATCAGGTTGATGACATCAAGGTGGAGAAGGTCAAAAGAGACAGGGATAAGACGATGCTTATGAATCTATCCTGCCTGGTATTAAAGGAGAAGGTGGAGGACCTGGGCAATGTACTGGAGGGGATTGACAACATGGATGGCTTCTCAGTCCGCTTCACCGGGCCCTGGGCTTCTCATAGCTTTGTCTAGGGTGACAAGGGTTCAGGGCCTCGGAATGGCACATTCCAGGTGTCATTGCGAGGAGTGATAGCGACGCGGCACTCTAGGGCGTGGTAGGGAGGGATAGAACGATGAGATTGCTTCGCTTCGCTCGCAATGACCAGGGGGTGTGGGGCTCAGAATGACAAAGGAGAAGGGGCAAGGATGAGAGAGTTCCTGCGAGAGGGAGAACAGACTATCATGTCCACTCCGGGAGCCATTGATATCGGCACCCTTGACGCCCTGTGGAGAATGGGGAATCTCCACCTCACCGATAAACGGGTGTTTTTTGAGCGCCAGGGGAAAATCCAGTTTGCCTCCTTCCTCGAGGATGTGGTGGATGTCAGGCTGGAGATGAGGAAATGGATACTGCAGCATATCAGGCAGCTTTGCATATCCTACCGAACCACACCCGATGGCCGTGTCCGGGTGGCATATGTCGCCGTCAGGTCGCCTGTGGGCTGGCAGAAGGCAATCAAGGATAGGATGACTTTCGCCTTGATAGGGACCTAGCACCCTTATCACCCTGAGCGAAGCGAAGGGTCCAGGGCTTTTGGAGATTCTTCGGTCGCTTCGCTCCCTCAGAATGACAAGGGTTGAGGGCCTTGGAATGACAGAGGCATTCCAGGTGCCATTGCGAGGAGCGATAGCGACGTGGCAATCCCGGGGGTGGCAGGGAGGGATAGAACGAAGAGATTGCTTCGCTCGCAATGACGAGAGGTTGAGGGTCTCAGGATGACAGAAGGCGAAGGGCTCAGAGTGACAGCAAGGTGAACCATTGGGGATGAAAAGTGGGAATGCAACCTACGGCGGCAACGGAATGTGGTGTAACCGATCTCTTAGAGAGGATTCTAGACAAGGGGCTGGTAATCCATGCCGACCTCATAGTCTCCCTGGCAGGGGTTCCTCTTGTCGGGGTTACTCTAAAGGCAGCCATAGCCGGGATGGAGACAATGCTGAAGTATGGCATGTTGACCGATTGGGATGAAAAGACCCGCGACTGGGCTCGAACGGAGCGGGAGGAATCTCGAAAAGCGAGCGGGGTCTTGAAAGACGGTGAAGAGGTTCTGATCAGGATGTTCGGCTCCCACTGGTACAGCCGGGGCATCTACCGCAACTGGAGGCCGGGGCATCTCTACGTCACCGATAGGAGGCTTCTACTGTGGAGACCCTATCCCGGCGAGGTATTAACGGAGGTTCACTACGAGCTAATAAAAGGAATGGCTGTGGAGAGAAGGATAAATGTCGCCAAGAAGGAAACGGATTACCTTTATATATTGCTCAAGGATGGCGAGGTGGTTCAACTCCATCCCACCGATGCTTCGGTGGTAAGAGAGGCTATTGAAAACAGGATGCAAACGCTGGGACTGCAACTGGAGAGTTACCCAGCTATCCCGCCCGTTGATGAGGGGGCAGCCAGGTTCTTGACCCCTGGCGAGCAAGTTACCCACTGCGGCAGGATGTGGCACCTCGTGACCCAGCCCTCCCCGGGCGGAATCACCAGCGAGAAGTGGAAGCCGGGACACCTGTATCTAACCAACGAGAGGCTGTACTGGTATCACGACTTCGACGGCAAGGTGGACTGGGAAGCCCCCCGTGACAGCCTGGTTCATGCCACTGCTCAGTTAAAGAATCTCGGGGGTATGCTGAAGGAGAAGCAGGTCCTCAGTGTGCTGCACAAGACCGGGTCAGGTAACAGGGTAGCATGCTTCTCTGGCGTGCCGGTGGAGATGAAGGACTGGGAGGATGCCCTAGTAGATGTCATCAGGCAGCGCAGCGAACCCATGCCTGAGGACTGGGAACAGTGCCCCCAGTGCGGGGAGAAAGCGCCCCGAGAGAGGCTGGTAAAAGATGGCTGCCCGGTGTGCGGCTGGGTAAGCCCCAGGCTGACGCGAAGAGTCTAGAGGAAAGGAGGTGAGCAAAATGTCTCTGACGACGGTTCAGGTAGTAGACCGGGCTAAGAAGCAGCTAAGCGAGCTCATAGAGAGGAAGCCATCAGGTGTGACTGCGGTTCACAAGGATGATGGGGGGTGGCATGTCTCGCTGGAGATGCTGGAGAAGAAGTCTATCCCCGATGGCATGGATTTGCTTGCCGAGTATGAGGTCGTGCTTGATGATGACGGGAATATACTGAAGTTTGACCGGGGTGACCTGCGCACCCGCAGCGAGGCGACAAAACATGAAGAGGAATAGGATTCAGCTTCAGCAAGTCATCGGTGCTTGATGCCGAATTCCTGATACATAACTCTGGGAAAGGAGTTGACAGAGATGGCAGAAGAGAAGACGACAGCAGTGACGGGTCCGTTTCACTGCCCTATGTGTCTAGCCACCACCTCGGGGAGGCATGCCTTTTGCCCTGAGTGTGGCGAGCCCCTGGATATGCAGTGTCCCAACTGCGGACTTACCTGGCGATTCTATATCAAGCATACCTTTTGCCCTTCCTGCGGACAAAGGGTTCCGGCAAAAGCTGGACTGACCACAGCTAAAGGCTGGGGCTAGAGTCTTTGCCTGGTACAGAGAGGAAGGTGCATGGCTAGAGTCATAGGGATTGATTTGGGTACTACCAACTCGGTAGCTGCCTTTATAGAGAATCGCAAGCCAAAGGTCATCCCCAATGCCGAGGGTGGTCGGCTGACCCCTTCTGTAGTGGCGTTGACCGCAGATGGGAGGCGGCTGGTGGGGCAACTGGCAAAGAGGCAGGCCGTAGCCAACCCCGAGAAAACCGTTGTCTCCATGAAGAGGCGAATGGGCTCTGACTTCAGGGTGAGGCTTGGCCGAAAGGAGTACACGCCTCAAGAGGTCTCAAGCCTTATCTTGGGTAAGATCAAAGCCGATGTCGAAAGCTACCTGGTGGAGAGGGTGGAAAAGGCGGTGATCACCGTTCCTGCCTATTTCAATGACTCTCAGCGTCAAGCCACCAAAGATGCTGGGACCATCGCTGGGTTGGATGTACTCAGGATTATTAACGAACCCACGGCCGCTGCCTTGGCCTATGGGTTGGATAAGCAGGACGCCCATAATATCCTGGTCTGGGACCTTGGCGGCGGCACGTTCGATGTCTCCATCCTGGAGCTGGGCAGGGGAATGTTTGAGGTCAAGGCGGTAAGTGGCAACACCTGGCTGGGGGGGGATGACTGGGACCAGCGTATCGTGGATTATCTGGCTGGCGAGTTCCAGAGACAGCACGGCATCGACTTGCGAGAAGACAGGATAGCCCTGCAGCGGCTGAGGGAGGCCGTGGAGAAAGCCAAGATCGAGCTTTCAAACAGCCAGGTTGCCTCCATCAAACTGACGTTTATCCTCAGTAACAACCATGATGCCGAACATCTGGATATGACACTGACCAGGGAAAGGTTCGAGGAGCTAACAGAGGATTTGCTTCAGAAGATGATTGGGCCCACCAAGCAAGCTTTGGCCGATGCCAAACTCGAGCCTGAAGATATCGATAGGGTAGTTCTGGTAGGCGGAGCTACCAGGATGACGGCGGTGCAGCAGCTATGCCGAGCGCTCTTGCGTAAGGAGCCTTACAAGGACATCGATCCCGATGAGGTGGTGGCTATGGGCGCCGCCATTCAAGCCGGGATGCTAAGCGGTGAACTGGAAAAGGTAACATTGCTCGATGTTACCCCCCTCTCTCTGGGCATTGAGACCAGGGGCGGGATTTTTGCCAGGATTATTGAAAGGAATGCCAAAATTCCTACCTCCACAAGCCAGGTATTTTCCACGGCTTTCGACAACCAGCCTGAGGTGGATATTCATGTGCTGCAGGGAGAGAGGGAGATGGCTTGTTACAACATGAGCCTGGGCAGATTTCAGCTCACCGATATCCCCCTTGCTCCCCGAGGAGTGCCCCGCGTCGAGGTCGTCTTTAGTATCGACGTTAACGGCATTCTCCAGGTGTCTGCCACAGACCTATATACCGAAAATGAAGCCAGATTAAGGATTCAGTCCTCCAGGCTATCACCTGAGGACATCGGACGGATGATCGAAGAAGCTAAGGTCTATGCTGAGGAGGACAAGAGGCGGCGCGAAGAGGTAGAGATAGGTATTAGAGCCGACAACCTCATCTATGCTGCTGAAAAGATGGTGGAGCAGACAGGGGATAGATTGGATGACACCCAGCTTGCGGAAACAGAGGCAAAGGTATTAGCGGTGAAGTCCGCTCTAGCCAGTGGAGATACTGAGGAGATCAGGTTAAGAACTGAAGACCTACAAGAAGTGGTCCGGGAGTTATACACGGAGAAGGAGGAGCTTACCAGTGCAAGGGCGACTTGAGGAGCTGAAGAAGCCGTATGTTTAGACTCAAACAATGCCGGAACAATGTAGCGGAGCACCAGCGTCTCCTGATGTAGTGCAGAGGATCCCTGTGGCTGAACAGAGGGTACCAGACCCAAGAGCTTCTAACGATCGTCAAAGGCCATCGATGCCAACGGCGCCGTTCTCAAGTGTACCCCGAGAGAAGAAGCGTTTAAAGATATAGCCAGTCTCACCCAGTCCTTTGGGGGAATTGGATCAGAAACGCCAAGAGTATTGACATGTGTTTAATCATCTGTTATAATGTCTGTGCAGGTGAGGGATGGAGAATAGACGTATCAGGGGATTGCGATTAGAGCTTGGTCTGTCTCAGGAGAGGTTTGCTCGGCTCGTTGGCGTCTCACTGCAAACGGTGCGACGGTGGGAGGAAGGCTTAACCAGACCTCTGCCTGTCTTGAGTCTCAAGCTGGAGGAGCTACAAAGAAATTCCGGAGGTGTTGGAATGGGTGAGGAGGAAAAGAAGAAAGTGGAAGGAACTGTGGATATTGGTTTCGGTGGCCTGTTCAAGGGACTCGGCAGCCTGTTTGACCTCGTCTCCAGGATGGCTGAGGAGGGGAAAGATGAATATACCCGCACCGGGGAGATTACGGGCCTGGGCGACAAGGCTAAGGGAGTATATGGCTTTAGCGTAAAGATGGGGCTGGGAGGAAAGCCGACTATAGAACAGTTCGGCAATATCAAGGCAACCGAGAGGGGGCCGGTGGTGGCGGAGGTCAGGGAGCCTATAGTTGATGTCTTCGATGAGGGGGAGAGATTGGTAGTGATCGCTGAACTTCCTGGTGTGGACGAGGACGACATCCACCTTGAGGTGAAAGATGACATTATCGATCTGGCTGCGGAAGCAAAGGACAGGAAGTACAGTAAGGAGATTCTACTTCCCTCGGCAGTGGATGCCGATTCTATGCAATCTACCTACAAGAACGGGATTCTGGAGATAACGTTCAAGAAGAAGCAATAAACCCTTCACTGGGGGGAAGCGTTCAGCCGCTAGCTATCAATTCGTAGGGTGGGTGCAGCAGGGCGGAACCCACCAACCAGCGTTCAGCCGTCAGCTCTGGAAGGTGGGTTGCGTTTCGCTCCACCCACTTTACTATGCTGAGTGCTGATCGCTGAACACCTGCGAATCAGGAGGCAACAAAGATGGCGAAGGTGGAAACTAACGCCGTAACCCTTAGGGTTTCGGAGGCGCTGGCTAAGGACGTGGGTCGAGGAATAGCCAGGATCGACCCTAAAGATATGGTGGAGACAGGCGCTGAGGTTGGAGATATCGTTCAGATTGTGGGTAAGAGACCCACTGTTGCCAGACTTATGCCCACCTACATGGAGGACCGGGGCAAGGACAGCATTCAAATCGATGGCATTACGCGAGAGAACGCCCAGATTGGACTGGGTGAGAAGGTACAAATTCAAAAGGTTGAACACAAGACCGCCAATGCCATAGTCCTCGCCCCAATAGCCCCATCATCTGCCTTCGCTCGCGAAAAGGATACCGGCTACATCGGGAGGCTGCTTGAGGGAATGGCTGCCACCTCTGGAGACAAGGTAAGGGTCACCCTTTTTGGCACTCGCTATCAGGAATTCTCTGTGGTGGATACCAACCCCAAGGGAGTCGTTGTTGTCCATCCCACCACCCGGGTAAAGATGAAAGGTGAAAGGGTTACCGAGAGAGAAGGGGTTGGAGTTACCTACGAGGACATCGGTGGATTGCACAAGGAGATTCAGAAGATAAGAGAGATGATCGAGCTTCCCCTGAAATACCCTGAGGTGTTTGACAGGCTGGGGATTGAAGCCCCCAAGGGGGTATTGCTCCATGGCCCTCCGGGATGCGGCAAGACTCTGATCGCCCGAGCGGTAGCCAATGAGACCGACGCTGGCTTTTTCCATGTAAGTGGTCCCGAGGTCATCCATAAGTTTTATGGAGAGAGTGAAGCACACCTGCGGGCTTTGTTTGAGAAGGCAGGTGAACAGGCGCCGGCCATAATCTTTTTGGATGAGATTGACGCTATAGCCTCCAAAAGGGAGGAAATCAGGGGCGACCAGCAGGTGGAAAGAAGGGTTGTTGCCCAGCTTCTGGCGTTGATGGATGGCCTGAGATCAAGGGGGCAGGTGATCGTCATCGGGGCAACCAATATACCCAATGTGCTTGACCCGGCACTGCGGAGACCGGGCAGGTTTGATCGGGAGATTTCAATAAGCATCCCCGACAAGAAGGGAAGGCTGGAGATACTCCACATCCATACTAGAGGAATGCCTTTGGCTTCGGATGTCGACCTGGAAAAGCTGGCTGAAATCACCCATGGCTTTGTTGGTGCCGACCTGGAGGCGCTCTCTAGAGAGGCGGCGATGATAACCCTGAGGAAGATCATGCCCAAGATCGAGTTTGAGACCGACTATATTCCCTATGAACTGCTCCTGGAACTGGAAGTTACCATGGATGACTTCATGGAGGCATTAAAGGAGGTGGAGCCTTCAGCCATCAGGGAGGTTTTCACTGAGATTCCCGATGTAAAGTGGAGCGATGTCGGTGGTCTTGAGGAGGCGAAACGAGTGCTCAGGGAGACCATCGAGTGGCCCCTCAGCTATCCCGAGGTATTCGGCAAAGCCAATACCAGTCCTCCCAAGGGGATACTGCTTACCGGAGCCCCAGGGACGGGTAAGACGCTGCTGGCTAAGGCTGTGGCTAACGAGAGTGGAGTGAACTTCATCTCGGTAAAGGGCCCGGCCTTGCTCACAAAATGGGTGGGGGAGTCGGAGAAAGGGATCAGGGAGGTGTTCAAGAAAGCCAAACAGGCCAGCCCCTGCATCATGTTCTTCGATGAGATAGACGCCATCGCCCCCACCAGAGGGGTTAGTGCTGATTCCCACGTCACTGAGCGAGTGATCAGCCAGTTCCTCACTGAACTCGATGGAATAGAGGAGCTTAAGGGGGTGATGGTTCTGGCTGCTACCAACAGGCCGGATATTATCGACCCAGCTCTGCTTAGAGCTGGCAGATTCGACTTCCAGTTGGAGCTGCCAATGCCTGATGAGGAGACAAGGCTGGAGATATTCAAGGTTCATACCAGGGGCAAACCCCTGGCTGACGATGTTGACCTCAAGTCCCTCGCCAAGGCAACTCAAGGCGTGGCAGGCTCTGATATAGAGGCTATCTCAAGGAGAGCTTCGATGCTGGCGATAAGGGAATTCATAAACCGGGAGGAAATGGACCTCGACAAACTCAAGATCGAGGCCCGGCATTTCAGGGAGGCACTTGAGACAACAAGGATGGCCAAAGACCAGCGATGAGAAAACTCCTTTATGTCCCTATTATCCACACGGAGTCTGAACTGGGAAGCGTAGCTTCCGCTATCGAGAGCAGAAGCGCCGCTCTGGTTGGAGAGGAGAAATGGGCCAGACACAAGGAAGTAGTGGCAAAGTTCTGGGAGAACCTGGCTCACCACTTCGATTCTCTTGATGCTGCCAATCTCAAGATATATCAAGATGGTCTCCTCGCAGATGGCGAACTGGGCAGGAGGGTCGTCGAGGAGGCAGCAAAACGCGGCAGCAGGAATCACCAAATCATCCTCAACCTTGTGGAGAAGGGCGCTGAGCTTATGAAGACCGAGGATACAGATCTCATCAAGGAGGAGTATAAACATATTATCCAGCTTGCTCAGTCCAAATCGGTTGTTGGGAAAAGCGTTGCCTTCACCAAGTATAAACTGCGCAAAGGTTCGCTGCTGAAGGAAAGGGATAAATTTGTAGCTGAAACGATCGATCAAACGCTGAAGGAAGAGGAGACTGGCGTTCTCTTTATGGGGAGTCATCATGATGTTCTCCCTTATCTCCCGGAAGACATTGTAGTAGAGCAGGTCAAGGACAGGGAAAGGATTAACCTTTACTTCAAGTATCTTATTTCAAGGATAAGTAGGAGAAGATTTGAGCAGTTGGCAGAATACGTTGCCTCCCTAACACAAACCTAAGAACGGTGCCAGTTTCCAACTGAACAGTAGTCCATACTGTTAGATCTCTAACAGAGAGGCTGGGTACCTTCGGCAAACACAGCTCTTTGATAAACCCGAAAGCTATGATTGATACTTGCTCTACCCCTTCCCTATTCGGAAAACATTGGTGCCACAATTCGGGCACTCACCTTGGGTTGCTGGCTTCTTGTTCTTCATGGTGATCTGTTTCGGGTTCTTGATCTCCACCTTTTTCCTGCACTTCATACAGAGTGTCGAGGTAGATGGCATTCACCTAGCGATCAACTACACGATACCACTGGTGGCGGGCCCATACGAGGGAGAATTAACCGAGGCAGCGGCAGTTCTGCCTATCATACAGAATGGCTCACCATTGTGGACGAAAGGTAAAACCAAGACGTTCGAGAAGACGTTTGCCCTGGTTTACTGACGAAAGGGACTCGCCTTAGGTTAGCTTAACACGAAGATATCAAGAGCTTTTAGGCTAGTGTTTGCCCTCTTGCCGATTGTCCAACAACATACTATATCGTTGAGCCAATTGCACCAAATGGACTACTGTTCAGTCATGGGCAGAGATGACCCCTTCCCGCTCGAAAAGGGGGATACGCACAGCCAGACAATACTTGAATAGCAAGGGGCTCCAGAAGGACTTTTGTAGTGTGGGGAGGATATGATGGGCAGCACGTGCCACTGACTTAGCTCAGCGATCGTTTTTTCTCGTGCCTTCTCTGGTGTCATTTAGCAACTGATGAGTGCACAGAAGCAAAGCCGCTTTGGAAGGGGCCGGAGATAACCGCCAGCCCCAGAGGCCGCCCAAGCCGGGGCGGCATGGGGTTGAAAAGCGCCTCCCTAAGGCTCTCCTCTCTTCTTCTCGCCTAGCCCAGCATAAATGCTCCCTTCAATTAGGCATATTGGCCTTGCTTTCTACTGTTCAGCGCAGGCACAAATGCTCCCATCATGGATCATTGAACAGGTGTTTTTGGCGACCAAGAACAGGCATTACGGCGGAAGTCAATATTGCCAGCAGCGTGCTAAGCTGATAGTGGACGGGGGGAAACCCCGAGATCAACCGAAAGGAGGCACAAAAGATGGAGTGGCAAGTAGTTCTAGCGCTGGTGTTGGGAATACCCGCAGTACTCCTCCCGGTGGCGTTCGTGTGGTACCTGAACATCAGCGGCCTGTATCAGGTCGTTCGTGATGCACGCCAACGGCAAAAAAGGCGAATCGCTCATGAGAGCAGAGCAGCAGCCGAGAAGCAGACCGCTCTGACATAGAGTGACCCAGCGAAAAAGAACAAGATAAGAAGAAAGGAGGTGCGAGATGGAGTGGCAAGTAGTTCTGGTCCTGGTGTTGGGACTACCAGTCATCCTCTTCCCGGCGGCATATGTATGGTATCTGAACGTCGGAGGCATTTATGCAGCCGTTAGAGAAAAGAGGAAGGCTGCCCGTGGGGTGGCGGTGGAGAAGCACGCTATTGCAAGGTAGGCGATGTAGAGACGGGCAGCTAAGGGAAGGAGGAAGTGAAATAGGAGTAGCAGGTACGATTGACGGATAGGAAAGCCTTGTTCCGCTGTCATCAAGGTTGAAGCAGGTCAAGGCTTTCCTTTTGAGTTACATCGCCGCATAGCACCCGAGCTACTGATGCCCACCCAATGATATCGCTCCCTGAGTCCCTAGGACAAGGCACCCAGCCTGGCCCGCTGTTTCTCGGCGTCACTATCTTACAGCACCCCATTTCTCAACCCCTTCCGCATTGGCACAAATGCTTAGCGATGGCTAACCCTATACGAGTTTTCGGCAAGTAGAAACAGGCATTACGGCGGAAGTCAGTTTTACGAGTAGTATGGTAATGTCAAAGTGGAACCAAGGAGCTGGCAAGCACATAGACTGGCTTTATCAAGGGAGGGTATGCCGAGAGGGGTTTAGCTATGTTTGGGACCCGCTCGTTTTACATATTGCTGGCACTTTTCGGGCTCTGCAGCCTGCTCTACTATTTCGGGGAGCTGATAGACTTCGCTGGCTGGACAGCTTTACGCCATGACTTCTTTTACGGCGTGCACGATGTACATCGCCTCTTTTTCCTGGCTCCAATAATCTACGCCGGCCACGCCTACAGGGTCAAAGGAGCCGTGGTCGTCACACTTGCTGCCCTCATTGTCTTTTTGCCCCGCGCTTTCGTGGTATCTCCCTTCCCTGACCCGATGCTCAGGATAGTGCTTTTTACCGTAGCTGCAGGGCTCATGGGTTCCTTCACGGGGGTGATACGCAATCAGTCCGAACTGCGCAGCTATCTCGAAGCATTGCTAAGAAGCGAGAGAGACAGGTTCTTGGGCATGCTGGACAAAATGGAAGACGGAGTCATGATCGCTGGCCCTGATTACAGGATACACTTTCTGAATCCAGGTATGGTAAGGGAGTTTGGCGAGGGCGTCGGCTCCCATTGCTATGAGTATCTGCACAACTTCGATGACCCGTGCAACCAGATCTGCAAGCTGCCAAGCGTCATAAGTGGTGCGATTGAGAGATGGGAATATAACTTCCCAGATGGCAGGACCTATGAGGTGGTTGGCTCACCCTTTGTCGATTCCAACGGAGTGGTTTGTCAGCTTGCTACATTTAGAAACATCACGCAGCGCAAGCAGGTCGAGTTGGAACTTATCGAACTCGACAAATTGAAGTCCGAGCTTCTATCAAACATCTCTCACGAGCTTCGATCGCCGCTGACCTCCATAAAGGGGATCACCAGCAGTCTGCTGCAAAAGGATATAGAACTGGATGATGAAACCCAGGAGATGCTTCTCAGCGGCGTAGGCGAGGAGACGGATAGATTAGCAAGCCTGGTTACCAAACTGCTTGATATGAGCAAGCTTGAGGCAGGTGTTTGGAAACCAGAAAAAGAGCGCTGCCATATCTCGGACATCATCAATGAGGCATTGGAGCATCAGAAATGGATTCACAAGAAACATATCTTCGAGACCGATATGGAGACCGATTTGCCAGAAATCTATGCTGACTGTAGTCAGATAAGACAGGTGTTGGTTAACCTACTTGAGAATGCGACGGCTTACTCCGAAGATGGAACCAGGATAACTATAAGGGCTACGAGTGTGGATAGCGAGGTAGAAGTGAGTGTCTCTGATGAGGGTGTGGGAATACCACAGGAGGACCTGGGGAAGATATTCGACAAGTTCTACCGTGGTATCCAGAAGCGGCAGAAGCCCGGGGGTACTGGTCTAGGTCTAGCTATTTGCCGGGCCATTATTCTCAATCACGGGGGGCGGATTTGGGCCGAAAGCGAAAACGGGCATGGCTCCACTTTTCACTTCACTTTGCCCGTCGCACCGCCAAGCAGGAAGTGAGGTGTGGAAGCGATGGCTAAGAAGATAAAAATCCTCGTCGTTGATGATGAGCCAAAGATACGCATGTTTATTCGCGCCAACCTGGAAGCTCGGGGCTACGAGATATATCTTGCCCAGGATGGGATCGAGGCCATAGAGGTGGCAGAACGTGTCCTTCCGGATGTAATCGTGCTCGACGTGAATATGCCCCGCATGGATGGTATCGACGCTTGCCGCCGAATAAGGGAGTGGGCAGATATGCCCATCATAATTCTGAGCGTAAGGGGAGACGAGAGAGACAAGGTCAGAGCCCTGGATGAGGGTGCCGACGATTACGTTACCAAGCCCTTCGGCATAGAAGAGTTACTGGCCAGAATCAGAGTGGCACTGAGGCGTTCCGCGGGCACAACCGTTGCTGCCCCCCTATTCACAGCGGGAGACCTGGAAGTTGACCTGTCCAAGAGGGTGGTTAAACGGCAAGGACAGATCTTGAAACTCACCAGGACAGAGTATGAGCTTCTGGCATATCTGGTTTCCAATTCGGGCAAAGTGCTAACACACAGAGAGTTGCTGCACAATGTTTGGGGTCCAGAATATGGTGACGAAAGGGAGTATGTCCGCGTTTTCATTGGGCAACTCAGGAGAAAGATAGAAGACGACCCATCAGATCCACGCTTCATTGCGACGGAACCTCGGATAGGCTATCGGTTTGTCAAGCCCGATTGATTTGCCCAAGCAAACCCCCCGGTCTTCAAGGGAACTCGCATAATACCTCGCCCAATTCTCTTCAGCCTCCAAATCCTTACAGAATCCTTATGTGTTGCCCCCATATCTTTATGCCTTCCTTACGCTTTCTGGCACATAATAATGGTGGAACGAACGAAGTAAGGAGGCGACATCATGGCGGAACTCGAAATGATTTTGAAGATTGTCCTCCTTGGCCTGATTCATTGGGCGCTGGTGCCGATAGCACTGAAGGGTTTGCTTGAGAGGAAGCGAGTGCCGGGGGGTCGGAAGGGTCTGTGGGCGATTCCAATTGTGTTCATTACTTGCTTGGGGCCGCTATCCTTCTTGATAGTTGACGAACTCTATCCCCAGCCTCAAGCTCAGCTCGACTACGATAGGTAACGCTTATCTCAAGGAAGACCCGCTATGGGAACAAAAAAGGTAGTCATTGTTGATGACGACACGCTACTTTCCAAGACCATAGACATCTGCCTGAGCAAGAAGGGTTATGATGTTAGGGTCTTCTATAGTGGCGTTGATGCCGTCAAGTATCTATTCGAGGAGAAGCCGGACTCAGTAGTGTTGGATATTAGATTGCCTGATTGTGATGGTTGGTTCATCGCAAGACTTCTGGAGAAACTTGAATGGATGGAAAAGGTTCCCGTTATCGTGATATCAGTCTTGGAACCTAACAGAACACAAGTCACCGAGGTGAAGCCCTATGCTTATATTCAGAAGCCTTTTGACATGGGGCTTCTTGTGCAAACAGTAGAGAGAAGTCTAAATGCAGAGAAACCCCTTGCTGGCGCATGACACGCTGAGACCATGGACAGTGGGTGCAGAGGGATGAGGATTATTGACAAGATTCTAAAGGAGTTGATGGAGGCCTTAGGCAAACCAGGGCTACAACCCATTGCTTGAAAGTAGGCGGAACTAAGTTTCTGCGCTTGCTAGCTCACCCTCTGCACCATTACCACGTCAGGTCATATTGGGGCCTCAATCGTTACTGTGGTGCCCTTGCCGGGCTCAGACTCCACCTTCAAGCTACCGCCCAGCAACTCGGCTCGCTCTTGCATCCCGGCCAGGCCAAGTCTGCCAGTGCGGGAGAGCTCTCCCACTGTTTTCGGCATTTCAAAGCCCGCGCCGTCGTCTTTGACGGTGAGCCTGATTTCACCTTCCTCAAACCAGATAGCGACCTCGACCTTTGACGCCTTAGCATGCCGCCTGACATTGTTGAGGGTCTCCTGAGCGATGCGGAATAGCAATAGCTCGGCCTCGGGGCTGAGGCGCCGCTGGCTACCGACCACCCGCAAATCGGCCTCTATCCCGTGCTGTTCCCGTAGATCGCTGGCCAGCCACTCCAGCGCTGGAAGTAACCCCAGATCATCCAGTATCGATGGACGTAGATCACGGCTGAAGTCCCTCACCCCTTGCAATGCATTCTTTACCTCTTTACGCAGGTTTGCCACTAACTTGATGTCGTCTGCTGACAATCGCTTA
>CAYVES010000005.1:0-16332 GCA_964449845.1 uncultured Dehalococcoidia bacterium
GCGCCAAATTGTTCTAGCAGATAGGAATAGCCTACTTTCATTTTGTCCCTCCTTCTTTATTGCCGTTATCTTCTAACCCGTACCATGGGCTTTTCATGGTTTCTGTCCACATTCTTCCTTGCCCTCCCCAGTGGTAAGGCCCTTCCCTGCCGAACGGATGAGATGTCACCTGAACACACGGGGTAAGAAAGTCTTGAGACCATAGCTGAGGTCAAGGAAGAATGTGCCCCTTGCAAGGGCGATTCTGGCTCGCCTGGCAAGGTATTTTGGGTTGAGATAGAATTTGCGGTAGAACCGCGCGTAGTATTCATCCAACTTCTCACGACTTAGATTTGGGTGTTGATAAACATCTCCAGCGCCATGAAGTTTGTATAGTGACCAATCTCTAGTCTTGATCAGCCCTTGGTTGTCCCATTGCTGGAAGAGCCTGGCATCTGGGAAGGGCATGGTAATAGTAACCTTGGCGAAATCAGGCATCGTTTTTACAGCTAAGTCAATGGTTCTCTTCATGGTCTCTTCGGTCTCAGCGGGCAACCCGAACATAAAGAATCCTACGATCTCCAGACCTGCTTTCCTCAGCATTTTCACAGCGCTTATGTTCTGTTCCACAGTAGTCCCTTTATCAATTGAATCCAGGCATCCCTGGTCGCCGCTCTCAAAGCCAATTGCGACTTGATACAAACCTGCTCTCTTTGCCAGGGTGAGGAATTCCTCATCCAGGCGATCAGCCCTCAGGCCTGCCGCTAGGTTCCACGGGAAATGCAGTCCCTCACTCAGAATCAATTCACAGATCCTCTTAGCGCGCTCCATGTCAATGGTAAACATGTCGTCCACGACCCGGATCTCTTTGAACCCTAGATCAAGCATATGCTTGATCTCATCAATGACCCTCTCTGGGGATTTTGCAACGAATTTACGACCGTAGACTCCTTTGCCGCAGAAGCTGCAATTGAAAACACAGCCGCGGCTTGTCATCAAGTCACTCATTGGGCTTTTCCTGCTAACCAGCTTGGAACATTGATATCTTCCTATATCAAAGAGGTCTAAGGCAGGAAAGGGCAGGGCGTCCAAATCCTTGATGCGTTCCCGAGGTGGGGTAGACAGTATCTCTTCTCCGTCCTTGTAGCAGACTCCCTTGATATCAGATAGACTCCTTCCCTCAGCGATTTCCGCAAGTGTATAGTCGCCCTCTCCCACAACGACAACGTCAAACTCGGACGTATTCAGACATTCCCCTGGCAGTGCCGATGCATGCGGTCCGCCGAGGACAGTTTGTACCTCTTCGCCCAGCTTCTCTTTGGCTATTCTGCTTATTTGCGCCGCCTCATAAATCAGGGTCGTCGTGCTGGTAACACCTAGAATACGTGGCCTCAGTTCATCCAGAGTTCTATCCAGTACCTCAAAAGGGCTGTCTTCTATTCCCAGGTCCAATATGGAAACACCGAACCCCTTTTCTCTCAGAAGTGCCGCCAAGCAGGCTAGAGACAGTACCGGATAGACCTGAACATATGCAGCAACTTTTGTACCCTTGTAAGTTGAGAAGGATGAGGGGGGATTGACTAACAAAACGTCTTTCATGTGTTGCCTCCTTTCAAATTGATGCCCCGCGTTGAGTCTATCGGAAGCCGAACGATATCATGGCTACGGCGCCAGTGCCCCCTTCACCGAGTAGGCAACATAGTCTATTTGGGCACTGATGTTTTCCTCTTGCCCCATGCTAAAGTCTCCGAAGAAGATCGCCTTGTTGGGAACCTGATTGACCAGGGTTACGGAAGCAAACATTTGACCGTCAACGTAGACAACGAAATTGCCTTTAACGATGCACAGTCGGTAAGTATGGAATCCACTGGTGGTATCCACGTTGCACGTTGCTTGTAAGGTATTCTGGTCATATATCTCTATTCTGCGGCTGAAGAAGCATACCTTGCCCTCAAAAGTCCCATCCTGTAGGGAAAACAGGCTGGCATCATGGTCAGTCTTTGCGCCCTTTACAAGCTTCAGCTTGATTTCCGCCGTCGTACCAACGGCATTATCAAACCGCTCTTCAGGTTGAATCAGAAACCCGGTAGCATTGCCACTTGTCTTTATGGTCAGAACGCCTCCCGAGGCGACTTCAGTCTCAAATCTTCCTCCTGTGGTCCACGGGCGTACCGATTCAGCCTCTGGTAGTACCTCCATTGCGCTGAACTTCGTCCATATTCCCCAGTAAATAACTGCCTCGTCTCCCCCCGAGGGACCATCCAGGAAACCATCGTTCGGGGTCACAACGCACTTCCAGCTCTCACCGCATTGGGTGTTTGATGAATCCACAGTATCCGCAGTCAGTTCAGGTTGCAGGACTCCATCCTTATACCAGGCATAGGAGTAGCTTATGGCATCGCCATCAGGGTCAGTGCTTTGAGTAGTAATCGTGCATAGCAGGTGATCACTGGTCTGCGGTGAGTCTGGAATAATATCTACAACGGGTGGTGTAGGGGGCTCATTTTGCAATGTTACCTGGTCTTCCCCCGAGGGACCATCTAGGAGACCATCGTTCGGGGTTACAACGCACTTCCAGCTCTCACCCCATTGGGTATTTGATGAATCCACAGTATCCGTAGTCAGTTCAGGTTGCAAGACTTCATCTTTATACCAGGCATAGGAGTAGCTTGTGGCATCGCCATCGGGGTCAGTGCTTTGAGTAGTAATCGTGCATACCAGGTGATCATTGCTCTGCGGCGAGTCTGGAATGACATTCACAACAGGGGCTGTGGGTGGCTTGTCGATAATCACCTCATCTTCCCCGGATGGACCGTCTAGGACACCATCACTGGGGGTCACAACACACTTCCAGACCTCACCCCATTGGGTATTTGATGAATGCACAGTATCCGCAGTCAGTTCAGGTTGCAAAACTCCATCTTTGTACCAGGCATAGGAATAGCTTATGGCATCGCCATCGGGGTCGGTGCTCTCGGCGGTAATCGTGCATAGTAGGTGATCATTGCTCTGCGGCGAGTCTGGAATGACATTCACAACAGGGGCTGTGGGCGGATTGTCTAAGATTCCCTGCGGAAACAGAGCCACTTGCACAGCGCCCACCCCTTCCTTCCAGTGGGTAATGTCGCTGCCAGTGGCAAGAAGCGCTACACCCTTCCTCTGCTCAAGTATGAACGACGGATACTGAGCGTAGAACGGAACATCAATGACAGCCCCGCCTAGGTGAGAAATCTGCTCCTCAGACGGCCGTGGCCAGGTAGGCATATCAAAGCCTTCCAGTATGGTCTCCGGCACATTGGGTCCCATAATGATGAGGGCTGATGTGCCAGCACAGTAGTGCCCGGTTATGTCTGATAGTCTCTCGAGTGCAACAGGCTTGGTGGCCATGAGGTAATCGATTTTCCTCAGGTAACGCATATTCGGGTCATAGTTCAAGATAAACACTTGTGCCGGGTCCTCTCGGTTTATGGTGTCCATTAGCGAGTAGCGCGCTGCCCGCATGTCAGAAAGAGAGTTGCCCCAGAAGGAGAGCTGTACCAGGAATAGCAGCAAGAAAACAGTAAGTGGGAACCTGTGTTGCACCACCCAGCTGGCAAGCAGCCACGCTCCACAAACCAAAGGGGGATAGAGCCAGAAGAAGCTGCGCCCGATATGTGTCACAGGGCTTATCTCCAGCACCAGCCAGCCCATCAGGATGAAGAGTGCGAATCGCAGTACCGCGGCACTCCTGCCGCCCGAGGCTTCATCTTGAAGGGAGGTTACGGTTTGCCGAACACCTCGCCAGCGGCGCAGGTAGAAAGCCAGCCCAAGCGTTAAACAGGCCAACACCAACAGCAGGGTTGCTTTATCTGTCCAGTAAAGGTGCAGTGGGAAAAAGAGGAACCTCGCCGCTGTCAGTGGCACATCTTGACTTGCCCCTATGTTCTCTGTTCCGTGCTGCCAAATGTGTGCAAGCGGGTTAATGTGATGGTAATGGGAAGCATAGACCATACCAGGTAGCTGTGTTACCAGCAGAAGGAGAGCGAGGCCTGTGACATAGGGCCAGCCCCGGTGCCACACCCATCGCGCCAACCTGAGGGGAGACTTAACTAATCTCAGTCCTATTGCTCCGTAGGTAAACTCGGCGAGAATAAAGGCCACCAGGATAGCAGAGGCTGCTGGGGTAGTCCCCAATGTTATTCCCAGGATTACACCAGCGGCGGCCCGCATCACTATGCCAAGGGCACGATGTCCGCCGCTCCAGCTCGATTCCACCAGCCACAGCGCTAGAAATGCCATCACCAGAACTGCACTTACCGGAGCGTAGTCCATGAAAGAGAGATACTTGGCTAGCCAAGGGGAGAGACAGACCCAACTCCCTGCCAGAAGCGAGATAACCAAGGAGCGAGAAAGCACCCAGACAACGAGAGCTGAGAGCGAAGCCAGTAGGAAGCTGGCCACAATGTTTGCCCAGTACAGAGTGTCCCTACTGCTCAGGCTGAAGCCGAGTATGCTTGCCCCCCTTTTCAAGGAATAGAGCGCGTAAATATAGCTGTCTTCATAGCCTATATCTCCCCAAGCCAGCGTGTCTTTAGCTGAGACACGTTCCTTATATTCGCTACGTTCTTCAGAGGCAGTGAAGCGAGCCAGGCCTTCGATGAGCCCCTGACCTTCTACACATTCCTCAAGAAAGTCAATGTAGTTGGCATAGGTAATATCATCTGTAGGAAAGAACTCTATTGGCTGCGTGCTGCGTGCCTGTATGCTGATGATGAGCGGCAGTACGCAAAGTAACCACGCAGCAACCAATATGGCTCTATGCCAGCTATTCAACGCCGTTCTCCTGCCTCCTCATCACTTGTAGCCCCCGTTCCACCTTGCGTAACGCCCGGTTTCCTGCCGGTGGGCCACTGCGAGGATATTAATAAGCCAAGGCAGCCAACCAGGGTGAGCACCGCAATAAAGAGACCAATCTTGAAGCTCTTAGGAGAATATTGGAAGATGATAGTATGGTCTCCCTTATCAAGGGCCACCCCGCGGAAAAGCCCGTCCACGCGGTATATCTTCGCTGGCGCTCCATCTACTGTTGCCGTCCACCCTGGATAGAAGACATCGCTGAGCACCAGGATTCCTGGCTGTTCGACCTCAGCACTGACAACAACCTGGTTGGCTTTATAATCGACTATCTTTGCCGTTGAGGACTCGCCTGAAAGTGGAGAGAAGTCTCCAAACACAAGCTCCTCAAGCACGACCTTCTGCCTGAGGTCAAACCCGGGCTGGCGCATTGCCTTCTGTGCCTCTTTATAGGAGGAGGCGTATTCAACCTCATGAGCGACCCAGGCTCTGGGGAAGGCATCAAGATTTTCATAGATTCTAATTTCCTCATCATAGACCAGGCGGAATGGCCTAAGAACAGCGAGTGTTGCATTCTCTATGTAGGCATGAGCCGAATCCAGGAACCGCACTCCGACCCATACAGCCGTTGCGTTGGGGGGGGCCGCCCCTGTAGCACTCAGCGCTTCGTATGCCCCGCCGCCTGAGTGAAAATGACCTAGCATATACCCACCGGCATCAGTCCATATAAACGGTCTAACCGCATTAGCGGTAGAGCTTTTCACGCGAATGCTGAAAGTCGCGATCTGACCGGCGAGGTGCCTACCAAGCTCACCCATGTCTTGCCCGTAGTCGCCTGTGCCGCCTGCAGAGGTGAAGTCCACCGCAGCACAATACAGTGAATCACTATCTATATCATTCGAATCCTGCTGCGAGGTGAATGAAGCCCGGCCTTGAATGTTCTGCCACCAACCATCGGCGCTAGGAACGTTAGTTGACGAGCTGGTAAATGGGCCTGGTCCAAGCGACCAACTGTCCAAGCCTGCATTTATCAATAAGTCGTTCTGCTCCAGTTCGGTCGGTAGTTCTCCCTGCAATTCATACGAGTGTGGTGCCAGGATATACTTGACCCCCAGAAGGGAATAAAAGGGGAGATTCTCCCTAATGTCATCTTTGAATTCCCTCTGGATCCAAGCCACCTTATCTCCGCGAATTACAGCAAGCTCTGGATTTCCAGTAAACCATAGACTACTGCTTTGACTGGGCTCTGGCGGCTCGATATGCAGATTCTGTGACCTGAAGTCACTATAGGACACTGGCGTCAGTGCATTGATGTATCGGATGTCCTGGATACCCATAGTACTGGCAAAGTTGGGTATCAAGACGCCGTCGCCTCCGGTAACACGGTAATAACCATCCTGGCTCTCAAGGTATTGTACGTAGGGAGGCGTGGTAACAGAGTCATAGCGCTGAGGAAAGCCATGCTCTGCCCTAACATCGATGATGATGGTAGCAAGCACACAGACCACTACCCCAACTGCTACCCATCGGCGTCTTCCCAGGACTAATGCCAGCACCACCAGCAGACCAACGGCAAAGGGTATTAGCCTGAGCATGGCTGTAGTCGGCTCATAGCCGTGGGGAATGACAAACCATAGCTCCAGGAGTGCCAGGGCGATGAACGCCCCTATGCCAGTGCTGGTGCGGAGGCAGCGCCTAGTGAGAATCATAGCGGTGACTATGACCACCAGGGCAACGACCATCCCCACGACGGCTGATGAGATAAAGAACTCATCTTGTTCCGGGTTCAGCGTGCTATGGTAGCCCATGAGAAGGCGTGCTCCTAATGCCCCTAGTATTAGGACAAAGCAGCCAAGTATGAACAGTTGGAAATTGCCCAGCCCTTGCCACCACTTTGCCACCTTCTGTCGTAGCGCTGCTCCCTGTGCCTGGTCTCGGATAATTTCGAGCCCGAGAGCACCAGCAACGGCCAGGGAAAATGTCCAAGCCGGTCCCGCCCAGCGAGGACTCCACGATTGGTCAAGGAGAGGCAGATATCCTATTCCGGAAACAAGGGAAGAGCCGAAATTCTTGAGCAATATCACTACCCCGAGTATCGTGAAGAAGAGCAGTGGCTTTCGCCACCGGCTCTGAAGCTGGAGAAATCCGAGCACAAGCCCAACCAGTATCAGGCAGGGGAGCAAAACGCCCATGTATCCCCCGAGGAAGTCCCAGACCCCATTATCAGGGAAGAAGCGGTACCACGTTGGCATAGTGTGGAGGGTGGGGATAAGGAGTGAGGAAGCATACTGTGCTGGTGCATCACCCATCCCTACCGTTCCACCAAAGGGATGTATGGTGTGAGAATGCGGCACAAACTCAAGGAAGGGCAACAGCAGCGGGGCAGAAAGGGCTAGTCCCAAGAGTCCCGCCAGCACTGCTGAGCCTGCCATCCGCATCCGCTGCTCCGGTGCCGTACCGACTACTCGGTACACTACATATGCCGTCGCGAGTAGCAGCACATATATGGCAATCTCTGGTTGCCCCGCCAGCAGCACTAGCGCTACGGCAATCGCTGTCCCGGCCACCCCTCGTCCCCACCGCCAGTGCCACATGCCCTCCGCAGTCCACAGCAGCACAGGGGTGACCATCGCCACGTTCACGAACTGCTCCAAATTAATAAACCAGATGAAGGTGCCAGAGAACATGTAGAAAATACCACCGAGAAAGGCGCTTAGCCTGGAAAGCCCCAACAGCCGCAGGAATAGGAAGGTGAACAGCCCAGCCAGCCAGAGTCTGCCCAGCATGAAGAAATCCCAAGTCCAGGTTGGTGAGATATCCTCTACGATCTGATAGGGGAAGAAAGCCCTGGTGCTGTATTGGGCCGCAAGTGGCGTGCCACAGCCCTGGTAGGGATTCCACAGGGGTAGCTCCCATTGTCGGTATTGCTCACCCACCAGCGCATTCATCGGCCACTCGTAGTATGCCGGCGTCGCCAGATCTATATTGAACGTGTTGATTGGCTCACGCCCGTCATAGGCGTAAGCTCCCTGGTCTGTCACCCCATAGGGGTAGTAAAGGGGTGGCTGTAGGCTTCGTCCGAGGAACACCACAGGGGCAAATAATGCCGCAACTACTACCGCATAAAGCAGTGCTGCTCTAAACGTCTCCTGCTTCCAGAGCAATCCGAGCGCACGCTTTGAGGGTTGGCTTAAACGCGTCATCATAGGAGGGGTTAAACCTTTCATAAGACACTGCGTCTTAGGACGGCTGAAGCCGAGCTTCTCTGAGGCGCTCGCCGACGTTAATGACCCAAAATAGCCAAGCTACGGTCTTGACGGCGCTGAAGATATTCCATAGAGAGCTCACACTTGCTCTGCCGTAATGGCGGGGTTGGAACATTATCCCCACTTCAACGTAAGTATGCTTCCGCTTGATGAGTCGGAGCAATATTGGTGCCATGAACGCGAAGCCACGAGAGTTGACAGTGGGCACCTGTTTAATAAGATCACTCCTGACTACACACGGCCCATTGTAGTAGCGCAGTCTCTGCGCGAAGAGCATGTTCAGTAAGGCAGTGTACCCCCAGGAAACAATTCGCCGTGATAGCGGACGGATGCGAAAGTTCAACACATATGGAATGACCATATCAGCCGTGCCAATGTGGCTGGCGATGGTCTCAATCGAGGCGGCAGCAATCTCACCATCACCGGGGATGAGCCAAGCATACCGGTAGCGTGCAGCCTTTGCTCCCCGCAGGAAGGTAAACCCACAGCCCATGTTACGAGGGTTGTGAATAACCCTGACGCGGGAATCCCGTTCGGCGAGTGTTTCAGCTACTCTGCCAGTACCATCCTTGCTGCCGTCGTTGACGATGACTATTTCGTATTCAGGGAATTTGCCTTCCACAGCCCTTTGAATGGAGGCAACGCTTGCCTCCAGATTTTGCTCTTCATTGAAGGCAAGCACTACCGCAGAGACCGAGGGTTTGGCGTTCTGGGCACTCTCAGAAAGGGCCATGAAAGTCCTCATCTAGAGGCCTGGAAGGATGGCTGGATCGAGCTAGAGCTAGAGCAGGTTTGCCGTTCACCAGCTCAATCGCAGCGGCGGCAATTTCATCGCTGCCAGGATAGAAGAGCCTCTCTAGAGTAGAGCAAACTGGTGCTGGCACATCAGGGCAGGCAACACACCTTGCTGGCGCCTCCAGATAGCTGAATACGTTGCTAACAACCCTGGCTACGATTTCAGAGCCGATGCCGCCGCTTTGCCAGGCAGTATCAGCAACAACGAGCCGGTGAGTACGGCGTACCGAATTGAAGATGAGCTCGTCATCCATGGGACTGATGGTGCGGAGGTCAAGAACCTCGGCACTGATATCATGTTCCTTCAGTGCGTCCGCGGCTTTCAGGGCTTCCGATACCATTAGAGATACGGCTGCTATTGTTATGTCCCTCCCCGGACGACGTACGATGCCCTTGCCAAGGGGGACCTCGAAGGGGTCCTCTGGGACAGGTCCCGTGTAGTCATACAGTCGGCGATGTTCTATTGATATGACCGGGCTATTGTCTCTAATGCTGGCAATCAGCAAACCCTTGGCATCATAGGGAGTAGCCGGCATTACCACCTTGAGTCCAGGGAAATGAGCGAAAACCGCTTGGAGGCTCTGGGAGTGCTGGGCGCCCTGCCCCCAGCCTCTGCCAACAATAGCCCGAATTGTTATGGGCACGTAACTAGCGCCTCCACTTACATATCTCCACTTAGAGGCGTTGTTGATAATCTGGTCCATAGCGAGCAGCATGAAGTCATTTCGGGCATGCACCATCACTGGCCGCATGCCGCAGAGGCTGGCTCCGATGGCCGCTCCGGTGATGGCATTCTCGGAGATAGGAATGTCAAAGACGCGGCGATTGCCAAAACGGCGGTGCGCCTCTAGGGTGGTTCCGAAGATGCCCTTCGGGTCATCGACCCCTACGCCCATAACAAACACCGATTCGTCAGCCTCCATTGCCTGGATAAGGCCTTCACTGAGTGCCTGCCAGTATCTCAGTTCTCTCATCAGAAGCCCCCTGGACGAGTTCAGTAGACGTTCTCAAAGAGGTCAGCTTCACCAGGTACAGGGTCCGCTTTGGCAAGGGCGAAGGCTGATTCAACCTCTTTGTCTATCTTCAATGCGATCAATTCCAGGTTATCCTTAGAAGTGATTTCGGCTGCCAGAAGCCGTTCACTCCAATGCTCAACGGGACATCTCTCCATCCACTCTTCCAGCTCTTCTTTGGTGCGGTATCCCATGTCGTAGTCGTAGTTTGGGCCGACATGCTCTCTCCAGCGATAGGTGAAGAGCTCCAAAAGACTGGGGCCTTCTCTGCGGCGACATCGTTCAACTGCTCGACGTGTTGCTGTGTAGACCGCGAGCACATCATTACCATCTACGCGGTTACCCGGCACCCCATATATCTCGCCGCGCTTGAAGATGTTGTGAACGGGCTGCCGCTTGGCCAGGGGTGTCTGGGTGGCGTAGGAGTTGTTCTCGCAGACGAACAAAACAGACAACCTCTTGAGTGCCGCAAAGTTGAGGCTTTCGTGAAACACCCCTTGCTCCACTCCGGCGTCGCCAAAGAAGGCGACAGCCAGGCGGTCGCTGCCTTGCATGGCAAATGCCATCGCAGCGCCAACTGCTATAGGAATCGAGGAGCCAACAATGGCTGATGTGCCCATCATGCCCACAGCCTCGTCAGTTAGATGCATTGAACCGCCCTTGCCTGCGGTACACCCGGTCTTCTTACCATACAGTTCAGCGATCATACGGCGAGGATTGCCACCTTTGGCCAGGTAGTGAGCGTGGCATCGATGGGTGCTGAATATGTAGTCATCTTGCCGTAACGCAGTGCAAACGCCAACGGCAGCCGCTTCCTGTCCGATGGAAAGGTGAGTAGGACAGCGCATCTCTTGCTCGGGATAAACCTCCGCTATTCTCTCTTCAAACCTACGTATCCTCAGCATCATCTCATACATCGCTAGCAAAGTAGCTGACGGCACGTCAACTGTCGGCTCGATAACAGCGGATCCGGAGTACTTTCCCACTCTACCTCCTTGAAGTCATCACTAGTTGTCCAATGCCTTGTCTACCAGGCCTCCCACATATCTGGCTATGGCCAGGGAACTGGTTAGCCCGGGTGATTCTATACCGACTAGGTCGATGAACCCCGGTAGACCCTTGTCCCACTCATCCCTGATCTCAAAGTCTCTGAAGCCATCACTAGCCCCCTGAAGCGTTGGTCTAATACCTGCCATTTCTGGCTCCAGGTCGTCGTACTTTATGAAAGGTAGGAATTTGATCACGGAATCGTAGAAAACCCCTCTTAGTTGCTCGTCTAGCGAATACTCTATGCTTTGAACGTAGTGGCTATTGGGACCGAGAAGGATCACCCCGTCAAACGTGGGAGTAGTGTGAATCCCCAACCCAGCTCCTGCTAGCATTGGTACTGGGTAGATCAATCTCTGAACCGGCTTGCTCTTGTCCCGGTTCATCCTGAAGTACTGTCCTTTGCAGTAATGCAGCTTGTAGCCGGCCTGAACAACGTCTATGCCGGCCAGCTCAGCAATCTTGTCGCTGTTGAGACCAGCTGAGTTTACGAGTACCTTGGTAGTGAAGCGAAAGCCTTCGCTGTTATCTTCGACTGAGACTTTGTATCCGTTGCTTTCCCTGTCTATGCCCACCACCTTCGACCGATAGACAGTTTTGCCGCCTTTGTCTTTGACTCGCGCCGCGAAATGCTTCATCAGGGCATAGGCATCAATGATACCGGTGGAAGGTGAGAGAAGGGCGGCCACCGCGGTAACGTTCGGCTCTAGCTCTCTGACCTCCCGGCCCGTCAGTATCCTCAAATCGTCCACACCATTTCTTTTCCCCTTGTCCAGTAGCACCTCCAGCTGTTCAATCTCCTTATTTTCAACAGCGACGATGAGCTTCCCCGGTATCCTATGGTCCAAGTTATGCTTCCTGCACAGCTCATAGAGGAGAGCCCTTCCCGCCACACAAGTTAGAGCCTTCAGCGAGGCCTGGGGATAGTAGACGCCGGAGTGGATAACCTGGCTGTTCCTGCTGCTAGTCTCAAGCCCGAAGCTCTCGTTCTTCTCCAGGACAAAGACTCGCCTGTTCTCGCTGGCTACCTCAGCCGCTATTGCCAGCCCGACAACCCCGGCTCCAATTATGGTAATATAAGCCTCATACGGCACGTTGTTGCTCCTTTGCACAGGAAGTCCTGGCCAGGTTCTCTTCTACTTAAGTTGACTGGCTTGCATTGCCTTGACGTTGTAGTAGCGGACATCATCTAAAGGGTTGGGAACCCTGCCCGCCTTGAAAGCGTCACAGAGGGATATAACCGCATCTTCAATGGTATGTTTCGGCTCCCAGCCCAGCTCATTCCTGATCTTTGCTGAGGAAATATGATAGGAGCGGGGGTCATTTGTTGGCGCGGTGATGATCTCGATGTCGCCATTCCCCGCTATTCGCCTCACCATTTCTGCAAGCTCCGAAAGCTCGTAGTTCTCACAGCCGGCGTTAAATATCTTGCCGGCAATCATTTCCTCAGGTAGTTCCACAAGTTGAAGGTAGAGGTCGGTGATATCTTCAATGTGTATGTTCGGTCGCTTCTGTGTACCTCCCAACACCTTAATGCGACCGGTATTGACGGCGTGGTTGGTCAGAATGTTGACTATCAGATCAAGCCGTTGCCGGGGAGAATAGCCACATACAGTTGCTGAGCGGATAACCACCGGGATGAAATCAGGCGATTGCGCCTTGAGTAACACATCTTCGCACAAGGCCTTATACTTGGAGTAATCTGTCAGCGGCTCCAACGTCATATCTTCAGTAACGTTTTCCTCGTCTTTGACACCGTATACGCTGGAGGTAGAAGCGTAGATGAACCTCCTCACCCCGCTCTGCTTAGATACCTCAACTAGGTCAAGAAAGGCATCATAGTTGATGGACTTGCCCAGTCGAGGGTCTAACTCAAAACTGGGGTCATTCGAGATACAGGCAAGGTGAATCAAGCAGTCGGTCCCAGGAATCACCTTTTCCAGAAGCGCTCGGTCCCGGATGTCGCCCTCTATCTGTTCCAGGTTGGGGTCCTCCTTAACAGCATCGAGGGCATCCTGTCCATAGATATACAGGTCGAGCACTCTGACGTGGTATCCTTTGGCCAGAAGCTTTGGCACCAGCACACTGCCAACATAGCCAGCGCCACCCGTAACCAGAACGTTCTGTGATTCTTTCATGGGTCTATAATCGCTGAAGGAAGCCGTTCTTCAGCGAAGTCCTCCTTTCCCAACTTTGGAGAGAGGCCGCTCTGCAAAAAGTGCCCCCTCATGCCTGGTATTGCCTAGCTCTGAGAACGTCACCCTGGCCCCTACTTGAGGAGTGTGGTCACGTATCTGAAGAGCGGAACTGGCTCTACCGAGGACCTGTTACCGACGATACGAATTGCTAAGGCCCCAACCGCGTTCCCCACAAAACCTATCAATTCAGAAGGGAACTGAGCAGCAACACAGGGTGATGTAATCGAGAAATAGGCATCGCCAGCGCCGATCCTGTCCACCGCCTCGCGGGAAAAGACGGGGGCGGCTAGGAAGCTACCACCATCGGCGTAGACCAGTGAACCCAGGTGTCCTCTGGTGACCACGGCCCGGTGGCAATCGAGCTTTTCTGTTATCTTGACCAGCAGACTCTCCAGCTGGCTGACATTGTCATGGGTGGCAAGGCGGATCTCTGCTTCGTCAATGCAGATATAATCAGCCCGGGGATACTTGGTAATGAGATTGAAGCCCATATTGGCTGCATTTGTCTGGACATTGACCGCCAGGAATTTGGCCTGGTCACACAGCACCTCGATAATATGCCCGTCCAGAAATCCATGACCATAGTCGGCCACCACTACCAGATCATAGTCACCGATATGCGACTTGAGATAGCTGCAGACTTCTTGGCTGGTCGCCTCAGGCAAGCTGCCGTTACCAAGGAAGCAAACCTCGAACATCTTCCCCAGAAGGTCGGCATGTACAAAGCGGCGCTTGACGGTAGTAGGAGCATCAGGACGGTAGAAGACTTCTGCCCCTACGTTTGGCTTCAGGTGCTCCTTAATAAAGCCCTCATAGCTATTCTGCATACCCAAGCAGGTAACGAGATCAACCTTATCGCAGAACCCGGCGATGTGATTGGCTACAGCCATGATGCCGCCTGCGAAGGTTTCATCGCGTAGATATTGTGCAGGGATAAGGAGCTCTTTGGGGGACTTGCTCAGAGGGCGACAGTAGTGGTATTCGTCAACAATTGCATCCCCAATGACAAGGACTTTTATGTTTCTGAGGTCTTGAAGTAGGCTGATTATCTGCCGCGCCGAATACCTGTCGCGGAATTCCCTAAGGAAACGCTGAGCTTCCTCAGGGTAAACCTCAAAATGGTTGTTAAGCAGACTTGTTGAGCTGAAGGTGATCTCATCGGTGAAATGAATCCGTCCTCCGATGGGCTTGAGTGCCTCCTCCTCATCACGGATCTTTCCCGTCAGGTCTTCCTTGGCATCGGCGTAATCACTACCCTTGGCATAGACATCTGGTTTCAATTTCGTGATAGCTTCAACCGCCGTGGGCCACTCACTTATGGCTACATAGTCAACGCATCCCAGGGAAGCAAGAGATTCGGCACGGAGCTGCTGATTGAAAACGGGACGTCCTGGGCCCTTGCCAACGTATTCATCCCTGGTTACAGTGACCAGCAGCACATCCCCTTCTCGCTTGGCTGCCTCAAGGTGTCTGATATGGCCAGGGTGAAGCAGATCGAAGACTCCATGACACTGGACAATGAGCTTGCCCTCTTCCTTCAAAGCCGGTATGATACGACACAATTCGTCCAGGGACTTGATCTTGAGATTCGTTTCCTCCTGTGGCATTTAAGGCTCTCCCTCTCACCTGAGGCCTGTGGCTTCCTGGCTGGGAAAGTGCTCAAATCGTTCCGCTCTGTACCAGGGCTTGTACCTCAGCTTCACTTGATCTCTCGAGTATGTATCCTTCAAGGTCTTGCCACTGCGATCTTGCGCAGACTGGCTGCCCGCCATCTCATTGCCGAAAACGGTCCGTACAATCGTACGTTGCTTTATGTAAGTGTACGCACGCAGGATTAAAAAACGGATTAAGGATGTTAAAAAGAAATTACAAAGGGCTTACAATCGCCTAACAATTCGGGTTTCATCAGGATGGCCGTTTGAGCCCCCAGGGCCCTACCTGGAAAGGTACTCAAACCACTCCTTTGTAGCTGCAGAGATCGTCTCCGGCGTCCAGAGAGGCGCCTTCCTCCAGTGGTCGATATGCTGGAGCATGATTTTGACCCCTTCCTCAATAGAGAACTTGGGTTCCCATCCCAGCAGTTTTCGTATTTTGGATATGTCAGCATAGGTGCAGTCAGGCTCCCCGGGCCGTTTGGGTATGTGCACTACATCTCCCCCCAGAAGTTCAACAAGTCGATTGATGCTGTAGGTGTTGCTGCTGCCGACGTTCAGGACTTCATCTTTGATGTCTGACTCAGCGGCCATAACGAGAGCATCCACGATATCGGTGATAAAGGTGAAATCCCGGGTTTGAGTGCCATCACCAACAACGGTAAAGGGTTTGTTGTGGATTTTCTGAGCCAGGAATACCCCAAAAACTGCACCATAAGCGCCTGTGGTTCGTGAGCGGGGCCCATAGACGTTAAAAAGACGAAGCGACAGAACAGGGAGTTTGTAAACCTTGCCCCAGTGCAAGGCGCAGAGCTCACCCAGATACTTGGTCAGAGCGTAGGGATACTGGGGCCGAATATCGGCGGTCTCTGGCGTGGGCAATACCTCGGGAATTCCATAACAGGATGAAGAGGCAACATAGATGAATCGTTCGACGTCTGCTCGGCGCGCCGCCTCTAGCACATTGACTGTGCCATCAACGTTAGAGCGGTAATACTTCAGTGGCTGTTTGATCGAGGGCACAATATCCGCCAGCGCTGCCAGATGGAAGACCCAGTTGACACTGTCAAAACAAGGCTGAATAGCTTCCCGGTTAGCAATACTCATCCTGTGGAGATGGAGGCGGGATATGCCCTCGAGATGAGCCAGGTTTTCCGCCTGCCCCGTAGAGAAGTTATCCAGAATGAGCACCTCGTGACCTTTGTCCAGTAAACGGTCGACGAGGTGGCTTCCAATGAATCCCGCTCCACCGGTGACCAGGCTCCTGTTAACAGTCATAGTAGCTTACCGGGTGATTTGTAAAGCAACATAAGCAACTATATGAAACGCATCAAACAGCGTAGCGTTGCCACTCCTGTGGCAACGAATTGTTCGTCGTGACAGGAGTCACGACGCTAGTCTCTGTTAGCTGTATGCTCGCATTTGAATTTGTTCAGTGCTTAGGAATTAGTATTTGGAATTTCCCTATCTGCAGCATCGCATCTGACTGTATATAAGTGTACGGAGATGCGATTAACAATCGATTAAGGAAATAAAGAGAAAATTACAA
>CAYVES010000005.1:16432-26298 GCA_964449845.1 uncultured Dehalococcoidia bacterium
AAGTGTACGGAGATGCGATTAACAATCGATTAAGGAAATAAAGAGAAAATTACAAAGGGCTTACAAGTGGATTACAATCTAGGCCAGATGGATATAATCATATGGAGGTCAATACATATGGGGTACAAATGATTTGCCTCGACCTGTGCCCCAGGTTATAATCGGCCGTGCGATCATGAAAGTTGAGTATCATGTGGTGGCCGGGGGGGTGGCATCTGCTGCGCTTATTCCTGTGCTTGGTGTCAACAGTGCGGCCTTTTTTGCCTCTTCAGTGCTGATAGACTTCGATCACTATCTCGACTACGTCTATCGCAGCAACTTCACTGACTTCAGCGTTAAACGGATGTTCGCCTTCCACGAGTTTCTGTACGAGAAGACCAGCGACACAGTTTTTCTTGGGCTTAGCGTCATGCATACGGTGGAGTTTCTTCTGCTTGTGTACGCCGTCGCGGCATTGACTGGCGTAGCGGCAATAGAGGCAATACTATGGGGATTGCTGTTCCATATGGTGCTTGACCTGGTCTACCTCTATAGACAGGGCCGACTCTTCAGGCGGGCTTTCTCAATCGTTGAGTACGTCATCAGGTGGAATCGCTTGAAGCGGCACGGTCTGCACCCCGAGTTGCCCTACGATTTGGCCCTCAACGCTGTGTCTGTAATATCAGAGCCTCTTGGGAGCGATGAGGATGGGGAAGCTGCACAAGAAAATCAGCAGGTTGCCAAAGAACAATATCAGAACAATCTGTGAGAGAGACTGGTGCATCAGGGCGATAGCTGCCACCTCAGCCATGGTAACAAAGTCAGCCAGAAGCATCAGCCCTATGCTGCGAATAGCCAGGCTGTAGTGTATCAGGACGAAGTTCAGAGAGAACAGAAGCATAGCCATCCCATACCAGCCGACTAGATTCCCCGCCTCAACATAATCTGGGCCAAAGAAGAGCCTGATGATTGTATCAGGTAGAAGCCAGTAAAGGAGGGCCACCCCCCCGGAGAGGACGAAAGCATAGAGAAGGCTTTGAAGCAGAATCCTCCTTGAGCCCAGACCCAAGGTGTGATTCTCAGTCGCCTTGGGCAATAGCACAAAGGACACCGCCATCGGCAAGAAGATGGCCACCTTCCCCAGGGTTGCCACAGAGTTGTATAGCCCTGCGTCTGTGGCATCAAAGAAATGGGTGACCAGCATCACATCCACGCTGGTGGGCATAGCCATGAAGATAGCGAGGATTAGAGTGGGGATGAGAATTGGACCCAGTCTTGGGTCATGCTGAGCCTGTCGGTGGATCCCTCCGGCCAGCTGTTTCCTTGTTAGAACCAGCCCTGCCATTAGGGCTATCGCAGTGGAGGCTAAGAGGGCCGCAACAGCTCCTTGCAAACCCCATCCTGCCCAGACGAAGGCAACGCCGAAAGACAACTTCAATCCCTGCGATACTAGATATGAGACTATGCCAAGCATCCTGAATCGCTGCAGCCCCTGCAAGTATCCTGAGATTACTTCCAGTATTAAAGCCGTGGACAGGGAGAATCCGAGGAGGAGGATCGGTGTTACGGAGTTCAGGTGGAAGAAAGAGGCAATCTGTTGAGAGGCTAGGATGAAGACCAGTGCGGGCAGAGGACACAGCAGACCGAGCTTTGCCCCTAGCTTTAGAAAGGTGCCGACGGCAGCTGCTTCTCCGGCCTTTGCCTTTATTTCGGCCAGACTCCTGGCGGTAGCTTCTCTCAAGGCCTGGCCGACAAGGCAAGCGATGTAGAAGATGCCGACCAAAGAGCCGAGGATGCCAAAAACCTCCGGGCCCAGTGCCCGACCCATTAAGACCAGATACAGGTAACCGAAAGCATATCCCGTTGTGGTGGCTATCAGCAGAAAACCAGTCTGGGAGGCGAATCCCTGCTTCACTGAGCCTAGACGAAGCCTCGTCATGGATTGAGAATCACCCTTTTACTCAACGAGAAGATACACATTGTTGTGGACCTTTATCAGTTCGCTATCCCCAATCGCCTGTGGTGTATAAACGATGGCTATTCCTCTTTCCTTCAGCCATGAGGCATCACTGGCACCGTCCTGGAGGAATTCCATAGCTGAACGACCTTTGGCATGGAAATTGGGCGCTACCTCAGCAGTGTAGGCGAACTTCCCGGATACGGAGGCAAAAGGCCAGGCCACACTGGTGTGAAGGACACCAATACCATACTGGTCGGGCACATATTCCTTGACCCAGAGGAAATCCTGATAGGTGGCATCATCGATTACATGGTAGTATGGCTCGGAGAGATGGCTGCGCATGCTCACGGTGAGGGCCGAAACCACGATGATACCTGTAAGGGCATAGCTGGCAGCAGCGGATGTAGCGGGCCTGCGCTTTGGCGCTGTTCTGATCCACTGCCCAAGCTCTCTCAGGGCGACCCCACCGAGCAGTGCCATCATCACATAGGTATAAAGCCAACCCCTTTCATATACGATGTCAGGACCGATATAGAACCGGGGATATAGCTGCTCAAAAGCAAGGAGTCCGGCTGCCGATAGCACCAAGGCCCAATTATGACGCTTCCCACGGTAAATCAGGATACCTGCTCCCATAACGAACAGAGCCACTGGAATATATCCGAATTTGGGCAGCGCATCCCAAATAGGGGGAACGGCCAGGTGAGCCTCAGGATCCATCGCCTCCTTCACTATGAAGTCCAGGTGAGAAGGCGCCCACAAGAACATAAGGCCATAGACCGAGAGCAGAAGGGCCAGAGCGATGACTGATTGCCAGGCGCGGCTCCTGGCCCCTTCTGCGCCGGGGAGAAGAAAGAGGATGAAATGAATCACGGCTATAACCGAAATCACAGCCAGGGTTGGGGGATGAATGAACAGCAGTGAGACGAATATAATGAAAAGAACCACCGGCCCTCTCAGGTCAAACATGAGGCGGTGCAGAATGAAGAGCGTAAGCGGGATGAAAGTGAGTCCCAGGGCTACCGGTACTAGGAACGCTGGCCCCAGGAATCTAACGGTCGTGGGGATGAGTGCAACCAAGAAGGCAGCACCCAGGCCGAACCCTATCCTCTTGCCGAAGGCGTAGGCTAGGAAGGCAAGCAAGGCGAAGATGATTCCAGGTAGAAAGCGAACCAGGCTGAGCCATGAGCCCCCGGTTATCAGTTTGAACTCACCCAGGAAAAGATGGAAGCCCAGTTCTTTATCAGGGGAGAGGAGCGTCCCGGAGTCAAAAGGATCGGGAAACGGGATACGCCCGGTCTCTATCAAACTCTGGGCATCACCATAGTGCCACCACTCGTCAATGTGAAGTGGATACAGGTATTGCCAGTGAGGAATGCTCGCCATAAAGAAAGCCAGAACCAGGATGGCCACAAGGCATAGCCTTTGTACCAAGCGAGCTGGCTGTTGCGACAAAGAATCCATCACTCCCGGTTCATTATGTTTGTTGTCGTCCTACATCTAAGTGAAGCTGATGAAACCAGCTTTGGCTTCGCCCTCCAACCCCGGAACACAGAACGCTGCGGGTGGCTGAGCTACTCTGGGCGTGGTCATAATCTAGCCCTAGGCCGCAGTATGGCCGGGCAGCAGCCCTCGGGTCATAGCTCAGGCTGGCCCGGAGTAGCCCCGGGGGATCGCAGCCCTTTTCCTCGGGGTGGACTCCGCCTCGAGCGCACCCGCCAAGCCCGCAGATGAAGAGGATGTAGAAGCCACCGGCCACGGAGTCGTATCTGATTGTGTACCAGTGTACGCACCTACGGTTAAAAAGGGATTAAGGATATAAAGGCGAGATTACAGAGAGCTTACAAGTGCATTACATTTCAGGTCAGATGAATGTCAGTGAGAGGGACATAACAGGCAAACGGTCGCCAAGCCCCAAGCCCTTGGGTCCCCTCCTCTTTCAGCTATAGGGGGTACTATCCTCCACCTATAAATACCAAAAAGGGTCATTGTATACCTGATGATACCCATGCTAATCTCCATCTGAGGGCTGAGACGGTGAGCAAAGGGGCCACTTCCGTCCCAGCAGAGACAAACCGTTTGCTCCAAAAAGGTAAGTGAACCATGCGCAGAAAAAGCAGGGTTCAATATTTGGCGGTGACGTTAGGCTGGGTATATACCGGGCTGCTTCTGGGCTTGGCGGTGGGAGCTGTGTTTTCGCCGGGCCACGCCTTGTTGCTTCACTTCAACAGATTCGGGGAGTTGTGGGCTGACGTAGGGTTCTTCATGTTTGCATTTTTGCTGATGACCTGGCTTCTATTCTTCAAATTGCCAAAGAGGCGTCACACGGATCGGACAGATAGGGAAGAAACCCCAGTTCTCAGGCAGTCCGATGAGATTGCTGGTGAACCGCCAGATGAATAATGCAACGATACCACTCCTCAACAATAATCATGATGTAATTCCATCCCTTGACAAATCAGTGACAATTGGATACCATCCGACCTGACCACCCAGGGGACGCGACCGATTACACGTGATATAGCACTACCCTCGATAACGCGTCATCGGTATGTCTTCTAATAAGGCTTATCGAGTGGCCTTCCCCTTATGCGAAAGAATTCTAAAATATGTTCGCTCTTAATCTCGAAGCACCCCTAGGCGAAGAGACAAAAGGAGGAAATCATGCGCAGGCTTCTACGAGTCAATCTCTCCAGCGGTCTTACCAAGGAAGAGGAAATCCCCAAGGAGGTAGCTGAAGCTTTTGTGGGAGGGCGTGGCTTCGCTAGCAAATACGTTTATGATGAGATTCCACCAGGTACAGATCCTCTAGGCCGGGCGAACAAGCTGCTGCTTGGAACGGGGCCCCTGGCGGGAACGAGCGCGCAGTCACTCTCCAAGTGGATGGTTGCCACCAAGAGCCCGCTTACAGGCACATATACACGCAGCTTTGGGGGCGGCGATTTCGGAGCTTGGCTGAAATGGGCTGGCTTTGAGTTCATAGTTATTGAGGATAAAGCAGCAACCCCTGTCTATCTCCATATCAAGGATGGCAAGTACGAAATCCGCGACGCTGGTGCTATTTGGGGAAAGACCACCGGCCAAGCCCAGGCATATCTCAGAAAAGAACATGGGGCCAAGGCGCGGATGGTCTGCATCGGACCTGCCGCCGAGAAGCTGGTTCGTTTCGCGGGAATCTTTAGTGGCCATCGTGCTGCCGGACGAGGCGGTACCGGAACTGTAATGGCTTCCAAGAACCTTAAAGCTGTGGTGGTTGAGGCGGACCGAAGTGAAACTCTGGCGAATCCGGAGGAGTTCAAGAGGCTCGTCAGGCAGCAGGTGAAGGGCTACAAAGAGGGGCTGGGCTACGATGTATTCCGCGATTATGGGACTGTTATGGGCGTAGACTATCCCGGTTTTGGTTGCGGCTCTTTTCCAGTACGGAATTTTCGCATGGGTGAGCTGGAGGGCTGGGAGAAGCTTTCATTCATGCAGTTTGCCCCGATCACGCAAAAACACACTGGTTGCTATGCCTGCATGCTTAAGTGTGGAAAGATCAGGAAAATACCCAGCGGCCCCTACGCAGGAATCACCACCGAGGGGCCGCATTACGAAACGGCGTGGTCATTTAGTGGACCGACAGGATGCGCCAACCTTGAGGCGACGGTGGTAGCAGACCACCTGTGCTGGGAGCTAGGCCTGGACACTATCAGCACAGGTGGTGCGATTGGCTTTGCCTACGAGCTGTTCGAGAAGGGCATCCTGACCACCAAGGATACGGATGGCTTGGTTTTGAATTACGGAGACCACGAGCCCATGCTCAAGCTCATAGAGAAGATCGGCCGACGTGAGGGACTGGGCGACATCCTTGCAGAGGGGGTGAAGAGAGCGGCTGAACGCATTGGCCAGGGGTCTGAGCAATACGCCATGCATGTTAAGGGCCAGGAAATGCCGGGGTACGAGCCACGAGCACTGAAAGCGACGGGCATGAACTACGCTTTGAGCAATGTGGGGGCAAACCACTGCTATGGCTATGCCCTTCAGGCGATCGGCAACCCGCATCCGCGGCTCCTGGACCCTGTCGCCGACGAGGGCATAGGAGATATCGTGAAATACAATCATGATTTCGTGGCTGGCCTTGAGCTAGCCAACGCGTGTACGTTCCCTTCCCACGACCTGGAGTTCTTCGGCTTGGAGCTGCTGGGTAAGATGCTGGTAGCAGCGCTGGGGGTACCTCAGTTTGGAGGTGAGGATTATCTATGGCACGTGGGAGAGAAGGTATACAACCTTGAGCGATGCTTCAACATCCGGGAGGGCTTTACCAGAAAGGACGATACCCTGCCCAAGCGGATGTTCACCGAGCCCTTGAAGGGAGGAGTGCGCGACGGCGAGGTAATAAGAAAGCCGGATACCATCATAGATGAATACTATGATGCCAGGGGCTGGGACCGCAATGGCATACCCACTGGGGAAACACTGGCCAGATTAGGTCTCGAGGAGGTAGACAGGGACATTGCCAGGTTCCGGCGCTAGAGGCAACCCTTAAACAGCAACCCAGGGAAATCGGCGATTATCTCGCTTCCAACGGCGCGACCGCAGGGCTTTTCGTGAGGACACCTGAGCTGGGTGGGGCTAGCTCCACCTCCAGACCAGATGCTTACTCTGTACTTCATATTTCAGAAGACCTGCACTCATCCACCTTTTGATGCTCTCGCTCACTTGATGACAGGGATAGCGCACAATCTCCGCCAGCCGGCTTGCCAGATCTTCTACCGGGTTCCCTTTCAGCTCCATCATGCCCAGGTTTTCAATAACATCGCCCCGCAGGAGGGCCCACGGGAATGGGCTGCGTCTCTTCGATTTCTCTGCTTCCGCCTGGCCTGATTCGACTCCTGCAAGCCGATCTGGGGTAAGTCTCAGTCCTATGTAGTATCTATGGAGAGCTGCTATTATGTCCTCTGGGCTGGCGCCCTTCGTTCTGGTCACCGGTCTGTTGGCATCATACTTGTACCAGTCATTTGTTAATATCTCGATTCCGTATTCTTCCGCTTTCTCGCGCACTTCGGTTCCTGGGAAAGGAGCCAACACGTGTAACCCATAGAAGGTGTCAAGCTCCTGAGCAAACTGCATAGTTTGAATCAGTGTTTCCTTAGTCTCACCAGGTAGCCCAAGGATAAAAGCGGCCTGGACACTGATTCCGGCATCCTTTGCCATTTTGACACCTTCTCTAGCTTTCTCCAAAGTGGTCTTCTTCTTGACTGTATCAAGGATCTGCTGATTCCCGCTTTCAACCCCGTAGCAGAGGTAAGTGCATCCCGCCTCTTTCAACTTCAGCATCACTTCTGGATTTACAGTGTCAACCCTGGAGAAAGCCTTCCAGTTGAACTTCAAACCCCTGTCCTTTATCTCGTCGCCGCAAGGCCCGGCAGTGTCACCGAAACCTATGGGGTTCACCATTGTGGTCTCAAGGGCGCTGGCTAGCCTGAGGTAGGCCAACTTCTCGACAACGAAGGCTATGGATTCATAGCCGTGCTTCTCGCCGATTTCCCTGAGCTTGCTCACTATGATGTCCGTTGCCTCGTCCCACGATATGCGCTGCCACCTTCCCTCACCCCTTTCCCCGACCCGCCTTAGGGGATACTTCAACCTGTCGGGATGATAGACCAGCTTTGGACTGCACAAGGCCTTGGCGCACACGTGGCGGAATCTCCGATCCGGGAAATCAGCGGGCTCGACCTTAACCAGCACACCATTCCTGACATGAGCCAGGATACCGCAACGCGTACCATCTTCAATGCCGCAGACGGTGCGAACAACTCTCTCTTCGCCCAAAGCACTCATTTCCCTTCCTCGCCTTTCCTCTCTGGTGCCACCGCCTCAGCCCCCACGAAGCCCGATTATGCCCCCATATCAAGCAACTGTGAAGACCGCCACCGTCTAAGCACATCCCAATTCTCTTTGAGCAGAAGAGGCTGGGCTTTCAAGTTCCAGGTTTGAGGGTTATAATGCTTGAAAACCGGGGATGCGTCCTCGATACGGAGAGGAGGTTTGAGATATGAGGAGCGATGGAGTAAGAGGCAGACTGATGTTCTTTGAGGCCATGGGTCGAACCAAAGAAGAGATGGAGAGGCCTATGGTTGCCGTGGTCAACTCGCAGAATGAGCTGGTGCCAGGACACGTCCATCTCGACGACATCGCGGGCTCGGCCAGGGAGGGGATTATCTCGGGTGGGGGAACGCCCTTTGAGTTCTCCACCATCGCCATCTGCGACGGGCTGACTATCGGGCACGGCGGCATGTGCTACCCGCTGAGCAGCCGGGAGCTTATCGCCGACTCCATTGAGGCGATGATCGAAGCCAATACCATGGATGCTATGGCGCTGGTCACCGGCTGTGACAAGATCACCCCGGGGATGATGATGGCAGCGGCGAGACTCGATATCCCCGCGATCATAATCAATGGGGGGCCGATGCTTGCCCAGAGTTTTGGGACGGAGGAGAGGCCTGGTGCCCTCTTCTTCGAGTTTACCGGATGCGGCTCATGCCCCGGGCTTTACACCGCCAATAGCATGGCCTGCATGGCCGAGGCCCTGGGGCTTTCCCTGCCCTGGAATAGCTGCATCCCCGCTGTCTACGGCCGCCGCCGGGGGCTGGCCAGGCGGTCGGGGGTGGCACTTATGGAGCTGTGGAAAAGGGAGATAACTCCCGCGCAGATTCTCACCAGGGAGGCCTTTGAGAACGCGATCAGGGTGGACATGGCCATCGGGGGGAGCACCAACACCATCCTGCACCTTATGGCCCTCGCCGATGAGGCTGGGGTCGGTATCGACCTCGACCTTTTCGACCGCATGAGTCGAACTACGCCCCGCCTATGCAGCTTCAGCCCCTCGGGCCCGTACTTTATCAAGGACCTTTATGAGGCTGGGGGGCTTGGGGCGGTGATGAAGGAGCTCTCCAGGAAAGACCTGCTTCACCTCGATGCCCTCACCGTGAGCGGAGAAACAATAGGGCAGACCATCGAGAATGCCCAGAGCACCAGGAGGGAGGTCATCAGGAGTATAGACGACCCTTATGACCATGAGGGGGGACTGGCTATCCTCTATGGGAACCTGGCTCCGGAGGGGGCGGTGGTCAAGCAAGCGGCGGTGAGACCTGAGATGCTAAGGCACAAGGGCCCAGCGCGGGTTTTCGATATCGAGGAGGAGGCTGTGGAAGCCATTCTGGGTGGCAGGATAAACAAAGGCGATGTGGTGGTTATCAAGTATGAGGGCCCCAAGGGCGGCCCTGGGTTCAGGGAGATGGTAGTCGCCACGATTTCCATAGTCGGGGTAGGATTGGAGGGTGATGTGGCCCTGGTTACTGATGGTAGATTCTCCGGGGCCAGCAGCGGGGCTGCGATAGGGCACATATCCCCAGAGGCTATGGAAGGGGGACCGATAGCTGTGGTTGAGGAAGGGGATACAATCGAGTTCGATATTCCGCAGAGGACGCTGAATGTCAAGCTTCCCAAGGAGGAGATAGACGCCAGGCTTGCCCGCTGGTCACCGCCACCTCTAAAGAGGGAGGTGAAGAGCTACCTCAAAAGGTATTCCAGCCTGGTGACGTCAGCCAGCACGGGAGCTGTTCTTAGACTGCCCTAACCGTCGGGAGGCTTGCCAAGGCAAGCTATTGCTATTTCTCCAATCCTTTTAGACCCCGGTTGGCGAAAAAGTCCAAAGCCCCTCCCACGACAGCAAGCCCGAAACATGAAAAGAAAGCCGGAGGCTTACTTCCGAAAACCAGGGTGAATTCCATGTCTTGCATGATATGGTTCAGCGGTCCGAGGATGAGTGCCATGCCAACCATGCCCGAGACGCTGAGGAAAAGCCCAAATCCCCTAATAACCATGAAACCGATTTCTTTACCGCTTGGAATAATTGACTTCGCACCTGTTTGCTCACTCATGTTTT
>CAYVES010000005.1:26398-47564 GCA_964449845.1 uncultured Dehalococcoidia bacterium
AACCAGTGGTAGAATGTAGTGAGCCAGTGGAAGTGATGAGATGAGGATGGTACATCACCTGGTAAGGGCAACCACCGGACACCCGATAATAACGATAGTGATAGTGGCGGCTATCACTGTGCTGGCGTTGATCCCTGCTTCAAAATTCACCGTAGAAAGCGGTATGGACGCATTCCTAAGCACAGACGACCCTGATGTGGTCATGGCTGAACATGTTAAGGAGAGTTTCGGCGAGCAGGACCCGGTGACGGTTGTGGTGGACTGCTCAAACTCGGATGCTGCCTCCGCTGAGGCCTACGTGGAGTCGCTGGTGGATAAATTGCGGGAGGACGATCGCTGGAAGAATATACGATACGAGCAGGACTTCAGCTTTGTAGGTGAAAAGGGAATTCTTTACTTGCCAGAAGAGTACCTCGGTATGCTTGCCAATACCGCCCTTACATCGCAGATGATCGAGGGCCTGCGGGCGTCTATGCTTGAGAAGTTGAACGCCTCGAAACATATCGTCTCTGATAACGGGAAGATCTACCTCATAAACACAGCCCCTAACGTGAATATGAGGACCGTGTATGAAAGGGGGTCGCTTCTGGACGATCTGGGAGAACTTATCGAGCAGACCAAGGGCGAGGACAGTGAGTATGAAGAGCTCGCGGTGGGATTCACAGGCGGCATGAGGATAATCGACTATGAAGGCGACAAGATGGCTTTTCGGGACTTCTACCGCACGGCAGGAATGACCTTGATATTGATCCTTGCCCTTCTTTTTCTTTCATTCCGAAGTCTTTCCATACCACTTCTGTGTGCAATCCCGCTGCTCATCGGGATAGTCTGGACGATGGGAGTGGTATTCCTAATATATGATTCTATCCACATATTGTCGGTGGTGTTTGCTGCACTGATATTGGGGATTGGCATTGATTATTGCATCCATTCGGTGACGAGGTTTACCGATGAAATGGAGAAGCACGAGGACGTCGAAATCGCTTTCGAGCATACTTTTACCCACACAGGAAAAGCGATCATCCTTGGTTGTCTGACTACAGCAGCGGCATTCTTCTCCTACTACTTCGCCGACACTGAAGGGCTTCATCAATTCGGCGTTATCGGCGCTACAGGTCTGATCCTGACTCTGGTGGCGGTGTTTGTGCTGCTGCCTGCTCTGATCACCATAAGGTTCAGATTTGGAAAGTTGAAACCTGGTCGGGCGAGATTCAACATACTCGGAAAGGCAGGCTCGCAAGTGCAACGGTTCGCCCCGGTGATTCTGGTGGCCTTGCTTGGCCTCTTCCTTCTATTCGGCATCAGAGCACCAAATGCTCGGCTGAGCGAGAACCTTTATGAGAATATGCCCACCGAGACCGAAACGTACAGGCAACTTGAGAAGGTGAAAGCGAACTTCGGTTATAACCCTGATTACCTTACCTGCCTGGTCGAATCGGAGTCAGAACTTGACCGTTGTGTCGGGGAGTTTCAGCGCGCAGATGGGGTTCTAAAGGTAGAGTCTATTAACGACTATCTTCCCGCAAACCAAGACGAGAAACTTGAGTTAATCGAGCAAGCCATCGCGATTCATCCAGAACTTGCCGCTGTGCCCTGGGTAAACGTATCTCCAATGAGCTGGAATGACCTGCCGGAGAGTATCCGTGAAGGATGGGTTTCAGACGGGGAGTTCCTGCTGAAGATAACCCCGGAGCATAACCTCTTTCAGAAATCCTATCAACAAACACTTCTCTCTGAGCTGCGGGAGATCCACCCCAAAGTTACCGCTGAGGCCGTGAGGATAACGAAGCTTCTCGACATGGTAGCAGATGACATGATTCGCCTTTCTTCGCTGACTTCAGGAGCGCTTTTCGTCATCGTGTATATTGGAACCAGGAGACGTAACCCAATCTACGCCCTCCTTTCGCTGATGCCGGTCGCCTTCGGAATAGTAGGGCTTCTGGCAACCTATGACTGGTTTGGAGCAACCCTGAATGCGTTCACAATCAGCATGATGCCCTTGATTATTGGAATAGGGATAGATAGCGGCATCCATATCATTCACCGATATCTAGAGGAGGGTAAGGGTTCCCTTCCTCAGGTTGTACAGCGGACGGGGAAGGCCATATTCCTCACTACAGCAACCACTTGCCTGGCCTTCTCGTCATTTCTCTTCTCCTCTCATCCAACACTGAACTCTCTGGCTCTTGTACCTATTATCGGGATAATCCTTTGCTTCTTCGGAGCGATCATATTCCTGCCCGCTTTGCTACGAGTGACGGTAGATAGAGCAGGCGTGGTTTCGAAATAGCGTTTACAACGCGAATCGTGCTGCCTGCCAGGAAACTGACGCTGAGTTGGAGGGCTGCCGTTGACTCACACCAGAGAACGTCGTCTGCGGTTGTTGACGAACTCATGTATCGCGGTGCAGGTCAAAGCGTTTTGCTGTCCAGAGAAGTCAAGTCTGCCGGAGCCAACAGAGAGCAGTGATATCGTGAAGGGGTCTGCCACAAAGGTCCGGGTGAGCAATCTCACCAGCGGGTTATAGTCAGCGATCAGGTCTATCTCTTGAAAGACTCTCTCGACTCCCAAGTCTATGCCGAGGAACAAGTCCTTGTCCTGAGCCTTCAGCGAGTACCTTTCGGGACGTTCCATCCGCCTCTGTGGATCGAACTTGACATCGCTCTTGGTCAGTGTCCATTTTTTGGGCTCAGTTGTCAGGAAAAGGAGTCCTCGCGAGTCGTAGACCATCAGGGGTTTGACTTCGGCATTCTCGAATCTTCTGGTGGCGACGATATTGGCAAAGATGATGGTAAACTCATTGGCATAGATTCTTCCCCAATCCCAGTATGAGACGCACTTGGTAGGGGAGATGTTCGACCAGTTGTGGTCGCGGTATCCCACTCCCTCTACCTCCACAGTCCCCTCTTCCGTTCTGAAGGTCCCCCTGACTTGGCTGCGCGGCTGCGGAACAACCCAGATCATATACCTTCTCTCATCGCCGAAGCACGCGCGACCTTTGAACCCCGCTATTTCAGAGTCAAATTCAAGGTCGAGTGCCTTGCCCCCGTCCTCAACATGAAGCCTGTAGTGTGAGAGGTCACCCTTGAGGTAATTCCCGCCAATCGCAACATCGCAGACCTCCGTTGAGGATCTGAAGGAGGTGTAGGGGAACTTCCTGTCTATGACCACCTCCGTTAGATCTGGTTTGACCAGGCTGGCTCTAACGCCGGTCTTCACCTTGTTAGGCCGGGAGACGTCTCCAATGATATAGAATTGGCCTCTAACAAGACTTCCATCTATGTTTGTGACGTCGAAGTACCACCATTCGACATAATCTCGGTCTTTTAAAGGATGCCAGGCGTCGTCAGATTGACTAATCATCAGGGACTCGGGGATTTCCCTATCAGTTCGTTGTTCACAGATTACTTTCATCAATGTCAACCTTAATGTGCACCTGTTCCCCTCGCCTTCAAGGCTCAGTTTCTCTCAAGAATTCACCTTTCGTGTCTTTGCTAACGCGGTTGAACGGGCAGTCAAAGAACATGCACCGATTACACTCATACCTGGCTAAAGTCACGAGCATGATAGCTGCAGACAGAAGATAAATGACCAAAAACTTTGGCTGCGGAACTAACCAGTAGATAGGAAACGAAAACGCGAGTATCAGAAAGGAGAATAGCATCGCTTTATCGAAAGAGCTCATCGGACCTTGTCTGGGTCTGGCCCATTTGGTTGGGCCCCACATACTCTGGCAGTGGAGTATCTTGCCCGGTTGTTGTCTGTAGTAGTGACAATGCGAGCAGAGAAACCTTATCTCGACGACCCCCAAAAAGAACATAACGCCCAGATACCCCAGTACCCAAAGCAGTGAACTACTTGCTATGGCCAAACATGCAACAAGAACAGGCGTCCAGCCAATAAGAAAGAACCAAAGAAAATCGGAAAACTCGTGTTTTGGCCTCAGACAGTTCTTCGCGTTGCAGCTATTCATTTCTTCCTCCCTTTCGCGTCTTTTATCGGCACAGCTATATCGAAGGAAGATAAGCCTAAATCTCACGCCAGGGGGTGGTAACAGACATGCGTCCGAAGGGCTCAATGGTTCTAAACAACGGAATAAACACAAGCAGGTAAACGATACAGGCTAGAACCGCAAAACCCCAGTGGATGTAACTCGTAACTGCGACGCCAAACAACACCAAGCCAATATCAACTGCAGCCATCATCATAAACACCAGGCATTTAGGACCGTTCTTGACTGGATCTTTGACTCGCGTAGCTATGGCGAAGACTGCCGTGGGGAAAGCCGCAGCAAGCAACCCTATTGACAATGCCGTATCGAATATCCCCAGATGCCAGAAGATGGGAACCAAGACAAACGCTCCCAGAGTCGTAACCGCCTCCAGAGCCATTGCGGTCTTGACCTTCAGCCCCAGCCCAACAGTTCTGACGTCGTACACGCTACCACCATGTTCGACCTGAATCAGGCCAGAATTCAAAGCATGGAATGTTTTTCTGAACTTAACTGTTATTCCGTAGCCGAAACTGAAAAGGAGAAGTAATGAGGCAAAGGCTATGATAAAGCCATTTCCCGCAGTTAATGACGGTTCAACAACGAGCCAGGCAGCCACGGTCGGAAGTGCGTAGAGAAAACCATGGTTAAACGGATCTGCAATCGTCTCCTTGAGTCTAAGAGGTGGCAGTGAATATGCAAGATTCATGAACCAGCTCGCTATCATTACTATTATCAGAGAGTAGTTGAGGGTGACCACTAGTAGAGCAACTAACAATAGCCCTGCTACGATATTTTCCAAAATGAGAGCCTTCCTGGCCGTCCCGGCGTCGAGCTCACCGGTAACTAGCGGATTATTTGGAAAATATAGCCGGTCTTCATCTCGATCCGCGTAAACATTGGCAAACTCGAGAATAGCCATGAGAAGGGTTATCGTCACCAAGAAAAGGGCAATGGGGCCCCATTCGGGGGCTCCGCCATCAAGTCCGCGAATAATGGCTCCAATCAATAACGGTGGGCAGAGCCAGACCATGGGGGGGATATTTGCCTTCCAGAGGGCCTTCAGAGTTCGAATAGTAATGTCAAGCTCCTTTACACAATCAGGGTGAGGTCAGCAGTTGTTTCTATTTCAACGCCCAGGCGAGGTACCGTTCGATAGGAGACTCCTTTGCTAAGACACTGAGAAAAGTCTGAAGCAAGCATAGCAGAGAGATGACAGCGAGACTACGGACGAGAAGGCAATCTCTCGCCTTGGGTGCCCGGTGAGCAGCGGCACAGTCTGGCTCGGGGTTCTCAAGGACCACCAGACTGTCGAGGTATAGATTGCCAGGCTGGCACACCCCAGCACTACAGCTACCTTATAGCCGAACGCATAGGGCTCTGAGATTATGAACCATGCAAGAGGTAGAATACACAGCCACAAGACCCACATCGCTTTGGCCAGATTACGCTGGCCGAAGACGACGGCGGAGGTTTTAAGGCCGGCTTGAGCATCGTATTTGTAGTCATAGAGAACTGAGGGAATGTGACTGATGGCAGCAAACATATACAGGAAAAGGAAAGCCGGCCAGATCAGCATCGTTCCCCGCGCAAGTGCGTACCCTGCCGAGAAAAGAATCGCAGCCATGCCGGCCATGCAAACAACGTCAAAAACGGGCTTCGCTTTGAGCCTGATCCAGGGATGGGAGTACAGTACCCCGCCTACGAGACACACCGAAACCATAAGCCATCCAAACAGGTTGCTCACCACAAAACCGAGTGCGATTGCTGCCAGGAATGTCACTACGCAGAACGCTATGCATTCGCGTTCTGTAACCTCCCCGGTGATTAGCGGTTGCTTACTAAGATCGTATTCCTTCTCTTTGCCATCATGATAGATGTCGGATTCCCTGTCGGAGTAGAAGTTGAGAGCGAAGGCGAAGCCAGCAAACACAAACAGGGCCACAAAGCCAATCAGCGCTTCAGTCCAGCTTGTTCCTTCATATGCTCCCACCGCGAAGATGATCACGAAGGATAATGAAAAAGATGGCCAAGAGGTGATTCTCCCCAGTTTCAGGTACTTCTTTACCGTGGTCTTCATTTCGTCGACCCGAGAACGGTGTGAATTCTACACACCGAGGTACTTTGCCTTGACTTCCTCGTTGTCCCTCAACTCCTGTGGCGTGGACTCATACGCCACCTCGCCGTTGCTCATGACGTAAACATAGTCGGCCAATTCCAGCGCCAGGCGGATATTCTGTGCCACCAACAGCATCGAAAGACCCTCTTCACTTTTGAGTTGTTGGATAATGCGAGCTGTTTCTCGCAGAGTCAAGGGGTCAAGCCCTTCTGAGACCTCGTCCACCAGTACCAGGCTGGGATTGCCCATCAGGGCTCGAGCTATAGCCAGCACTTGCAGTTCCCCTCCACTCAGCGAAGATCCCCTGGCATTGAGTCGCTCCTTCAGTATGGGGAAGGAAGAGAGAACTCTATTCAAATCCCACCCTTGGCGGTGACCGCGATGGTGGCGCTCGGCTATGGTGAGGTTCTCTTTCACACTCAACGAAGGAAAAATCCGCCGTCCTTGAGGAACGAGGCCTATGCCCATTTGAACAATTCGATGGGGCTCAAAGCCGGTTATGTCTACGCCTTTGAACCTCACCGTACCCGCGCGTGGGGGTGTGAAGCCGATGATGGAACGGATAACGGTGGTTTTGCCCACGCCATTTCGCCCCAGGAGGACTGCCACGGAGCCCGCTGCAATCTCCAATGAAATACCCCGGAGTATGTGGCTGTCCCCGTAATAAGTATGAACGTTAGTCAAATCGAGCACCCCGCTAGTCCTCCTCGCCCAAATAGGCTTTCTTGACCCTAGGGTTGGCTCTGATCTCCTCCTTCGTACCTTCAGCTATTATCCCCCCGTTGTGAAGTACGGTAATATAATCGGCCAGCCCGAACACTACATCCATGTCATGCTCAACAATCACCACGGTGGTATCGCGGCCAAGTCCGCGTATCATGTCGAGAAATGAAGCAGCAGCATCCTGTGAGAGTCCGCTTGTCGGTTCGTCCAGCAATAGTATCTTGGGCTTTGAGGCTAAAGCCATGATTAGCTCGACTCGGCGCTGCTGCCCGCAAGACAGGTCTTGGACCCTGTCGTTCCGCTTTTCCCATAGCCCCCATTGAGTTAGCAGCGCCTGAGCTTCATCAAAAAGGTCAGTATATGCACTCTGAGGGCGAAACATGCCAAACCGAAATGGCTTGGCTGCTTGAACAGCCAGCTTCACATTATCAAGGACAGACAGATTAGTGATCAGGTTCATTATCTGAAATGTGCGAGCCAACCCCAGGCGAACGCGCTCATGCATTGGGATAGAAGTAACATCCTGGCCGAACACAAATATCCGGCCGGTCGAGGGCTTTAGCTCTCCCAAAAACAGGTTGAATAGGGTGGTCTTCCCCGCCCCGTTTGGCCCGATAATTGCCCGGCGTTCGCCGCTCCTTACGCTCAAGGAGACATTCCGAACTGCATACAAACCATCGAAGTTCTTGGAAACGCCTTCAACCCTTAACGGTTCCATACCTCTCTCTCAGTCGCGCAGGGTAGCCAGCAATCCCTTGGGGAGCAAACATGACGACGACAACCATTAGGATGCCCAGGATAAGGGTCCAGTATTCGATGTATGAGCTGACTATACTCCTTATGATCCAGACTGCGCCAGCGCCCAAGACAGGTCCGGCGAAGACCCTGGTGCCCCCTATCATAGCCATAAGCACTACTATTGCCGACGTCGTCATGCTGCAATAAGTCGGGCTGATGAAGCCATCTTGATAGACTTTCAAAGCTCCAGCCAGGCCAGCAAATACCGCAGCTATCACAAAACAAACATACTTGTATCGCCAGGTATTGTAGCCCAAAGCCCGCAGCCGGGACTCATTCTCACGAATGCCAACCAAAGTGCGGCCGAAGGGTGACCGGGTAATGCGGTAGAGGAGGAAGACAGCGATGACAAAGAACACCAAGATGAAGTAGTAGAAATTCACAGTATCCCACAGAGACCACGGCAATCCGAGGTCAGGGCGACCGATACCGGGCAGGCCATCATCCCCGCCGGTGAACGAGCGCCAGCGCCAGACAATCGCCCACACCATTTGCGCCAGAGCCAGAGTAAGCATTATGAAGTACATTCCGGTTGTCCGCAGTGCCAGAAAGCCGAAAACAAGGCCAAGAATTGCTGAGACCAGAAGGGCAGCGATGATGCACAACCAGAAGTTGTCAACACCGCCCTGTGCGATAAGAAGGGCAACTGTATAGCCACCGGCTCCCCAGAAAGCCGCCTGTCCAAGCGAGACGAGACCGGTATACCCCAGCAGCATATTGACGCTGAGCGCGAAGATGCCATAGATGAGGACCTCAGTTAACAAGAGCACATAATAGGAGGGTATCGCCTGAGGAAGGACAACGAGGACGATCACACATGCTGCAACCAGGTAAACAGGGTATCTGAGATACCTAACTCTTGAGCTCAAGCTTTTCATGTGAACGAACGATCCCATAGGGCCTAAACGCCAGGATAAGAGCCATAACTCCGAATATCAGGAACATTGACAGCTCAGGGAAGAAGAATATGCCCACACTGTACACCAGCCCGATCAAGAGGCTGCCCACCAGAGCCCCCTGTATGGTTCTCAATCCTCCTACCACCATCACAACCAATGCCAGAGTCAGGATCTGCCAATCCAGCCGAAGATTGGCCGTCAGAACAGGGGTCGCTATCACTCCGGCCAGACCTGCCAACAGGGCAGCCAACGTGAAGACCGCGGTGAAAACCCGTTTGATATCTATGCCTATCCCGGCTACCATCTCCTTGTCATCGGCGCCCGCCCGAACGATGGCGCCGAATCGCGTCCTCTCTACAAAGAACCACAGGCCTATAGCTATTATCAAGCCAACAAGGATGATTGCTAAGCGGTACACCGGAAATTGATAATCCCCGATAGCTACCGAACCACCAAGAAATGATGGGGCGGAGAGGAATCGCGGATTTGACCCCCAGACTTCTCTGGCCAAATCCCAAATGATGTAGACGCAGCCCAGAGTGAAGAGTACTTGCTCTGATTTTCCCGGAAGGCGGCGTAGGAAAAAGCGCTCCATTACCAGGCCAAGAACGCCGACGGCTCCTACGCCGGCCAGAATGCCCAGAGCGAAATTCCCCGTCTTCGCGGCAACCCACACGCCGATGAAGCCTGCGAGCATATAGAAGGAGCCGTGAGCGAGGTTGATGATGTTCATAACTCCAAGCATGAGCACCAGGCCGGCAGCCAGGAGAAAGAGCAACATGCCGAACGCCATGCCGTCAAGGAACACCAGAGCCAACTGGTCTGCCTGGGGCATTGCAGATCAACCTCCTTCAGCCTAACGAAGCTCCGGCGGCATCCAATAGGGGCCTACGTTGGCATAAGTACCTATCACGGTGTTCTGCAACTTGCCATCTACCTTTTCCACCACCCTGTGATATATGTTCTGGATCGGGCTGTGGAGCCCCTCGAACTTGATGGGACCACGCGGCGCCTCGAATTCCAGATTCTCCAGGGCCTCAATCATCCCAGCTACGTCCTCAACATCGCCCTCGACTTCCTCAAGAGCCAATATGGCCATTTTGGCCGCCACATAGCCATGCTCTGTGTAGATGGTTACATCCTCCTGGTACTTATCCCGAATTGCCTGCACAAACCTTGTGTTTTCAGGGGTATCCAAGACCGCGCTGTAATGGCTGGCATCTTCGATGCCCAGGGCTGAGTCCCCCTCCGCCCACAGGTCAGGGGGCTCCACCGTGGCACCCCCGGTGAAAAACAACCCCACCTGATCCTTAATCCCGTACTCATCCAGTGCCTTTACAAAACGCACCGCATCGTCTCCCCAATGGAATGACCACACAAAGTCGGCATTGTCGACATTAATCATAGCCATGTAGGGGCCGTAGTCTGCAGTCCCTATAGGCATGTAGATTTCCTGGATCACCTCGCCACCCAGTCCTTCGAAAATCTCCTTGAACCCTTCCACCTCGTCGTGTCCAGCTTGATAGTCCAGGGCAGTACAGACCGCTTTGCGATACCCGTTCACAGTGTAGGGTATGTAGGCCGAGTGACCGGTAGGCTGGTGACCGGAGTTGTGAGACGAGCGAAAGAAGTACCTGCTATACGACTCCTCCAGAAACGACGGGCTGGAGCAAAACCAGGCTGTTGTCACAATCTCGTTCTCGTGGATGTAGTCGCGAATAGCCAGGCCTGAACTGGTGACACAAGGGCCTAAGAGCAGGTCAACGTTGTTCAGTTCTTTGAGCTTTTTCACTTTGGTCAGGCAGAGCGCCGGGTCCTCTCCCACGTCCTCCACTAGCAACTCAATCTTCCGCCCTGCCACTTCGTAGTTGACCTCTTCAAGAGCTAGCTTGATACCGTGGACAGCCTGCTCTTCATTCGTGGCGAGGCTGCCAGTGAGTGCCGGCAGCACCCCGATTTTGATGAGCCCCCCGGCTTCTTCTTCAGCCGCGCACCCCGCTAAGAGAAGGCCTGCAACTAACGCCCCGAGTACCAAAATGACCGCCAGTCTCGTCTTCATAGTGCGCCTCCTTCATCGAATCTGAACGCATTTTGAGATATTCTCTAACGCAGAGCGACCTCATTTGTGGCCGGTATCCCTGCCGCTGGCGGCAGAGAACGCTAACGGCTCAGGTGTGGCTATTCTGTGGCCGCTGGGAGACTTACATCCCCAGGGATGAACGATCCTGACAAACAGCGAGAACACTAGGAGGAAAAGGATGCAGGATAGAACTGCAAAGCCCCAGTGGATAACGCTTGCAAGTGCGACAGCCAACAGCGAGAGTATCACAAATACCCAGGCCAGTCCCAAAAGCCACACGCTTGTTTCGCCATTCTTGACAGGGTCTTTGATTCGCATGGCGATGGCCAAGACCGCGAACGGCAGCGGCAGGCTTAGCAACGCGACTGATAATGCCATGTCAAATATCCCCAGATGCCAGAAGATAGGAACCAGAATAAACGCTCCCAAAGTAGTGATTCCCTCCAAGGCCGTCGCAGTTCCAACCTTCAGCTTGAAGCCAACAGTGCCAAGGTCATATAGGTTGCTACTCTGCTGAATTAGACCGGAATTGAGGGCTAGCAGTGTTTTTCTAAACTTTATGGTTATACCAAACCCGAAACTGCTCAGGAAGAGGAATGCCGCAAAGGCTATGATAAAGCCATTTATCGCAGTCAACGATGGTTCAACGATCAGCCAGGCAAAAATAGGTAGAAGCGCTACCCCGAGAGCATGGAAAAATGGAGCAGCAACGGTCTCCTTAAACCGGAGAGGCGGCAATGAATATGATAGAGCTACAAACCAGCCCACTATCATGGCTATTACTAGAGAGGGGTTGAGGGTGACCAGCATTAGAGCAAATCCCAGTGATCCGGCTAAGATGTTCTGCACGATCAGGGCCTTCCTCGCCGTCCTGACATCGAGCTCACCGGTAACTAGCGGATTGGTTGGACCATATATCCGGTCCTCATCTCGATCCGAATAGGTACCGGACAACTCGGCAATGCCCATGCCAATGGTCACCGCTACCATGAAAAGGGCCACCTGTCCCCATTCGGGGCTTCGCCCTTCTAGTGCGAGAATGGTAGGGGCGAACCACAGAGGAGCCATGATCCAGACCCAGTGGGGCGAATTTGCCTTCCACAGGCCTGTCAGAGTTCGTATACTAATCGCACCCTCCCTTTAGAGAAACCGGGGTTTGTCCTATACACTGGAATCTTACATCTCAGCGCTCAGTTTCTCCAGATCATCATATGTCAGGCTGCTAAGTTTGGCACGGGAGCCTATCTCGTCCACAATATTCGTCTTCATGTTTTCTGGCCTCGCGTGTTTGCCAGGAATGGCCCCCACCCGTAAGGCAGAAATTGACCTTCTGGGGTGAATTGCGCTGCCGAGTATTGTAAGTATCCTATGCAATGAAATCAGTTCTGTCAAGAAGCTGCACTTAACTTCTCTTCACCTTTCCCACCCGTCTTTCAAAACGCAGCTTCACCGCTGGGCTTCGTCCAGTTGATCAGCACGATCCGGTGTAGCGGCCGAAGCAATGAACCTGGGATATGCCAGGATTTGATAGCCGGCTGAGCTACGTAGGAAGGCTGAACTTAAGTTATGAACTTAAGTTGGTGAAGAATGCTTGAGAAGGGCACAGCAATGTGTTACTCTACCGCTCAGCGGAGGAGCAGACCTCGGTGGCTGGCACCGGTTAAGTCAATCGCGACGCAGTGCCCATCGCGGCCTAGCTGCATCGGCTCCGGTAGTCGGCACGTGAGGTTATTATGTCCAGGAGACTGCCGATTGCAGATGGTATGGCGGTGTTCTTGATAAAGCGTGAAATGAGGGATAGACCATGGAAAAGAGATTCGATGTCGTCATCTTGGGGGGAGGCCCCGGTGGTCTTGCAATAGGGTGCCTGTTAGCTAAGGAAGGGATATCCTCGGCAATCATAGAGAAGGGCCCGGCTCTGGGAGGGCGATATCGCTCCGTCGATTTCCACGGCTGTCGCGTGGATTGTGCGATACACTTCCTGGTGTCGTTGGCTGGCGCTGTGGAGAAGACATCTGTTTACAACCTATTCACTTCGTTGGGACTCCCTTTTGAATACAAGACAGTGCCCTGGGCCATGGGACTAGTCACCAAGGAAAAGCCCGGCGAAATCGACTTTTTCGCGATGGATCCGGCGCTTGGAGCCGCGAACTTCTTCGAGTTCTTCGCTTTCGCAACAGGCACAACCATGTCCGACTCAGCAAAGGATGAGCTTATGAGGGTCGCCAACATCACAGCGGATATGTCCGAGGAAGAATGCCGGAAGGTGGTGAATGTATCCTTTGCCGATTGGATAGATCGAAACGTCAAGGACCCGATAGCCCAGGCAGTCATGCACGGGATGGAACCCGTTGTAGGTGCTCCTGCCAAGGAATTGAACTTCGGCTATGTTGCCCAGGCCTTCGGCAGCTTCATTAGTTCCGGAGCCCCCCTTATTTGGTACCCGAAGAACGATACGCTGGAAAACGCATTCATAGCTCCCATGATTAGGTACTACACGGATCACGGGGGCGAGGTCATCACCAACCGGACGGTTAGCAGTATCAGTGTGGAGAATGGGAAAGCGAAAGGAGTGGTTACTGCGGATCATCAGAACCGCTTCATGCTGGAGGAATATAGCGCCCCTGCTGTCATATGTGCCATACCGATCTTCGAAGCAGTGGCAAGAAACATCCTTAGGCCTGAGCTTCTAACAGAGGACTGGGCTGAGTCCATCAGGCGATGCGCAGCTCTGGCCGGCCCTGACCTGTCTGGGTTTTTCCTTCTTCGTGAGGAGGTTATCCCGAGGGACGGATATGGCTGGATACACATCTTCGATACCGACTATGGCATCCCCACCTACATGGGAGACTTAGTACAAGGATCGTTTGTCAATGGCGCAGAGCCGCCGGGAAAACAACTTGTTACCTCCCTTGTTGTCGGCTCCACGCCGACCAGTCGATTCGGCCTTACCCCAACGATGGAGGCGGTGTGGGCAGGACATAAGAGATGGAAGGAGTCTGTGGAAAAGGCATTCCCCGGCTTCAACGAAGCTATCGAATACGAGGCTATGAACTTGCAGCTCAACTTCACGAGATATGCCTACGCCGTCGTATCAACAGAAGTCGATATACAGTCACCGAATATCCGGGGGCTCTACTTTGCGGGCGACTCAATCTGGGCTGTAGGCAATCCGGTGTCTGACAAATGTTTTCAAATAGCCTTTCCTCTATGTGAGCGCGTTCTTGAATATGTTCGTGCTCAATCCTGAGGTATCCCTGACGGAAATAGGCTTCTGAGGGTTAATCTTTCCACAGGCCTTGTGAAGGAGGAAGAGATTCCTGACAGGATAGGGGAAGTGTTTGGGGGGTGGGGCTTAGGCGCTAAATGCCGATGCGCTGGTGGTCGTTTCGCTGTGCTTGATATTGGGACAAGGAGGTGCAAGTGGCTGATGCAAGCTTCGATGTAGTAGTGATTGGAGGGGGGCATCAAGGTCTGATAGCAGCAAACTATATGGCCAGGAACGGCTATACCGTAGGCCTGTTTGAGCAGAGACGCGAGTTGGGTGGTGGCGGCGCCACTGAGTCGCGGCCGATATCCGGTTTCCTCGGAAATCCCTGTGCTCACGTGGCGGGGTTCTATGCGAGCCCGGCGAACGTGGACTTCAAGCTCCACGAAAAGGGCTTGGAATACATTTTCCCCCCGGTAAACAGTTCGATGGTATTTCCTGATGGAAAGTGCATAGTATCTTATCGGTCTTTACTCTGGGACAAGGAAACCGGGATGATGGCCCCGCAGCAGGACATCGTGGAGAAAAACATCAAAGAGGTGGAGAGGCTTTCGCCGAGGGACGCCGAGGTGCTGGCTTGGTTCGGGGAAGGTAAGGTATGGGAATGGGGGTTTGCGGCCATGCAGGTCCTGTGGAACCCTCCCGCTCTTCCTGACGAGTTTGATCCGGTTGAGGCCATAATCAGCGACCCGAACTCCGGGCTTCAACGCAGACATCAGTTCATGACCGCAACCGAGTTTGTCAGCGACTTCTTCGAGAGCAATGAGCTGAGGGCGCATGCCCTGAGGATGCTCGGTTCCCAAGGTGTATACCCTGACGATGTACCTCCACTTCCCATAGCGTTGATTGCTGTGCCTATGCAGATACTCGGTAACGGTGGCGCTGTATATGTAGGTGGCACCCACAATGTCATTCATGCCATGCAGCGGGCGCTGAGCGAGGGGGGGGGACAGTTCTTCGTAGGGGCTGACGTGGACGAGATACTGGTGGAAAATGGCCGGGCCTGTGGAATCAAGCTGGCCGATGGCACCGAGGTCGAGGCTAAGAAGATGGTCATTACCTCCATAGTGATCACCCAGACCCTCGCCAGACACCTGCGCAATGTTGATCTGGGGCCCAAGGGGGCTGAGTGGCGTCGGAAGATCGCCAAGCTGAGGGCAGATAGGGGCAACCTCTTCTGGGGACATATTTGCTTTCATGAACTGCCGGACTACAGGGCGAAAGAGTGGAATCCCGACTGCGGTGATGCCCGCTGGGTATTCATGGGTGATGCTGATATCGACTACCTCGACCGGGAGTACCGCTTCAATAATCAGCACATCAGGCCAGGCCAGTGGCCGGATAGGCTGTATCTCTGGGAGGGCACTGACTCTAAATGGGACCCACGCTATGCCCCTCCAGGGAAACATGTTGCCCTCCTGGAGGAAATGGCCTTCCCTGCCAGTTGGAGAACCGAGGAAGAATGGATGCAGATCAAAAAGGAAGCGCCTGACCATTTCCTGAGAGAGTGGCAGAAGTACGCGCCGAACATGACCTGGGATAATGTGATAGCTGCCAACATAGATACCCCCTGGGACATTATGCATAGAAGCGACAACTTCCTGGAGGGAAACTGGGGTTTAATCGCTGGCACCCCCAGCCAGTGGGGCGCGATGAGGCCCATACCGGAATTTGCCCAGTACCAGATTCCCGGGATCGAGGACTTCTGGATGGCTGCGGGCTCCTGTCACTATTCCCTGGGACTGACGGGTTGGGCCGGCTACAACTGCTACAAGAGGATTGCCCAGAAACACGACCTGTGGAAGCCCTGGGAGGGACGATTATACTAGGGGTCAAGGAGCCCAAAGACCAGGGTTAGCTGGGGGAAAGTAGCACTCGGAGGGAAAGCAAATGAACGACAGGTATGACTTCATCATTATAGGAGGCGGGCCCAATGGGCTATGCGTGGCTGCTTACCTCAGCAAAGCGGGACAAAAGGTCCTCGTGCTGGAAAGGTATTTCGAGGTGGGCGGCGGACTTGCCACCGAAGAGGTAACGCTCGGGGGCTTCTATCACAATACCCACGCTATATACCACATGATGGTTGATTACGCACCGGTCTATGAAGACTTTGAGCTCGAGAAGTACCGCTGCAAGCATGTTTACCCGGATTTGCAGGTAGCGATGCCCTTTACCGATGGCAGGTGTCTCTGTCTCTACTCTGATGCGGATAGATCGTGTGAATCTATAGCTAGGTTCTCCAACAAGGATGCGGAGTCCTACCGTGAAGTCTACCACAAGTTCAAACTGTTCATGGACGAATTCCTTGCGCCCGGTACTTATGTGAGGCCTCTGCCTACTCTTGAGGCGGTTCTTGGTATGGAGAAAACTGCCATAGGCAAAGAATTGTCCACCTATCAACCCAAGAGTCCAAAAGAGATAGTCGATGAGCTCTTTGAGAACGAACGGGTGAGGACAATGATGCTGTACCTAGCCTGTCACTGGGGGTTGGAATATGACTACGGGGGTCTTGGTTTCCTCGTTCCGCTCATGTTAGATCGTCCGGTCAATACGAGGCTTTGCCTTGGTGGCTCACACAGGCTAAGCAATGCGCTGGCTAGGGTTATCCAGGAGGGGGGAGGGGGGCACCTCAGGGGCAGTCAGATCATCAAGAGAATCGTAGTGGAGGATGGGGTTGCTAAGGGAGTAGAGCTCAATGACGGCACAATTTATCAAGCGGAAAAGGCGGTAGTGAGCAGCATTGACCCGCATCAGACGTTCCTGGACCTGGTGGGCGAGGAGCACCTGTCCGAAGACTTCGCGGACAAAGTCAAGAATTGGCATTGGGAGAAGTGGAGCCTGTGTTCGCTTCATGTGGCGTTGCAGGAACTCCCTGTCTTCGCTGGCGACCAGGACATCGGCAACGGCCTGATGTATATCCTGGGCTATGAGACGCCGGATGACCTGATAAATCACTGGCAAGAAATCGAAAAGGGCGAATTGTCGGCAACCGTCGGCTTCGATGCTGTATTTCCCACAATGCATGACCCCAGCCAAGCGCCTGCGGGGAGACATACTGGCTCAATGTATGAGATGGCTCCCTACGATTTGAAAGGAGGGGCTGAAAGGTGGTGGGACCATAGCCTCAGGGAGGAGCATGAGGCTGGGTTCCTGGGCACCTTGCAGAGATACGCTCCGAATATGACAAGCGACAAAGTGCTTTGGACCTATTTGGTGACTCCCCTCGATTTTTCAACGAAGTATCTGAACATGGTTCAGGGGTCGATCAAGCAAGGCGCATATGAGATATTCCAGATGGCGAACAACAGGCCCAATGATGAATGTTCGCACCACAGGACGCCTATCGAGAGCCTATACGTTTGTGGGGCCTGCGTGAATCCCGGTGGGCTTGTTACCTTTGGCCCAGGTTATATCGCCGCCAATGCAATAGCCGAGGATTTCGGGATAGAGAAGTGGTGGACGGAGCCGGAGTACATCACTGAAGCGCGGGGAAAGGGCTACTTCGGAGATTACGAGTAGACGTTACAAAGAAAAACGTTTGTGACTGCTCGCCAGTAGGAGGAAGAAATGAGGATGAGAGCTGCGATACTGGAGCAGGTGAATACACCTCTTGTGATAGAAGAGGTTGAGCTCGATGATCCCAAGGACAAAGAGATCCTGGTCAAACTGGTGGCGACCGGAGTATGCCATACAGATATCCATTGCATCAAGGGTGAATTGGCGACGCAACCCCCTGTAGTGTTGGGTCACGAGGGTGGTGGGATCGTAGAGAAAGTGGGCAAGAGTGTAACAGAGGTGCAGCCGGGAGACAGGGTAGTGGTCACTGTCGCACCCCACTGCGGGAAGTGTCCTGCTTGCATGATGGGGGTACCTACAAGCTGCGAAACAGACCCGCAGACAGCAATGCTCATGGGCACCATGGCGGACGGTACCAGGCGGCTGAAAAGGAAGAATGGCGATGAATTAAATCATTTTATGGCGCAAGCATCCTTTGCCGAATATGCCGTGGTGGAGGAATCGGCAACAGTGAAGGTGCGAAATGATGCTCCTCTGGATGTAGTCTGTCTTCTGGCCTGTGGCGCATCTACCGGAATCGGCGCGGTGATCAATAAGGCCAGGGTCAAGGCTGGCAGCAGTGTGGCCGTTTTCGGCTGTGGGGGAGTAGGGTTGGCAACGATCATGGCGGCGAAGCTGGTGGGCGCGCACCCAATCTTCGCTGTGGACTTGCTGGATAGCAAGCTTGAGATGGCTCGTGAGCTCGGGGCGACCAATCTGGTCAACGCCTCCAAAGACGAGCCGGTGATGAAGATTGCGGCGGAGTGTGGAGGGGGCGTGGAGTACAGCTTTGAAGCTATCGGCAGGCCGGAGGTCATGACCCAGGCATTTCACTCCGTTTACCCTCGTCCGGGCGGCATGGCGGTGATCCTGGGCCTTGCCCCCATAGGGGCAACGTTCCCTATCGAGGCCTGGCGCTTCATGAGGGAAGTAACCATCACGGGGTGCACCCTTGGCAGTATACGGCCCAAGATCGATATCCCTCGCTACGTGGATCTGTTTATGGCAGGCAAATTGCCTTTGGACAAGCTGGTGTCGGCTCGCTATCCGCTGGATCAGGTCAACGAAGCCATCCAGGACACGCTGGATGGGAAAATTTTGAGGGGCGTCATCACGTTTTAGGCTCTGCCTAGTTAACTCTTGAATGAAGAGGGGAAAAGATGGCTGAGGAACAAAAGCAATTCATAGAAATCCCTGAAGATCTAAAGGCCGTGATGTACCAAACCTGGCTGCCTGCACTTATGACCGCGGTGCTGGAAGCGGCAAAAGGGCTTCCCCGAGAACACATGGAGACCATTCTAACGAAGATGTGCACGACCTGCGAGGATTTGGCTATGGCAGGGGCTGTGGGAATCCAGCCGGGTATGAGCTGGGACGACTACTTGAAATATATAAAGGAAGCGGCTCCACCTATAGGGCCGTGGACCATCAAGCAAGATGGCGACGTTTTCGACTTGGTCTATGATGCCTCCATCGGACCGGATGGCAAGCCGAGGTGCCACTGCCCTCTGCTGCAGCTAGGGATCATTACTGAGGCGATACCTTTCTGTTGTGACAGCGGCGCACGCCTGGCAGCGAAAATGATAGCGGCTGCTACCAACAAAGCGGTTGAGAAAACCGAGGTTATCGACAGCCCTTCGAGAACGGGAGCGTCGGTTTGCCACTATAGAGTACGCGCAAAGTCCTAGCCTTTCATCTGACTGTGATGCCATATGGCGTCCTGTTCAAGAACCATAGAAAAAGCAATGGGGTGATTAGATGCTTAATAAGATATTTGACAGTTTCGATGAGGCGGTGGCGGATATCCCCGATGGCGCCTCTATCGCCGTAGAATCCTGGGGCATCCCTGCCACTCCTCAAAACCTGATCGCTGCTCTTAAGAGGAAGGGCACGAAGGACCTGACTGTTATCACCCACACGTTCATACCGATGGTTTGGCCTGAGGAGCTTGCGGTCGCGCCGGCGATCCTGCTTCCACAAATGAAGAAGCTGATAGCTGCTATCGTGGGTATCATGCGTCTGGGTGCCGGTGCCTTTGTGAAAGAATACGTGGAAAAGGGGCTGGAGGTCGAGATTATGGGGCACGGCACCTTGGCCTCAAGACTGTATGCCGGTGCTGCCGGTCTTGGTGGAATCTATGACTCCGTGGGCGTGGGGACCATTCTGGAGGAGGGGAAGGAGAAAAGGGTTATCGGCGGTAAGGAGTACCTCTTCCAGGAACCGATTAAGCCTGACTACGCCTTTATCGTAGGTCACAAGGCGGACAGGCTGGGCAATCTGGTCTACCGGGGCAATTACAGATCAGACCAGCCTGTGATGGCGATGGCGGCCAAAGTCACCATCGCCGAGGTGGAGAAGATAGTGGAAGTTGGTGGGATTGACCCAGAGCATGTGGTGACTCCGGGGATCTTCGTGGACCGCATTGTGGAGGTCCCCCCGACAGGGCTGGGCACCGCGGAGAAGGGACGAGCTGTAATAGAGCAGCTTGTTCAACTGGAAAGCGTGCGTGACCTGTTGTTCGGCAAAACTGAGTAGAGACTCGAACCTACGGAGGCAAGAGATATGAAGCAGAGACTTGATAGGGATACCGTAGCAATGAGGGCAGCGAAGGAGCTGAAGGACGGCGACTGTGTCAACCTTGGATTCGGGATTCCAACCCTTTGCGCGCTCTATGTGCCCGAGGGGGTAAGGTTTCAGACAGAGGCAGGGTTCTTGGGCTACGGACGGCTGGTAATGGCGGACGAGATCGAAAAAGCGGATTGGCACTACATAGATGCCAGCGGAAGGTTCTGCACTCCTGCGCCTGGCATGGCGATTTTCGATGTCGTCACCTCATTTGCCATGATAAGGAGCGGGCTTCTCGTAAGCATTATGGGAGGATTTCAGGTTTCGCAGAAAGGAGACCTGGCCAACTGGAACACCGGTGGCGATGCCCTCGGCGGCACCATAGGCGGTGCAATGGATCTTGCTGTGGGGTCGAGGATGGTGATCATCACCATGGACCATACGACCAAGGAAGGGAACTACAGAATAGTGAAGAGGTGCACCTATCCCCTGACGGCCAAAGAGTGTGTAGACCTGGTCATAACCGACCTGGCTGTGATCGAGGTTACGCCAAAGGGCCTTTTACTGAAGGAGGTGGCCCCTGGCTGGACGGCGGAAGAGGTTCAAGCCCTGACCGAGCCTGAGCTTATCATATCCCCTGAGTTGAAGGAGATCGAACTCTGACCTAGGAAGAGAGGCCTGTCTGGCGCTTCTGCGGCGGCCCCTCGTCAGCCATTGGCCAGCCTCGCTCTCGGCAGAAGCCTGGCGAAAGAAGATCATCCCCCTGTTCCCTTGAGGTCTGATGCCATAGGCACATAGCACCCCCAGAAGGATACACCCTCTACTTCTTACACCCCGAAACGTTACACTACTGGCACAAACGTCAGCTTGACAAAGAACTAGTGCGCGTACTAAAGTTATATCCACCTTGTTCTGCCAGTTTGGTTATGCGAGACATCATTTCGGACCAGCAGGACGCCGTGCTAACAGAGAGTGAGCGACAGGTGCTCGCCCTGGTTGCTCGGGGGCTGGTCAATAGAGAGATTGCCAAGGCACTGTGTATATCCACCAGCACGGTGAAGAGCTACTTGCACGACGCATGCAGGAAGCTGAAAGCGCGCAACAGGGCGCAGGCGGTTATCTTGGCCTTTACCCGGGGGTACCTTGACCTCCAGGGAGTCTATTCTCT
>CAYVES010000006.1:0-20225 GCA_964449845.1 uncultured Dehalococcoidia bacterium
ACCAGGGCCTCAGGGAGCTTGTTAATGCCGCCTGATTATGCCAAAGTGTTCGGTTCAAAAAGTGTCCCATTTCGCTTATTCCCAACACCTGCTGGTGTTGGGAATAAGAGAAGAGCGACGCACAGCACACCTCCGTGCTGCCCCATCGCTCCTCTGCGCTCTGCTCTGGCGGTGTAGGCAAGCGTTTTAAGTTGATCCAATGTTAGCTTACCGCGAATGGATATAGGTTGTCAATACCTCACGTTCAGACTCAATGTGATTGTCCCGCCGTCTCGATGATTTGCACCTGCTTGCCGCATGTGCTGGGGTTATCGGCTCTGTGAAGTGTCCCTCCGGCATAAGCGGGCCCTTCAATCCGCTTTTAGCGCAATGCTGACGAGAGCCTCGTGGTACCCGCAAGCACGTCGATGGGAGAGTAGCGCTGGTGCTGCTTCTTGATGTCGGTCGCGAAGAGGTTGAGGTAGATACGAACAGACGCCAGGCTGGAGTGCCCTAGTATCCGCTGCAGGCTGAAGATGTCGCCGCCGTTGAGAAGGTAGTTCTTGGCGAAGGTATGGCGGCAGCTATGGGGTGAGACCCTCACCCCAGTGATGCCTTCTCTGCTGGCCTGTCGCCGCAGCATCTGCTGGACACCATTCCTGGTCAGCGGAAGTCCCCGTTCGTTTAGGAATAGCCCGGTCACATTGTCGGTCAACGGGCGGGACCTGTGGTGGTTGATGTACTTCCACAGAGCTCTGCGAACCACGCTGCCGATAGGGACTATTCTTTCATTGCCCCCCTTAGCCCTTGTTATTCTTATCTGGCCTGCCTCGAGGTCGACATCGTCAAGGCTGATGCCGGTTACCTCTGATACCCTGAGACCTGAGTCCAGCATAAGCAGCAGAATTGCAAGGTTACGGCTGTTATTACCGTTTGAACTGTGCCAGCCCTGCGCCAGTTGGGCTATCTGGTCATCGGTGAAAGTGTTGATGATCTTGGTGGAAGCCTTGGGCACCGGGATGCCAGCCATCGGGTTGTTTGCGAGGTACTCCTCCCGCATAAGCCAGGAGAAGAAGGCTTTCAGTGTTCGGACATATCCCTGAACTGTAGCTTGGGAGAGGGGTTTATCGGATCGAGGACACCTGGCTTCGGTCTGTAGATACCGGATGAAAGCCCTGATGTGGCCCCTGTCGATTTGAGTTACGTCAGTGGGCATCCCGTTAGGTTCGAGGAACTGCTGGAACTTGAGGAGGTAGCATGTGTACCAGTCGATAGTCTTTATAGCCTTGCCCTCGGTAGCGCAGGAAAGCTTGAATCCCTCTATGAGGTGGTCGAGCTGAAGAACGTCTCTGCTCATTGTATCCTCCGGATATTAAATCGTGGTGGCATGGGTGGCCGTGGTTGCTGGGAAAAGATGGAAATCAGGTTGACACCGGTGCGTGAAATCAGGTTGACAGTGTCTGTTAGGCAAAAGAAAATCGACCCCCTTTCAGGGCCGACTCCAACCATATGTTGTGTTTCTGGGCTAGCCAAACGCTATATATTGTAGTTTGGTGAGCCGTGTGAGATTCGAACTCACGACACCCTGATTAAAAGTCAGGTGCTCTTCCTCTGAGCTAACGGCCCCTATTTCGGCTTCGGCGAACACTCAAATCACTGCACTTTTTCGGGGAGTTAGCGTCTTGCTTGTCGCCACGCTGATTGTACCCAGCTCTCCTTGTCCTGTCAATGCTGAGTAGTAGCCATCGAATAAGGTGACTGCTCCTCAGTGCAGCTTGACCCAGTGAACGGGCTCCGATATGTCGGAGCCCGTTCACTGGGTCAAGCTGCGGGTCTAAGCAGCAAGAATCTTCATCGCCTCTTCTCTATAGGCCTCCATTAGGTAGGGTATTCCCGTTACTTTGGCACACTCTTCGGTCAAAGACATTAGCTCGCGCCGGGTAATTGCGGGCACACTGAAGCATCTTGCACCTGCCATCAACTGCTGCAATCCCACCTTGATCTTCTCAGCGTAGCTATAGATTCCTATGGCTCCCAGGGGAATGTTCTTCATTTCATTCTTGCCAACCATATTCATGACGTCTTCGTAGTTGACAAAGATCTCTTCCGGGGTTGAGCCAAATTGGCCGACTGTATTTGGCAACTTACCATCCTTGAGCCACTGGGCAATATTCTTGCCAACAATACCTGGGATCATCAAAGCACGCCCCATGCAAACTGCTTTGGCAAATGGTGCGCCAAGGGCGAGCGCTTTGAATACACCATCCTCGCTGCTGAACCCCCCCGCGAAGGCAATATCTGGCACCCGCTCTCCTTTATCGGCCAGCTTGCTGCAAAACTCATAAGCCGCAGCATGCAGGTAGAGACTTGGCATACCCCATTCTTCCATCATCCGCCAGGGGCTCATACCTGTTCCACCAGGGGCGCCGTCTATAGTAAGAAGGTCGATTCTGGCTTTGGAGCCCCACTTGATGGCCATAGCCAGCTCACGCAGCCCGTAGGCGCCAGTTTTCAAGGTAATGCGTTTGAACCCTATATCCCTTAAGCGCTGGACTTCAGCGTAGAAACCTTGTTCGTCGATAAAACCGAGCCTACTGTGACGTTCAAATTCCTTGATAGCTCCGTCCTTGAATGCTGCTAGGTTAACGGCACTTGAAGGGTCCGGGGTAATAATGTATCCACGTTTCTGGAGTTCCAGTGCACGTTCTACACTATTGACCTTTATCTCTCCGCCGATACACTTCGCGCCCTGCCCCCATTTCAATTCAATAGTTTCGAGTCCGTGCTTCCTATTTACGTATTCAGCGACGCCAAGCCTCGTATCCTCGACGTTCATCTGCACCAAGATTTCGCCATAGCCCTGGTGGTAGCGTCGATAGATCTCGATTCGGCGATCCATGTCTGGTGCCGAGACTACTTTGCCGCTTGAATCAAGCTCAAGCTGTGGGTCGATACCACAAACGTTCTCGCCACAGACCAGTGTAACTCCGCTGATGGCAGCGCCAACCGCAAAATGTTCCCAATTCTTGCGTGCTATCTCCGTCGAACCCAAGGCGCCGGTAAAGATAGGAACCTTCATCTTGACTTTGATGTCCCATCCGTATTCAGTCCCAGTATTGACCGCAGGGAAGGTAGCAGTGTCTGGATCACCGACAATACCGGGTGGTAGCCCCCTGGCTCCTAGAGCATATCCTTGGATATTGAGGTGCGAGTAGTCAATGGGATAGTCTTTGTCACCCCCGGCGGTGATTTCACCGAAGGGTCCAGGATAGATGAGTTCTCGGCCGCGGAAGGTTGCCTTGAACACCTCGCAGTTCCCTGTGCAGCCGTCAAGGCAGCGCGTGCAGAGACCACTCATGGGCACTACACTCCTGGAACGGTTAGTGGTTCTGGTTGCCTCGTTTGCATTTGGCCGTTGTAGATTCATAATGTAGGACTCCTTTTGTTGATTTGGTCTCGGTTACTCTTTGCCAGATAGTATCTGTGGGTAGGGTAACCACTTTTTCTTGCCAAAGGCCTTTGTTCTGGGATATTGTGGTGCCTGATTCGACTCGGTTTGCTCAAAGGTATCCGTTCCTCCTTCGTATTCTTGTTCACAATATCTCGTTTACTATGCTTTCAACATATTTTGCTATCGCCGGGGCGCTTGTTAACCCTGGCGACTCGATGCCAATCAGGTTTATGAATCCAGGCAGGCCTCTATCACGTTCGTGTCTGATAACAAAATCTCTGATATCTTCGCCTGGACCTTGAAGTTTGGGACGAATACCCGCCATTTCCGGCTCCAGGTCGTCGTACTCAATGAAAGGGAGAAATGCTTTCACCGAGTAATAGAAAGACCCTTTTTGCGACTCATCAACCTTGTAGTCTATCTCATCTACGTATCGTGCGTTGGGACCTAACCGCATTCTTCCTTCAACATCCATAACAGTGTGGATTCCCGTTCCTCCTGTGCTAGGCTCTGGCACCGGGTATATCAGCCTTTTGATTAACCTGCTTTTGATATTGCCTACGCTGAAATACTCCCCTTTGCAGTACAATAGTCTATAGCCTGCCTCGTCTATATCGATCCCCGCAAGTCGAGCTATTTTGTCGGAATGTAAGCCTGCGCAGTTTATCAGGACTTCTGTTTTGAAGGGAAAAGACCTAGAGTCATTTTCCACTGTCACTTCGTATCCGTCGGATAGCCTTTCTATTGCAACGACCTTTGACTTGTAGGCTATTTCAGCCCCTTTCTCTTTCGCCCTATTGAGAAAGTATCTCATCAAAGCGTGTGAGTCTATGATCCCGCTCGAAGCTGAGAAAATGGCAGCAACTGCTTCCACATTCGGTTCCAGCTCCCTAACGCCTTTCTTGGAGAGCATTGTCAGCCCCCTTGCCCCATTCCTTTTTCCTCGTTCCAGCAATGCCTCAAGTTTCCCGATCTCTTCGTCCTTAGTTGCTACTATGAGTTTTCCTGCCTTTCTATAGCCTATCCCGTGTTGCTGACAGAGCTCATATAGCTGGGCATTGCCGGCAACGCAAGTCTCCGCCTTCAACGACCCCTCAGGATAGTAGATGCCCGCATGGATGATCTCGCTGTTCCTGCTGCTCGTTTCTTTGCCAAATGTCTCGTTCTTCTCCAGTATGTAAACTTCCCTGCCCTTTCCTGCTACTTGAGCAGCCACAGCCAATCCTATTACTCCGGCTCCGATGACGGTAATCACGGCTTTAGTTGATTCTTTACTGGACATATCATCGTCTTATGGCTGGGTAGGTTGCCCGACGTCGGGCAACCTACCCAGCCATAAGGATCAAGGGTGAACACATAGATTCACCCCTACGGGCTAGGGTGAACACGTAGGTTCACCCCTACGGGCTAGATTTCTACCGGAATCCCTTTTTCCTTGAGATACTTCTTCGCTTGTGGTATCGATATTTCTCCGAAATGGAAAACGGAAGCGGCCAGAACTGCCGCCGCCTTCGCTATGGCTACTGCTTCGTAGAGGTGCTCAAGCGTGCCGGCGCCCCCTGAAGCGGTGACCGGTATAGCTACTGCTTCGGCAACGGCTTTCGTCATCTCCAGGTCATAGCCCTCTTTGGTGCCGTCGGCATCCTTGCTGGTGAGCAGAATCTCCCCAGCACCGAGTTCCTCCACTTTCTTCGCCCATTCCACAATGTCGAGCCCTGTTCCCTCGGTGCCGCTTCTTATCACTACCTCCAGCCGAGGAAGACTACTCCCAGGAGGATTCTTCCTCCCGTCAATGGCAACAACAAGCTTCTCTTTCCCAAATTCACTGGCAGCTTCCCTTATGAGTTCGGGGTTCTTGACGGCAGAGGTATTGATTGAGACCTTGTCCACACCGAGGTCGAACAGTTCTTTCATGTCGTCGATGCTTCCAATGCCGCCACCTACGGCAAAGGGGATGGTAACCACATCGCACACCTTCTTGACCCACTCCAATCTCGTCTTTCTATTCTCTACTGTGGCGAAGATGTCGAGGAAGACAAGCTCATCTGCTCCCTCCCGGCAATAGGCCTCTGCTGCCTCCACGGGGTCGCGGGCGTCCCTCAGATCGACGAAGTTCACTCCCTTGACCACTCTGCCATCCTTCACGTCCAGACAGGGTATGATTTTCACCTTTTCCATTCATAACTCCTCGAATTTGTTCAAATCCTGATACTCCATCACGGTGCTCATGGCATGGTTTTCAGCCTCGATGCCAGCTTCCTCGGCAGCGGCTACGGGATTCAACCCACCCAGGAGGATCATGCCGATTCTATTGAGTTCTACAGGGATTTCACACACAGGCTCGCTGGTATTTCCCATTACCAACAGGCCTCCCAATCCCGCCTCTCTCAGTTTGGCTACCACCTCCTCTGCTATGTTGCGGCAGAGGGCTGGTATTTCACGGAAATTGGCCAGTATCTTGCCGTTGCCTCTTTTGGCTGCCTCCTTCACAGAGGTCATCTTGGCCCTGATGAATACCTCAGAAGGGTCCAGGGACGAGCCTCCATAGTGAATGAGTTCCACGAAGCGGAAGGGTCTGTGATTTCGTATCTGGAGTATGCCGCCGAACCTGGAGTCCATAGGAACGCCAGCCTTGAGCAAGGCTCCGTTGATTACAATGCTGCAAACAGTGGCCAATCCTATGTTGCCATCAGGCACGATGAACTCTCCCAACCCTTCACCCTCGGAGGCTACAGCTACCAGCTTGCTTGCGCAAAGACCCTCTTTGAAAGCGGGCTTCATTACCTGGAGCGCCTTGTTGAACTTCTGCTTGGGGAAGAATGAGACGTTGACTGGGATGCGACCGCAGCGCTTCTCATAATCGAAGTCGGTGCAAAATGCGAGCAGCTCTATCTTAGAGATGGCTAAACCTACCTTGTCTTTAACCAGAGCACTCTTAAGTTCCTCCTCCCCCTGCTCAGTGAGCAGCCGACCATCTCGGCCAACGAGGCGAGTTAGGCCGCGCTCGTCCATCAGCTTTAGATGGTATCTTACTGCCCTTTCGCCCAGTTCAACCCCGTACTCCTTCAGCCGGTGGGCAATAAGTCTGGCCCCCAAGGGTTCCTGGCAATCGCTCAGGATTCTTAGGATTGAGAGCAGCTTTCGCTCGACAACCGGTGTTTCAAAGCTCATGACTATGCTTCTTGTGGAGCAGAAGGGTAATAGGCAACCGTTTGCCTAGCATACCACGGCCAAAGAATCCTGTCAACCCCTTTGCGGGCATAAATCTTGCTCAGGGAGGCGTGGGGAGCAGTGGTTTCTGAATTGAAGACGGGCTTCGTTTCTCTGACTTCACTAAGAGGTTGATACTTCCGATGAGGATGATTGGTAATTCTGTTCAGCCTCTATCAACTTCTGGCCTTGCCTCAATGATCAGGTCTTCTCCACTTCTGTATGTCCTGACAAAGGACAATTTCAGGGCTCCCTCGACGGCCGATATTCCTAGGTCCCCCACTGCATCAATGCCTTTGCCCATGATCTTGGGCCCCAGGATCACTACGAACCTATCCGCAAGTTTCTGCCGGATGAACGAGGTGATGAGTGTCGCTCCTCCTTCCACCAAGATGGATGAGAAGTCTCTCTGTCCCAGCTTTTTGAGCAACTCTTCTGGATCGACCTTGCCTTCTTTGTCCTCCTCGACCATCAGAATCTCTATGCCCATCTGCGTTAGGGAGGACAATTTCCCCCTATCAGCCTGCGAGGTGGTAGCAATAATCGTGGGGGCAATTTGCTGATCTCTAAGAATCTTGGAGCTAAGAGGGATTCTCAGTCTGCTGTCGGTGACGATGCGAAGGGGATTTCTCCCTTCTACCTGACGTACCGTTAACTGAGGGTCATCGCTCAAAACGGTCCCTACACCTACCAGAACCGCGTCATGAAGGCTGCGAAGTCTGTGGGCCAACTTCAGAGACGGCTCGGAGCTTATCCAACGTGAATCACCTGTCGTGCTGGCGATTCTCCCGTCCAAGGTCTGCGCGAACTTCAAGGTGACAAAGGGAATTCCCGTTCGAATGTACTTGAAATAGACCTCGTTGAGCCGGTAACACTCCTCGCTTAGAACCCCGACCTTTGTTTCAATCCCACGCTCTCTTAGAACCTCGATGCTTCTGCCATTGACCTGCGGGTTTGGATCTACAGTTCCGATGACAACTCTTTCCGGATTGTATTTGAGCAGGGTATCCAGGCAGGGAGGGGTTTTCTTCCTATGGTGGCAGCAGGGCTCCAGGGTGACATAGACGGTTGCGCCGCTGATATTTCCCCTGGCATCTTGGATGGCGTTGATCTCAGCGTGGTCGCCCCCGTAGCGACGATGATAGCCCTGGCCAATTACCTCGCCGTCTCTTACAATCAACGCCCCTACCATAGGGTTGGGACTCGTCTTTCCCAGCCCCCTTCGGGCGAGATTCAAGGCTTTTCTTATGTAGTATTCGTCATTCAATTCTGGTGTGACCTCGCTTCGCTCAGGAATACTCCCGGCATGGCTGTTAGATCGTAACTCGAACCATGCTCAGTATACCTACTTGCCAGCGTACGTCAACCTCGCAGGCGGGTCCAGGTTCTTTACACCAATTGAGGTTGGGGAGAGTCTGGAGCGCAGAGAGTTAGAAGGGGGGTGGGAGTGCGCAATGGCAGCTAGGTCGGTAACCAAGACAATGGTTTCACGCAGTAGACGAGGATGATCTCAAGGGGTAAGAAATATCTCATCGAGGCTTCTTAATCAGGTTGGGCCCTCTCCCTCAAGTGGCAGATTTAGTTGTAACTTAGGCTTTATTGTCGTCCTGTGGCAGGCTCGACAGTAATACCGCTGCCGAGGTCCTTCTTTCACATACACAATCCCTGACTTGTGCAACCTCAATGAGTTGCAATGCGGACACCTGCCATGCTCAGGATGCTCATGATTCATTGCCAGCTACCTCTGGGGACGTCAGATCATCTCTTGATAGCAAAGTTGGGATATGGAACTTCATCTTGACATTTGCCCAGTCATCAGCGGACTCGGGGGGAATTACCCTGTCCGGAACATACTTGTAAATTCCGGAAATGACAGCACAGACCTTTCTCGAACTCGCTACTGTATCTGGGACATACTCATCTGCCGCGGCAATAAGAGAAGAGCGCACCTTCTGAGGAAGTTTGTCCAGCCCATCAATGACCTTAGCGATGGCTTTGGGTGGCACACGCTTATCTAACGTATTCAAGTAGAAGAGTAGCAGCCTGTCCGGTACGCATCGTTCGACTAGCTTCACCTCAAGCGAGATTATCTTCTTTGAGACAAGCTTATCAAGCGATGTTATCTTCTTTGAGGCAAGCCTAGCCGGCGGTTCAAGGATAGACTTGTTTTCCCTTGACGACATGTCTTTCCCCTCTACAATAATATCCTAAAATTAGTGGCAATATACTAATCCACTAAATCATTGGAGCTATTATAGCGTTTATAGGTCGTCCTGTCAAGCCTTTCTCTTCACTAAACCTCACTAATCTTACATTGTCGCCGTCCTCATGAGATGCTTCACCGTGAGCCTGTTCCACGCTTTCCAGCGCAACCAATCGAGGGAGTATGTCAAGGTTAGCGGTGAAGTTTGATATATGACACCTCCCCAGTAGTAAGGCTGCCTTGGGTGGCCTCTGCTGGGATTCAAGCGCCGGGCCATTCCCCGGTGCCAGTATGTTGCCACCAGAGAGCAGCGGTCGTAAAATGGAGGTGGACTAGTGCAAGCATATCGGGGTCAACTGCCGTGCCAAAAGGGAGATGAGGTAGGCTAAGGGCATAACCTTGAGAGATAGGTGAGCCTGATAAATGCGCCCCCCTAGAGAAAAGAGGAGCGATGGGAATCAGACTTCATAAGATACCTGAGGTTGAAAACCCGGTCTTGATAGCTGGTTGGCCAGGAATTGGCAATATCGGGATAATAGCGGTTGATGCCTTAAGAGGAACGCTGCGGGCAGAGGAATTCGGGGAGATAGAGCCTTGGGATTTTTTCTACCCCAAGAAGGTTCTAATTAGAGAGGGCGAACTCGTGGATTTAGAGTTTCCCATTAACAAGTTCTATTTTAAGAGAACTGAGAAAAAGGATTTGATTTTTTTCATCGGAGAGGAACAACCTGCTCAAGGAGGAAGGGCCTATGCCGAAGGGAAAAAGGCCTACCAAATGGCCAGTCTTGTTCTGGATGTCGCTTCAAAGTTTGGGTGTCGCAGAGTTTATACTTCAGGAGCGGCTGTTGCCCCTATCCATCATACTGTGATACCGAGAGTTTGGGCAGTACCTAATATCGAAGGTCTAGTCGATGAAGTAAGAAGCTATGAGAATACTTTGCTAATGTCGGACATTGAAGGAAGAGGAGGGCAGGGCAATATCACTGGTTTGAACGGGCTCCTGTTGGGAGTTGCCAAGAGCAGGGGTATGGAGGCTATCTGCTTAATGGGTGAGATACCAGTCTATCTCCAGGGACTGCCCTTGCCCTACCCGAAAGCTTCGAAGTCGGTACTGGAGGTATTGACAACCGCTCTGGCACTCAGAATCGAAATGGAGGGAATTGATGAGCTTGTCCAGAGGAGCGAAACGGACGTTGAGAGATTGTATGAGATGTTCCCTTCAGACATACAGGAACAGCTCGATAAATTGAAATATGTGGCCTATGCTAAGCCAACCGAGCCGGGACCGATAACTGAGGAGGACAAGAAGAGGATCCTCGAGGATATTGACAAGTTCTTTAAGAAAGAACCTAGGGAAGATTAGAATTGAGTGAAAAACACGCCTTTGAAATCTATGGAGAACCGGAAATAGAAAGCTCATCCCTGGTGGTAGGTTGGAGCGAGGATGCTGGCAAGCTGGGGACAAAGGTCGCCGACTACCTGAATAAGAAACTGGGAGGCGAAGAGTTCGGCGAAATTGAACCTGCAGATTTCTTTCCGCTAGGGGGAGTTTCAGTGGAAGATGATGTAGCCCAATTTCCGGAAAGCAAATTCTATTGGTGCCGGGAGAAGCATCTGGTGATTCTCAAGAGTAACCAACCCGGGTCAGAGTGGCACAGATTCCTGAACTCAGTTCTAGATGTAGCTGAAGATTATTGCCATGCGAAAGAGCTATACACTATTGGTGGCATGGTTTCTCTAGCTGCTCATACGTCTCCCCGGGAGCTACTGGCCGTAGCCAATTCTCCGGAAATGAGAGAAATCTTGAGCCAGTATGATCTGGCCAGGGGTTTCGATTACGAAACCGCACCTGGTCAAAGGCCAACCTTGAGCTCTTTTCTCCTGTGGGTTGCCAAAAGGAGAAAAATTGCTGCGGCCAGCCTTTGGGTGCCGATACCTTTCTATCTGGTAGCAGCCGAAGACCCCCGAGCCTGGAGGAAAACGGTTGAGTTTCTCGATAGAAGATTTGGTTTGGGGATCGATTTGGGAGATCTCGATGAAGATGTGGCAAGGCAAGATGAAAAGATAGCCGAGCTGAGAAGTCGTTCCTCTGAGGTCGATAGCTATATCCGGAAGTTGGAAAGTAACCTGGGCCTGACTGAAGAGGAAAACGAGAAACTGGTTAGGGAAGTCGAGGAATTCCTCAGAAGAAGAGATTGATTGTCTGAGATGATAGCGCTCGTTCCCATAGGTAACGTGGATAAGGAGTCCTTAGAGGCTCTGAGGCCGCCTCTGGAAGAAGTTCTTGGTCAGAGGACGCGGGTGGGCGATAAAATAGCGCTGCCCCGGGAGGGCTGGGATCGGGAGCGCAGCCAGCATCTTGCCTCTTTGCTCCTTAACGTGTTGTCGCCTTTACCCCGCTCAGGCGATAGAGTTCTCGGGGTGGTTGACGTCGATATCTTTGCCCCCGGACTCAATTTCGTCTTTGGACAGGCAGACATTACCGGGAAGAGAGCGCTCATCTCCTTACAGCGCTTGAGGCAGGAGTTCTATGGCTTGCCCCGGGATGAGAACCTCTTTTCGCAGCGGGCGCTTAAGGAGGCGGTTCACGAGCTGGGACACACCTATGGGCTTGGGCACTGCCCCGATCCCACCTGTGTGATGCATTTTTCTAACAGCCTGCCTGATACCGATCTCAAGGGATGGAAGTTCTGCTCCGTCTGTAAGGAGAAGGTCAGCCGAAAACGATAGCCAGGTGTTCCGAGATGGCTGAGGACCGTGTTAGAGAGGCTCTGTTTTATGAGTCTCTTGGGGACAAGGTGCAGTGCCTTAACTGCGAAAGGCGCTGCCTGATCGCCGAAGGGGAGATGGGCTTCTGTGCTACCCGCAGGAATATTGGCGGACGTCTTTACACCCTTGAGTACGGCGATATCTCCTCCATCAGCGCCAACCCTATTGAGAAGAAGCCCTTCTTTCACTTCTATCCAGGAACGAGGGCCCTGACTATCGGCAGTTGGTCGTGCAACTTCAGTTGCCCCTGGTGCCAAAACTGTGATATAAGCAAATCACCTCAGAACATAGGGCAGGGTCGGTACATAGCCCCGGCGAAATTCATTGAGCTCGCGAGGGAGTACCATTGCCAGGGCACCAGCGTCTCCTTCAATGAGCCAACCTTGCTCCTTGAGTATTCCCTGGACATGTTTGTCCTCGCCAGGGAGGAGGGCTATTACAATACCTATGTTACCAACGGCTACATGACCGAGCAGGCGCTGGAAATGCTGGTTGCTCGCGGTCTGGACGCCATGAATATTGACATAAAGGGTGAGGCTGAAGCAGTCAGAAGATTTTGCACCGCTGATGTAGATGTTGTCTGGAGGAATGCTATGCGAGCGAAGGAGTGTGGGGTGTGGGTTGAGCTAACGACACTGGTTATCCCTGGCATAAATGACGCTGGGGATGGGTTGGGGCGGATCGCCCGAAGAATCAAAGGGGAACTGGGGGATGACACGCCCTGGCACCTCACTGGCTACTATCCGGCATATAAGTTCAGGAGCGAATCTTATGTCCCCCCCACGCCGGTGGACACTTTGGTAAAAGCAAGGGATATAGGAATGGCGGAGGGACTCAAGTTCGTATATGCTGGGAATGTGCCTGGACATCCTTATGAGAATACCTACTGCCCCAGGTGCAACCAGTCGTTGATTGAGCGTTACGGTTTCAGCGTAACCAGATATGACATCGGCCCAGATAAACGCTGTCCCAATTGTGGGGAGGTGATTCCTATAATCGGGGAGGCTGTGCTTCCGTCTCATGACCGAGGAAGGTGAAGGAATTGCCCGGGGTTAAGGTTGGCTGCTGCAGAAAGACCCCAATAATTGCTCCGGTTGATATTCAAGCTCAGCCAGACCACGTTTACTTTGCTTCGAAAACAAGGTTTAATCCGTTCGTCCTGAGGCCGCCCCCGATTTACTTGGGTAGGTTGCCCGGCGTCGGGCAACCTACCCAAAGGCAGATGCTCTCACAATTCTCATCATTCATTGGTGGGCACCCGCCCATGAGGGTTTAGTAGTAATCGCCGAGCAGGTGGATGTTGCCCAACCTCACATTCCTTAGCCCCTGGGCCTTCGCCTCCGCCAGACATTCCTCCGCGTGTCGCCTGGAGGTAGGTGGCAGATCGTTCATCATAAACCGGGGGTGGAAGGCAAGGAGGGCGTAAGGGATGTCAGGGCTGAGTGAGGAAATGAAGGCGGCAATTCTGGCTATTTCCTCCTTGTCTATGTATCCAGGGATGACTAAAGTGCTGGCTACCAAGAAGGGTGGCGAGGGCCTTTTGTTGACATAATCAGCCAGCAGCGTGAAGTTCTCCAGGGTCCTCTTATTACTCACACCGCAGAGGGCAATGTGCAGCTCCTCACTCCACGCCTTGAGGTCAAACTTGATACAACCACCGGAGTTGAAAGAAAGCTCGGCCGCCTGTCTCAGCAGTGCCGGGTGCATCGAGCCGTTGGTCTCCCAGCAGATGCGCAGAATCCTGCCCTTACTGCTTTTCAGGGCCAGTCGGGAAGCGCGAAGGGCGTGGGGCAGTTGGGGCGATGGGTCGCCACCGAAGTAGCAGATGCAGGCTGTGCGGTCATCGACTGCTTGAGCCAGCTCCAGGGCATCAATCTTGCTGTCCCTTGTCGCCATCGAGCGATAGTGCCAGTTCTGGCAGAACAGGCAATCAAAGGAGCAGGCCTGATAGAAGACGGCCAGGTTGTTGTAGCCATGTTCAGCCCCTTGGGAGTAGGCAAACTGGGGATAACCGGCTCCAGTGCCACCAGGGCAGACCCAGTCGGCCACGCAGTTGGTGGGCAGGGCATCGTAGTACCAACTGACATTGCCTTTGCTGGCGGTGGCACCGACAAGTCTATTCCCTGTGTTGGTGCGCAGCCCACAGTAGCTCCTGCCATTTGTGGGGATACGGCATTCATTGGCGCAAAGTTGGCATATAAGCCCTCCCTCAGCCTTGGGAGGCTTCTCAGGCAGGTCGAATGGCCTTCTCGCTGCGCTGTGAGCCTTCTTAATAAGGGGGAGGACCTGGCCAAAGTCCCTTCGGATACAATCCAGGCACAGCCCCAGGCCTTGAGAAATGAGGGGTGACTTTCTGCCACAATGCCGGCATTTGCTCATCGTTCCCGTACTCGACATTTGGAGGCATTTCCTGTCCCCGGATTCAGGGCTTTATCAGTATCTTTCCCCCCTCTCCCCTCACCGCCATTTCGAAAGCCTCGTTGATGTCATCCAGGGGCATTACAGATGTTATCAAAGGAGCCACATCGATCTTCTTGTCTCTTATCAGACTCAAAGCCGTGGCGAACTCAGCCGAGCAAAAAAGCATAGACCCTTTGAGGGTAAGCTCCCTCAATATGATGTTACTGACGAATGTTTCAACCGGATGGAGACACACCCCCGCAATGACAACTGTTCCGCCTTTTCTCACCAAAGCTACCGCCTGTTGCGTCGTTGAGATAGCTCCGGCGCACTCGAATACCACATCCGGCCCCCTGCCGCCTGTAAGCTCAAGGATCCTGGCAACGGGATCAACTGCGTTTACATCTATAACTTCGTCCACCGCACCACCAGCCAGTTCGAGCCTGGATTGGCTTGCCTCAGTGGCATATACCGCTATGGCTCCTGATACCTTCGCCAGGCGTGCCACGAGTTGGCCGATGGGGCCCAGGCCAAGCACTGCAACAACGTCTCCTGCCTCCATGTTAGACGACCTGATAGCGTGCAATGCAACAGCCGCTGGCTCAACTAAGACTGCCTCTTCATAGCTGATCTCGGGCGGGAGTCTGTGAAGTCGATGGTATTCGGCCTTGGTATAGGTGGCGAAGGCCCCCGGGATTTGGTTCCACGTTACAAGGAAGTTCTCACACAGCCCCATTTCGCCTCGCTTACACCAGTAGCACTCACCACATGAGCTGCTGGATTCGGCTGTAACCCGATCTCCTACTTCCCATCCTTTCACGCCCGCTCCCACCTCGACTATATCTCCGGAGAACTCGTGGCCATGCCTTATGTTGACCCCCTCAATAAAGGTGTGCAGGTCGGAGCCACATATTCCGCAGTATTGCACCTTTATCAAGAGTTCACCTTCACCCAAAACGGGTTCTGGGGCATCTCTCACCACAAACCTTCTCTTGCCTTCCAGTATCGCTTCTCTCATCTTATGCCTCCTCGGGTAGTCTCACAGGCTTCAGGGCTGGCTTTTCCGCTTCCTCTGTCGCCGGAACCTGGCAATATCCCCGTCCACTTTCTCAAGACCAAGCCTGCCCAATGTTTCCCTGGTAGGGATACCGTTACGGTTCCATCCCCTGACATCATAGTACTGGTCTATGATGGCATCCGGCTTTCTTATCACCTCGCCGTCGCGGACGCCTCCTCGCAGGGGCTCGGTGAACATTCTCTTAGGAAGTGTGTCGTCCTTCCTGCTGAAGCCCTCGCGGACGTTGAAACATCGCTCCAGATTGTATACCTTCTCTCCCACGTGCCACAGATAATCCTCACTTCCGAACCTGGGCACACCCAACGCTGCCTCCAGCATCTTGGCAATAAGCTCCAGACCGAAGAACTGCAAATGGTGAGAAGGGAATATGCAGGCGATGGCCAATTCGAGGGCAGCAGTTTGATCGTGATTGAATTTCAAAACGTCCCCCTGGCCCTCGTCAGCGGCCGGGTCCAGGAGTCGCGGTCGCGCGTCGCCGATCTCCTGCTGGGGCCAACCGTAGTTGTGGTTTGCCCCCATGTTACTCAAGGCAAAGTTCATGCCCATGGCTTTCCGGGCTCGCGGATCGTAGCCCGGCATCTCCAGACCCTTGACATGCATGGCATATTGCTCAGCACCCTTGCCAATGCGGCTGGCCGCTCTCTTTGTCCCCTCAGCAAGGATGTCGCCTATGCCCTCACGGAGGGCAATCTTCTCAATGAGTTTGAGCATGGGCTCGTGGTCTCCGTATTTGAGAACAAGGCCATCTGTATCCTTTGTGGTCAGGATGCCCTTTTCGAATAGCTCATAGGCAAAGCCAATGGTATTGCCGGTGCTTATGGTATCCAGCCCTAGCTCACAGCACCGGTGACCTGCAACTATTGTCGCGTCAAGATTGGTGCATCCGGTGGGTCCGCTAAAAGCCCAGGCAGTTTCAAATTGGGGCCCCTCGCTGCTGATCCCTGCGTAAGGGCCGCTGGGTATCTTCCTGACCTTTCCGCACTTGAGCGCACAACCATAGCAACCAACGTGCTTCTGGGTGATCTTGGAGTATGGCCACATTCCGATATTCTCAGGCCAGCCTTTCAGTTCCCCGAAACGGTAGTTTCGCATCGGGATAGACCCGAAAACAGGGTAGAAATAGTCCAGGCCCTGCACGGTCCCATATTCCCGGAATACATCGTAGCCCAGCCCCGCTTTCATGGCCTTCACCTGCTGTTGCACGAGCCTTCTGAACTGCGCCGGATGCGCCAGGGTTTCCTTTCGCTCTGACTCGATTACGATGGCCTTGAGGTTCTTGGAGGCCATTACGGTTCCCGTACCACCGCGGCCAGCGGCGCGGCGATCGCTGATGATGGGACCATAGCGGACCAGCTTCTCTGCTGCGGGCCCGATGCAAACCATGCGCGCCTTTGGCCCGTGTTCCTTCTTCAGATATGCCTGGGTCTGGCCGGTGGTCTTTCCCCAGATGGCAGCAGCGTCGCGGATTTCGTACCTGCCGTCCGTGATATACAGGTAGACAGGCTGTGCCGCCCTACCCTCAAGGATTATGAGTTCGAAGCCCGCCCACTTGAGCCAGGCTCCGAAATCGCCTCCCCCGACGCTGCGAGTAAAGGTGCCCGTAAGTGGGCTCTTGGTGACGGCGATCCATTTGGAGAACGCCTGCGCGCTCGTTCCTGCCAGCGGCCCTGCCGCCAGCAGCAGCTTGTTCTCCGAATCCAGGGGCTCGATACCCGGTGCAACCTCATCATAGAGGTATTTGGCGCAGAAGCCGCGTCCCCCTACGTAGGATTCAGCCACCTTCTGAGGGATATCCTCTTCAACTATTGCGCTGCTGGAAAGATTGACCCGTAGAAGCCTGCGCATCTTTTCCTCCTTTCTGCTACTCGCTCAAGCGAGACTTCGCCCCGCTGCTGATGGTCGCTTGATCACACCCTCGTTACCTGCCCTGACTTTCCTCACCCCATTTCTGTGTGAGTTCATAGGTCAGGTCCTTGAACTCGTATTGTGTCTCAAGCGGCCTCTCCAGCCAATCGCTGTAGAAGGCGTCTATATCTGGCAGGAAGTCGAAAACTGCGGGATACCCGACTGGCAGGGTTTCCACCTCTAACTGAGCGCCGCAGCCGGGACAGCAGTACTCCCTGACGTCACACAACTTTGGGTCGGGCTTGCGGGGGCCGAAGAAGACCTCGTCCAGCTTCTCCTCGGTGTCCCTCACGTAGATGAGGGCTTTCAGTTTCCAATTCTCCCTGTAATCACCATATTCATACCCGCAATCGCACTTGACGATTCTTTCCTCCCCTTTTTCCACAATATACAGATGCTCGGCTAGAGGAAGCAGGACCCTCTCTTTCCACGGGACCCTCTGCTGCAGTATCTCCAGGTACTTATCGAACCTGTCGTCGTCTTTGGGGCTGCTTATGATCGTCCTCACTTTTGGCCAAGGGAGTTTTCCATCAATAAGGGCTTCTATCTCTTCCTTGCTATAAGGCGACATGTTTACTGACCTCCGAAGGTAAAATCTTGAGGCAAGCTCCAGAACTCTCTAAAATCTTGAGCAAACCTGGGTCCCTTCTCCATGGAGCTGTGGTACATCTCCAATAAGAGCGGGTCTAACCCCTTTTTCATTATCTTCTCCCTGGTCTCTTGCCACCATTCTTTGAAAGGTACTCCCCTCTCCAGCCTCTCCCTTCTTCTCTTCTCACGCAGTTGCTTTGTCTCTTGCTCATCTATCGTCCATTCCTCTTCCTTATCGTTGTAATTAGCCTCGGCGCAGTATATATTCCTGCAAGCCTCCAGTGTGGTAAAGCCGAGGTCAAGGTCTGATTGGATGAGGCTTGTATCTCTGTCTATGGGATCACCGTATCCCCCGTTGTTGCTATGCATACAATTCTGAATCATGTCGTAATCCTTCAGTATCTCATCGCTGCACCACCACGCCTTCACCAGTGTGATGTCACCATTTAGCAGCCTCTTGATATCAGGATTTCTTGGATCCCCTTCGGCTTTTGGCAGAGGCAATCTCTGCTCGATTAGCTCCTTGATATTCGCGTTCCTGACAACATAAGCGTAAAAAACATTTCCTGGATATCCGCCAAATATCCCTCTATTTTGGAGTATCTTATTTACGGTATGGGTTGCCATTGTTTCAGCGATAGCCCACTCCACTCCATGGATTATCTGCGTGGAGCATAAATTGAACCCGCCCCGGTACTTTCCAAATCCTCCTGAATCTGGCATAACCCTTCCTCCAACATAGAGCGCTGACAGGCCAAGTTCGAACACTTCCATATTGCCGCTGTCGGTTTCGGGGTTGTACATTGTGAGGTCTATACCATCGGCGATGCCACGAGCCCCAGAACCTATACCTCCTATTTGGCGAGGCTCGCCACCAGGTGTGAATTCCCCCATCGCTTGTATGCGCGGGTCTCCACGTCGACGGAGACCGTTTAGTACGGTACTAACACTGTTCACACCCAGAAGTATCTCCTCCCTAAACCCGCGGGCATAGTAAGCCCTGCTTAGAGAATCGAGGAAGTTGGCGCCGAAGAGGAGCACAGGTGCCCACAGGTTTGCGGTGGGAAGATACATGGTCGATGGATTCACTATGCTGTTGTAGGGACATTTTATCTCGCAGGGCATAAGCGTGCCATAGTTGGCCTTACCGTCGTAAGCTATGGTCATAGCCAGGGTGATGGAAAGGCCGCCATACATCCCGGTGGGAGTGGTGTTCAGGCTGTGCCAACCCCAATCGCCAGCCCCTTCAAAATCTATTGCTATTTCACCACTTGGCTTGATCTCAATATCTGTGGGAATAAGCCTGATCACATCCTTTCTGGCGTAAGCTGGCACTGGCTTATCTTTGAGGTATATTTCCAGATACTGCGGATTTCGAAGTCTACCGGGGACCGTCCTCTGCCTCATCCGGTGAAGCTGGGTCCTCCTCGAATCCTCTATGAGCTCCCTGGTTGCCCTCTTGTAATAGTCCAGGCCGAACTCATCTATCAGCCGCTTCACCTCTTCACGAACTTTGATATTTGCTGCCAGTGCTCCCTTCCTGTCCAGTATAAACATGGAAGGGTAGCGCAATGTGCGTTCAGCCCTGGTCAGAAAATCCCTCCTCAGCATATCGTTTGTCCCTGTTTTCTCAGCACAGGCGAAGAATCCATCGGTGAACCTCTCCACATTACACGTAGACGGCATAGGGCCACAACTCACCGACCCTATGTCTATTTCCATGATTACTGTTGCTACCCAGCCTACAAGCTCGTCTTTACATAAGATAGGGGTAATATCATATACATCTGCGGGGTGCATCCCGGCAATCGTGTTGTCATTGCAGCAGAAAAGGTCTCCCTCGTGGATACCCGGGTCTTGTTCGTAATCATTTCTTATCATCCATTGAATCACTTCGCCCATAGGTACTATGTGTACCTGGATGCCTGTGGAGGTAGCTATGGCGTGCCCCTCGGGGGTATAAAGCGCGATACAGAGTTCTTGGACCTCTCGTACAACAGGCGATGCAGCGATCATCCTTGTGGTCTCCCTGCCTGCTATCAAGGAGGAGAGGATTCTGGAATGGAGTAGTTCATACCTTATCGGATCCAGCTCTTTCGATTTGAGCTCAGTGATACCTGCATAACAGCCCGTCTCGTTAGTCACTCTTGTTGTCTCTTCCAGCATCTCTCTGAGTGTCTTGCCCCCTTCGCCTATGCCTGCTTTTCTTACCTCAGCCATTTTCAAACTCCTGTCAGCCAAATTACTCGGTGTTCATCCATCCTTACTCTTGTCCGCGGAGGGACCAGCAGCGTTGTGGCCGGTGCTTCCACCACAGCGGGGCCATCGATTTCATTGCCGGGCTCAAGCAAATCCATCTCATAGAGCGTTGTTGCTACCCACTTCCCCTTCAGGTACACCTCCCGCTCCCCCTTATAGGCCTCCTTCGGAGGCTCTTTGCCCTCAAGGGGATATTTCCTTAGAGCAGGTTTGATCTTAGGCACGGAAGCAATAACACCCAGCTCGTAGATTGTATAACCCCATTCCGGGTATGTCGCCCCGGCTGCGTAAACCTTGGTGTAGAGGTCTTCAAAAGCTTCGATAAGCTTGTCCATATCCTCTGCGCTGTTGATCCTGCTAACAGGAGAGATCACCTCGAG
>CAYVES010000006.1:20235-44679 GCA_964449845.1 uncultured Dehalococcoidia bacterium
GGTCCTCCATCTGTTGCCCGTATCTCAAATATGCCACCTGCTTAAGCGTGATATCCTCGTCACGGAAGCCCTCCTGCTTCAGGTCATCAATGGCCTTCCCCTCCAGCTCTTCCCAACCGGAGTTGAGTATCATACCTATGACTGTCTTGAAGCCCTCATCAGCGCCGTACGGGACTGCCGCCAGAGTCGATTTTTGGTAGCGATGAACATAATCAACCGCAGCACAGCCAAAGGAGGAGAAAGCGGCAGCAAAGGGAACCGTCATTACCCCCTTAAAAGGCAATCCCTCGCTATAGCCAGCAACATACATTGGGCCTGCTCCACCATAGGCTAGCACATGGTAGTCTGCTGGGGAGAAACCCCTTACCGCAAGCACCGTTCTGATATGTTCTTTCATGCTGGAGCAGATTAGATCGTACACCCCTTCGGCAAAGTCATAGACATCGACACCCATAGGGTCAGCACATTTCTCTTTAACCGCCTTGTATGCTTTGTCCTTGTTCAGCTTCATTTTGCCGCCAAGGTAGTAGTCTGGATTGAGGATGCCGCAGATGAGGGCGCAATCCATTACAGTGGGGGTCTCATTCCCCATGTCATAACAGACCGGCCCTGGATCGGCACCAGCGCTGTCAGGACCAATATGTAGTCTCTTCATAGGGTCGACTGTGAGATACATTCCGGTCCCGGCGCCGATGGAGTCCATGACCACGGTAGGTATGTTGAATATATGATGTGCCAGCTCCACCTCTCGCGAGATCATGAGCTCCCCTCCCATCACAAGCCCCACATCGAAACTTGTCCCCCCAACATCAGTGCATACTACATTTGGCAGGTCTAACAGCCTTGCCAAGTATTGCGCTCCCAAAATCCCTCCTATGGGGCCAGAGAAAGTGGCTTCATGGAGCCTGGGGTAGTTTATATTGGCCACACTGCCGGGAGCCATTACTATCTGCAACGGATACCTGTATCCATGCTCCTGGAGTTTCCTCTCTATCTTGACCAACTGTTGCCTCCCTGGCTCCGCAGCATACGCTTGAAGTAGCGTGCTGTTCAGCCTGGAAACCTCCCTCATGATGGGAGCAACCTCGCTGGACAAATAGATCGGGACCTCCACCCCCCTCTCTGCCATCACTTCCTTGGCTATCTCGGCTACCCTGCTTTCATGGGAAGGATTTATGTACGAATAGTAGAAACAGACAACGATGGAGTCGACACCCCTTGCCAGAAGCTCCTCTACAGCCTGTCTGGCTTCGTGCTCATACATGGGAATCACTGGTTCTCCGAACAGGTTAATCCTTTCGGTTACCCCGCGCACAAGCTTCCTCGGCACCAGAGGCGGCACATTGTGGTAGTGGCCTACCTTGTGCAGCCTATCAGCATAGCCGAAGCCAGAATAAATCTGCTTGGAGCGTTCATGGAGAAGTATATCCTCATCCCCTCCTGTTACAATGAGCCCTACCCTTTGCCCTGTTCTGGTAAGCAGAACGTTTAGCATTGAGGTACCGGAGTAGATGCAGGCTTCGACGTGGGGAAGTATTTCCTTAGCCTTCTGTTCCCAATCTATGTCCCAATAGGCAAAAGCATCGCCGAGAGAGTCCCAGAGTCCTATCGACTCGTCGCGAGGGGTTGTTGAGGCTTTTCCGATAATGAACTCCCCCTCCTTGTCCACTACGAATATATCTGTCATCGTGCCCCCGGCGTCGCTGGTTACTATGACCACCTCTTTGCTTTGCTCCACTTTGTTCCTCCATCACTTCCTAGTATGTGAGGTCATGCGCAAGCCACGCTGAACCAGGCTAATTCCCCTGCAGTTCTTTCCAGGTGCTGAAAAATACTAGGGACGAATTCGCGACCTGTCGGCTGCCAGAAGACATGCAGACCTGCTCAGAAGAATCAAGGGCCTATCGGAAGCTGTTCCAGCCGTATGCCTTTTGCTCAGGGCCCGACGGTGTTCGGGGACTGCTACGTCCCTGTAATTGCACGTCTTGCCAGTGAGTTTGCCGACCGTTGGTAAGCCTTGCGGGCCTGATCCCAGACCTCCCCCGGCGGTGTCTCATAGAAACTACTGGGCAGGTTTGTCTTATTGATCCCAATGCTCTTTTGAAGGTCAGCGAGGGCCTCTGCCAGCTTCAGCGCAGCGGCGGTGCCGTCAACAACAGGAACCCTGGCATTACGTACTTCCACATAGCCGTTCAACGAAAGCGCAGGCCCCAACCAGCCACAGGCGGGCACAATGACATCCGCACCATCACGAATCAGTTCCCAGGCTACTTTCTCAAAGTCTTCGATGAGCCTTTCAGGCTTACCCCGGAAGGCGTCAGCGAGACCAAATATCATGTCGAAGTGTCTCACGGGCCTGTGCTTGATAGCTCGGCCCTCAAAGCCGAGGAAGTGAAGGTTCTCCTCCAGGGCATCGATAATAGTGTCGGACGGTGCCACCAGGGCAAGCTTTCTTCCCAGCAGCTGGGCCAGCAGGAGCCCCGATTCAGTAACGCTCGTCACGGGAATATTCAACATGCCCCGAGCCTGGTGTAGTCCTGAGTCGAGGGCACAGGCGATCACCACAGCATCAAATCCTTCCTCTTGGGCCCTGAGGGCGCCACTGATGATGGCAGGCTCTCTCAGTAACTGCAGAGACGCCCAGTTCAGCGGCCAGGGAAAGTTAAGGGAGTCGGGGTTATCGGGGTCCTTTTCTACGTGACGGTGAACCACTTCAGTATCCGGTCTCTTCACCTTCTCTGCCAGTCTCCTGACACCATCTGAGATTAGTTCCGAATCCGCCCCCAACTCCGTATCGTGCACGCTTTCCTGCAGCCAGATCTTCAGCCCCATTCTTCCCTCCTTTGGACTGGTTGGCAACCTGCCGGCTTCGAGAGGTCTCCACAGAGTTCACAGCGGCATTGTCTCACGAAGGTGGTATCCTGTATAAACCCTGGCAGCCTGTTTGTCAAGTTGTACTGCTCGCCCCCGGGCGTGGGGCGCAAAGGTGATGGTCGCTGGTCTGTACGGGATCGGATCTGAGAACAACATTGCCTATGCCCATGTCAAAAGACGACCCCGACCGCCCGGTTCCTGGGAGGCTTGACGTGGGACGAAAGGTTGAGTTGACCAGACCCGCGGTGAGCGTGATAAGATATTGACAAAGGTTCATGGCGGTGATATAAGGCCTTGGGACGTGACAGCCGCTAATATCTGAGCTGACCATCAGGCGAAGAGAGCTTTAGAAGGAGGTAGACAATGGTAGGAATAACCTCATACGGTGCTTACATACCGCTACACAGGCTAGGCAGGACTGAACTTCACAGGGCCTGGGGCGGTATAGGCATGCTGGGGATGTCGGTACCGGGGGAGAAGGCAGTGGCCGGTTACGATGAAGACAGCATAACGATGGCGGTGGAGGCGGTTCTTGACTGTATGCGTGATGTTGATCCCAAAACAGTTGACGGTCTGTTCTTCGCCTCGACAACGCATCCCTATAACGAGAAGCAAAGCTCGGCCTATATTTCCGCGGTAGTAGACCTGGGTCGCGAAATCAGGGCGGCAGATTTCAGCGGCTCTCTGAGGGCGGGAACTATCGCCATGACCTCCGCCATAGATGCTATCAAAGCTGGCTCGGCGAATAACATCGTGGTGGCCGCCGCCGATACCCGCCTGGGCGCGCCTTCGGGGCTTATGGAGCAAAGCTGTGGCGATGGTAGCGCTGCCTTTATCCTGGGGGACAAGGACGTTATCGCCAGCATCGAGGCCAGCTACACTATCTGCGACGAATTCGCAGGGGTCTGGCGAGCGGATGTCGACACCTTCGTTCGCTCCTGGGAGGACCGTATGGTCCTCGACACCGGCTACTCTGCCCTTCTCTATGATGCTATCTCAGGCGTGATGAACAGGTGCAATCTCAAGCCCGGTGATTTCGCCAAGGCGGTCTACTACTCCCCGCTTGATGTCCGAGCACACAACAGGTTGGCAAGGAACCTGGGCTTCGATCCCGCGCAGGTCCAGGACTCCATGTTCATGACAGTGGGCAATACCGGCACCGCCCTCGCCATGATGATGCTGGTGGCGGCGCTCGAGGAGGCAAAAGCTGGGGATAAGATCCTCTTTGCTAACTATGGAAACGGGGCCGATGCCTTCGTTCTCGAGGTGACCGACGCTATAGAGAAGGTCAGAGACCGGCGGGGAATCAAAGGGCACTTAGACTCGAAGAGGATGGTCAACAACTACGAAACCTACCTTCGATGGCGCAACCTGATACCCTTGGAGCCAGCACAGCGCCCTGAATTGGCACCCGCCTCTATATCAGCGATACGCAGGTCTCGCAAGGAAATCCTGGCCCTCTATGGAGTGAAGTGCAAGAAGTGCGGCACTCCACAGTATCGGGCACCGGCCGCTGCCGGTGGCAGAACGCCGAGCAGGGTCTGCGTCATATGCCAGGCCAAGGATGAATTCGAGGATTACAAATTCGCCGACAAGAGGGCGAGAATCTTCAGCTTCACCCATGATAATCTGGCAACCACCCCCGACCCGCCAGTCACCAACACCATGCTCGACTTCGAGGGCGGGGGCAGGGGGATGTTCGATTTCACCGACCGCGACCCGGACAAAGTGGAAGTGGGGATGCTGGCGGAGATGACCTTCAGGAAGCTCTTCTTCGATCGAGGTATCCACAATTATTACTGGAAAGCTCGACCTATAAGGGTCTAGAGAGAGGAGGAAGAAAATGGCAGAGAGCATAAAGGACAAAGTGGCCATAATTGGCGCAGGCTGCACCAAGTTCGGTGAGCTGTGGGATAAGAGCGTCTCAGACCTGATGGTTGATGCCACCTATGAGGCGCTTGAAGATGCTGGAATCGAGTCTAAGGATATCGACGCGGCGTGGATAGGACACTGGACCGAGACCTCTGGATGCACGGGGATGTCCCTGGCGGGAACCCTGGGGCTTCAGTACAAGCCTGTAAGTAGGCTGGAGAATGCCTGCGCCACCGGCTCCGATTGCGTCAGAAGCGCCGCCTACGCCGTAGCATGCGGCGCTTGTGACATAGCATTAGCTGTGGGAGCTGAGAAGTTGAAGGATATGGGCATCGCTGGCCTTCCCAACCAGTATCCTCTGGGGACTCCGATGGTACTAACCAATCTGTCAGCGCCGGGCCTTTTTGCCATGCTGGCGACCACCTATTTTCACCGCTATGGCCTCAGCCCCCAGGAGGGGAAAAGGATGCTGGCACATATACCGGTAAAGAGCCATCACAATGGCTTCCTAAACCCCAAGGCTCATTTCAAGAGGGAGATAACTCTGGAGCAGGTACTGAACTCTCCTATAATCGCCTGGCCCCTGGGGATACTTGACTGCTGTGGAGTGAGCGACGGTGCGGCAGCAGCCATTGTGGTACGAGCTAGTGATGCCAAAAAATTCAGCCCCGACCCGGTCTACATCAAGGCACTTCAGATCTGCGCCAACCCCGCTGACGGTGCCAGGAGGACCGACTACGACTTTGCCCATATTGAGGCGACGTATCGCGCCGGCCTGGCAGCCTATGCCGAGGCTGGAATAAAGGACCCTCGAAAGGAGATTAGCATGGCTGAGGTCCATGATTGCTTCTCCATCACCGAGGCTACCATCATGGAGGACCTCCAGTTCAGTGCCAGGGGGAAGGTGAAAGAGGACCTCGAGGCCGGCTTCTTCAATCTCGATGGGCCGTTGCCGGTGCAGCCCAGTGGCGGCTTGAAGTGCTTTGGCCATCCTGTGGCTGCCAGCGGGCTCAGGATGCTGTACGAGATGTACAAGCAACTCCAGGGAAAGGCTGGCCCCCGCCAGGTTAAGGACCCGAAACTGGGGCTGACCCAAAACATGGGCGGGCACCCGGCGGACAACGTCGTCTCTTGTGTCATCGTAGGGGCTACGACAGGATAGTTGCAAAGGAGCGGCAATGGATTTCCGATTCACCCCGGAAGAAGAGGCGTTAAGAAAGGGATTCGACGACTTTTTTAGGGAAGAGATGAAGAATGCCCCACCCCAATGGGGGGCATCGCTCGAAGCTCTCTACGGCGACGATGCATGCTGGGAATTCCATAAGCAGATGGCCAGGAAGCTAGGGGCAAAGGGCTGGCTCTCCCGGCCGTGGCCCAGGGAATATGGAGGCCAGGACGCTCCCCTGATAGAGCAGTTCATCTTCAGCGAGGTCATGGGATACCACAGGGGAGCAGGCGTTGATCCCCTCGGCGTGGGGGTGCTGGCCCCAAGCCTCCTCCTGAGCGGAAACGATGAGCAGAAGAGGGAACATCTGCCCCCTATGGCACGGGGCGAGCGATTCTGGTGCCAGGCCTGGAGTGAGCCGAACGCTGGCTCCGATCTGGCATCCCTCACCACCCGTGCGGTAAGGGATGGTGACGACTACATCATCAGCGGGCAGAAGATATGGACCACAGGGGCTCACCGTACCGACTGGTGCAACATGCTGGCCAGGACAAACCCCGAGGAGAAGAGAAGCCGGGGACTTTCCTTCTTTCTGGTGGATATGAAGGCCCCGGGGATAACTGTCAACCCTGTCCTCACTATGGAAGGGTCGCACATGTTTAACGAGGTCTTCTTCGACGATGTCCGCGTTCCGGCACGCAACAGGGTGGGCGAGGAGAACCAGGGCTGGCTGGCTTCCCAAATGTCGTCGAACTTCGAGCGATCCATGATCATGGTGTTTTCCGTCTGCAGGCGGGAGCTTGAGGAACTGGTGGAGTTTTGCGAGGAGACGAAATGGGGTGGGGAGTCCTTAGCCAGGAACCAGCTCATTCGGCATAAACTGGCCCAGTTAGCGATTGAGATCGAGGCAGGTCGCGCCTTTGCCTACTCGGTAGTCTGGAACCAGATTAAGGGCGGCCTGATAACGGCTGGCCCTTTGGCAGCGGCAGCAAAGGTTCTCGCCACGGAGCTTCTGCAGCGCCTCACCTATGCCGGTTGCCAGATTATGGGACTCTACGGACAGGTAAAGGAGTCGAGATGGGCGCCACTACAGGGCAGATGCGAGAAGAACTACCAGCTATGTATAGGGCTAAACATGGGTGGGGGCACCTCGGAGGTCATGAGGAACCTTGTCTGTTCATTGGGCCTGGGCCTGCCAAGAAGCTGGTAGCTTGCATCGTATTCTCCTCAAGAGGGTAGATTTACGGGGAGGTGCCTGAAATGACCGAGGGTTCAGCAGTCATGGACGAACTTAGAGGGTTGATTGGTGCTATGACAGAGCCGGGTATTAACGAGGTGGAGAGAGGTGCCATAAGGAGGTATGCCGACGCCGTCGGTAACCCCAATCCCCTGTACAGCGATATAGAGTATGCCAGGAAGAGCAGGTACGGGGAAGTGATATGCCCTCCAGGGTTCTTCGGCTGGCCAATGAAAGCGAGCACTGGTGCGGTGGAGGTAATGGCTCCGGTGTTTAGCGCCCTGTTTAAGGCCGGTTTGGTCCGCATCCTCGATGGCGGCATGTCATATGAATTCTTCCTCCCTGTGCGCGCAGGCGATACCTTGACCTGGTATGCCAGGTTCGTAGACGCCAGGGAGCGGGAGGGCAAAACGGGGAAGATGGTTTTCCTCAGCTTCGAGACCACCTACATCAACCAGCGTGGCGATCTGGTGGCCAAGGCGAGAAACACCTTTCTCGGCCGCTAGTTCAGGTGGAGAGGATGGCAGAAAACGCAGGAGGAAGGTTTTGAAAGAGAGGGGCTCCATGACGACCGCAGCTCTGCAGGGGATAAGGCTACTGGATATGGCCTGGATAGGCCCTGGTCCCTTTTGCGCCACTCTTCTTGGCGATCTCGGCGCTGAGATTATAAAGATCCACGAACCTGATCCTGAGCGCCGTGGCGCCGTGCTCAAGTATGCGTTCCCGGATTCACCTGACTTTCCCGGGTTGCGCAACTGCAAGACCATGGGCCTCGATCTGAAAACCGAGGACGGGCGCAGCATATTCTATGAGCTGGCCAAGACTGCTGATGTTGTGATGGAGGGTCTTAGACCTGGGGTTGTGAAGCGTCTGGGCGTTGATTACGACACCATCAAGAAGGTCAACCCGAAGATTGTCTATGCCTCACTGACAGGCTACGGGCAGGAGGGGCCCTACCGCGAAGTCGTTGGGCACGACATCAACTATATATCTATCGGGGGCCTTTTAGGTATGACGGGCGCTGCTGGCGGTGCACCGGCGATTCCAGGTACACTGGTAGCAGACTTCGCTGCCGGTGGGATGTCCGCTGCAATCGGGATTCTGGCGGCACTAATGACCCGAGACAAGACCGGCGAGGGGCAGTTTGTGGACGTGTCCCTGACAGACGGGATCGTCGAGATGATGTCTGTTTGGATAAACCCTTACCTGGTCTGGGGGGCAGAGACCAAAAGGGGGGACGGCATGCTCACTGGTCACTACCCCTGGTACAACGTCTACGAAACAAAGGACGGGAAGCACGTGAGCATCGGCGCCCTTGAACCGTGGTTCTATGCCAATCTGTGCCAGCTTCTCGGCCGTGAGGATTTCATCGAGCACCAGTTTGCAGAGGGCGAGAAGCGAGATGAGATGTTCCAGCACTTCAAACAGACCTTCCTCACCAAGACCCGGGACGAGTGGGTGGAAATCCTGCGGCAGAAGGACACCTGTGTTGCCCCTGTCTACTCCCTTGACGAGATGACCTCCGACCCCCAGTTGCTCGCTCGCGGCATGATCAGGGACCTGCCTCACCCCGTCTTGGGCAGTGTGAAGCAGGTGGGCTCCATGCTCAAGGTGTCGGGCTCGCCGTTCCAGGTGAGGAACTGGTGCACGCGATTCGCGCAGCACACCGATGAGCTTCTGCTTGAGCTCGGCTACGATGCGGCGCGTATTGATGCACTGCGTCAGTCGGGGGCGATAAGCTAAGCCCTCGAACCCCTGCCCCGCCTCAGCACCGTGGGGCACCTCCTTCGAGACGGATATGCGTGAGGTGCTGAGGGATACAGACTGATACCGAGAGAAGGGTATTTTGAGAATGCCGATTACATTGCTAATGACTTCGTAATCATTAGCATGTTACCAAGTTGCTGGCTTCTGGATATGTGTTCCATCAGGCAATACAACTGGATCAGGGAATTGATGTTGTATGTACTTTTTTGCTTTTATCTTGAAGGAATTATGCACCAATCTAGCGAGATCGTCATTCTTACGTTTGTACGGGAACACACAAAGCACTTTCTTGTTCGGGAAAAGTCTCGTGGCGTGAGTTACAGCAGGAGCAATATCTGTATCTCCCGTTACTAAAACAGCCGTATCACATTCATCAAGAAAGAAAGACTCAATCAGTTTTACAGCAATAGCCACGTCTGTTTCTTTTTCCTCATGCCTTATGGATTTGCGGTGGCATACGTTGCAGGTGATTCTTTTTTCCTTAAATCTTGAAAGCTTGTCTACAACGCCAGTTGACCTTAAGCACTTGATATAATCCACATGTCGCTTTATCTTATCGGGGTCCGTACTACGAAAATGCTCGGCTAAGGCTGAGAAATAATAGACTTTCTGAAGCGTTGCATCTTTGCCAATATTGGGCAGATAAGATTTACAAAGTGAGTAAAGGTCTAACCATTTAGTAGAAACACCACCTAAATCACGACTTGCATCTATAACAGAATGGTATATATTAAAACCATCTATGATAAAAACAATGCGGTTCATAGTGAATATTCTGCGTATAGAAGAAAACCCTTCGGATCGTAACCCGAAGGGAACCAGTGAGCTTCTCAGCTCAACTGGTGATGAGCTGTATTTCTTAGACATATATTATTATCACTATTTGGAGAATGTCAAATAACGGACTGTTCCTACGGACTGGACTAGATAAGCCATTTATATTTGATATTTGGGTAATATTTGCGTAAAGTCCGCGTGGACTATATCTCGTCTATTGCCATATTCTACTGCGATATGTATACTAGCGCAAGGATTGCAGGGCCTGTCTCTCAAGATCGATAGTTCATGCATAGCGGGCAGTAGATATCTGGCAGGATGAGGACCAATGGGATTAATCAATTGGATCATGCAGTGGGACATGAGGCGGGAAGCCAAACGCATTGCGAAAGCGGTTGCCGAAGTATATCCCGTTGTGAAAGCGCAAAACCCTGACTGCACCGAAACCGAAGTTATAAAGAAGATATTCTTTGATGAGGGAAGGCCATCGGCATTATCAGACGAAAGTCGGAAGCATATTGACTCATGCTGCGTTTCCATAGAAGGAGCCTGTTACATGATTGCCATGGATGCTGGTGCAATGAAAGGCCTGATGACTTTCCGTTGTTTGCAGTTCACAAGATACATGGACGCTTCGCTCTATGCTAGAGGGTTCAAGCCGCAATCAAGAGAGACGAAGGAAGCTGTTCTTCAGGAACTCGGCTTGCTAATTGACGGATGGGACAAATGGGGTTGAGAAGGCAAAGCTGGCCGAGATTCTACTACGCTGTGTATACTAGTGCAAGGATTTTAGAGACACACGCAGTGAGGAGCGTTTGAAATGGCCACAATATCTGCGGTGGAGTTGCTGCAGAACCTCATCCGCTACGACACGACCAACCCGCCGGGCAACGAAGCGGAGTGTGTCGCCTACATCAACAGCCTGCTGACGGAGGCGGGCTTTGAGACCACCTCACTGGCCAAAGCCCCCAACCGCCCCAACCTGATTACACGCCTGAAGGGGCAAGGCAAGGCACCACCGCTGCTGCTCTACGGGCACGTGGACGTGGTCACCACAGCCAGCCAGAAGTGGACACACCCGCCTTTTGAGGGGAAAGTGATTGATGGCTACGTCTGGGGCCGGGGCACTCTGGACATGAAGGGCGCAGTCGCCATGATGGTGGCCGCCGTGCTGCGTGCCAGAGCCGAAGGTCTGGCCCCCGCCGGCGACGTTGTGCTCGCCGTCTTAAGCGATGAAGAGGGGGGTGGCGACTACGGGGCCAGGTACCTGGTAGAGGACCACCGGGAGCAGTTTGAGGGCATCCGCTATGCCATCGGGGAGTTTGGCGGCTCCTCGGTATACTTCGGCGGGCGGACGCTCTATCCCATTCAGGTTGCCGAAAAGCAGATTTGCTGGATGCAGGCGTCTGTGAGCGGCCCAGGTGGGCATGGAGGCATGCTCATGCGCGGTGGTGCCATGTCCCGGCTGGCCCAGTTCCTGCGGCGGTTGGAGCAACGCCGCCTGCCTGTGCATATCACACCTGCCGCGCGCCAGATGATCGAGACCATGGCCTCGGCCCTGGGCTTCCCCAGAGGTCTTGTTATGCGTCAACTCCTCCGCCCTTCTCTGACCGACACCGTGCTGAAGCTATTTGGCGAAAGGGGGAAACCGCTTGAGCCCCTGTTTCGCAACACCGTCAACGCAACCATTGTCCGCGGCGGGGACAAGATCAACGTCATCCCCAGTGAAATCACCCTTCAACTGGACGGGCGCCTGCTCCCTGGCTACACGCCTGACGACATGATGGCTGAACTGCGCGGCGTCATTGGCGACGAGGTGGAACTTGAGCTTGTGCGACACGATCCCTGCCCTGCTGAGCCAGACATGGGCCTGTTCGACACACTGGCGGGCATTTTGCGCGAGGCAGAGCCAGGCAGCGTGCCTTTCCCTCTGCTGCTGCTTGGGGCAACCGACGGTCGCTTCTTCGGCCAGCTAGGAATTCAGACCTACGGCTTCACGCCAATGATCTTGCCTGAGGGGCTGAATTTCTGGGAGTTCATACACGCCGCGGACGAACGTATTCCGGTGGAGGCGGTGGAGTTCGGCACGGAAATGATCTACAGACTCCTGCAGCGTTTCGGGTAGAACGTACACTGGTGGTGCCGTGTGCGTAGGTCTCAACTGCGCATAGCAGGTCGGCACTGCTTCAATCTGACTGAGAGGAGGGAGCCAACATGGTCGAGCAAGCAATCAGGGACGGGGGAAGAAGGTTTGTAGAAGCGTACAATCGGGGAGACGCAGCGGCGGCGGCCGACCACTACACCGAGGATGCGAAGCTTCTCCCGCCAAATCTGGAAATGGTCAGTGGGAAGGAAGCGATTCGGGGTTTCTGGAAGACGGCCATGGATATGGGCGTACGGAGGATAAACCTCGAAACGGAGGAGGTGGGCTACGACGGCGACCTGGCGTATGTGAGAGGCGTCAGCACTGTGACCATTCAGCCAGAGGGCGGTCAAGAAGTAACCCACAGGGGCAAATACCTCGTAGCCCTGAAACGTCAGGCCGATGGCTCATGGAAGGTGGCAGTGGACATCTGGAATAGCGACCTCCCACAGCCGGCGCAGTAAGTGAAAGCGATCAGCTCTGCAACGGCTGATAACAACTGGATAGCATTCGCTGTCCCGTGGGCCACGTTGGATTTGGTACGATGAGTGGAAGCATCGTCAAGCACGGCGCTTTCGCTGCCTTGAGTAGCGTCGCTCTCAGTCCCAGTTCTGTAACGGCGTCATGCAGGGGCACGTGACCAGCGGGGGACTCGCCAGAACCGATCAGGCATGGTGTGGCGAACGTATTCAACCGGCTCTTAAGAAATCCAGGACCTCTCTATTGAATCTGCCTCTCATTTCCACGAAGAAGGCGTGCGAGCCACCCTCAAATTTGACCAGCCTGGCATTAGGTATCCTGTCTGCCAGCACTTCCGAGGAGCTGGGTCTGATGAGCCTGTCTCCGGCTCCGGTGATTACCAGGGTTGGCGCTTGAATCATATGCAGCCTGTCGGCGGTGTCGTGCCCCAAAATAGCTTCAAACTGCGCTTCAATACCCTCGGTCGACATTAATCTGGCATAGAGGCCTGACAGAGCGCCGATAAACAGCCGATACAGCCTCTTGTTAAAGGCTAAGGAGAACACGGCGCTCAGCACTTCCCGAAAGGGGAGGCTTCTCAGTTCATCAACAGTGCTGGTCTCGTCGAGACCCAGGGCCTTCGCGTACTCTGCAGAATGTCCCGCCGTCTCATCCACCCGAGCAAAGGTGCACCCCAGGACAAGCTTCCTCACCCTTTCAGGGTAGTTAATGGCGATTTCCTGCGCAATCATGCCCCCCATGGACACACCCAGTATGTGAGCTTTGTCAATGCCCAGATGGTCCATCAAGCCGATGGTATCATCCGCCATCGCCCTCATCGTGCAGGGACCGCTCGGCTTGTCAGAACCCCCGACACCTCTGTTGTCAAAGGTGGCTAGCTGGAAATGCTTCCTGAAGGCAGGCCTCTGGAAAATCCAGCCCATCCGTGTCCCAGCGAACCCCATTATCAGAACCAGAGGCTCGCCCGCCCCTTCGACTTTGTAGCTTATGTTGATTCCATTGACTCTCGCCTTCGGCATTTCCCCTCCTGCTCCAGGATTTGCCATAGTCAACACACTCAGTCACTCTTTCCTTTGTATATGGAAAAGGTTCCAATAGCTTTGGCGACCAGCTTCCCCCTTTGTTTTATCTCTGATTCCAACGTAGCAATGCTCTTGCTTCTATGAACGACGTGCGTATCGCAGGTAAGAGTTCCAGATTTGACTGCGTTGATATAAACTATCTTGGTTTCTATTGTCCTGACTCTTTCATTCCCCTCCAGGCAAGAATAAATTGCTGCACCCATGCCACAATCCGCCAGGGTGAAAGTAGCTCCTCCGTGCACGATTCTCTGGGAATTCAGCAACTTGTCGGTGATCTGCAAGACGGCTTTGCTATATCCATTCTCAATCGCAGTATAAGTCACACCTACGAACTCAAGGAAAGGGCTGAATCCTTTAGGTACTAGGGGAAAGAACTTCGGCATCGGTACCTCCTCCAAATGAGCGACGCTGCTTCCGCGTTTGCGCCACAGATTTCCTGTGGTAGTATATATGTCGCGGTAGTAAATCGCAAACCGTGGGAGGTTGGTCACAGGCAACCAAGCCAGCTAGGAGAAGCGGCAAGACCGACAGACTCACAGGAGGGGATATAAATGGATAAACCAATGAGCGATATTAGTTTCAGATTCATGTCTCTTGGCTACAAGTTTCGTGATTTGTTCAAGCCGCGCAAAGACGTCTTGAGCGAAGTGGATATCAGACCGGGGTCTCATGTGCTCGATTACGGGTGTGGTCCTGGGAGCTATTCAGTTATCGCTGCTGAGCTGGTAGGAAAGACAGGAAAAGTCTATGCTCTGGACATCCAGCCGCTTGCGGTTAGAACGGTTCGGAATGCAGCTTCAAAGAAGGGACTGACAAACATAGAGACCATTAGGTCTGACTGTGCAACCGGATTGGAGGACAGCAGCATAGACGTCGTCCTGCTATACGATACTTATCACTCGTTAGGCGCCCCGGATGCAGTGTTAGCGGAGCTACATCGAGTACTAAGGCCGAATGGAATCCTGTCGTTTAATGACCACCATATGAAGGAGGATGAGATAGTATCCCGGTTAACGAATAGAGGACTGTTCAGTCTGTCCGGAAAAGGGGAGATGACATATACTTTCCTGAAACAGGGATAGCAATGAGGGGCAAGCAAGAGTGGTATCCGGTGAAACCTGAATTCAGGTGCCCACAGCACGGCGTAGTGGAACCAACACAGGTTACCGAGGAAGTGCGAGAATTCAAGAATTGCACTATGACCGTTGTCCATATGGAATGCCCGATATGTGGACGCAGGGTGTCAAGAGATGACCCCGAATGGAAGGAATTGAGGGAACAGTGGGCAGGTGAGCAGGGATAGCCGGGCCAGGAGGATTTGGAGAGGGCAACCACAACAAAAACCTGGTGAGGCAAAGACTCACAAGAGGGAGGCTTTTGGACACGTTTGCGTTGATGGAAAACGACCAAGGCTCCCCTTACGCTGTGTCAGTGCCGCACTCCCTTCTGCCTTGCCGGGATTGGCATCTGAGCGTTTCGTTGATGTACGAGACCATTTGGTGGCGTAGGCTGTTGGAAAAGTGAATGGCCTAGAGCAGGGTTTGCCATTATTGTTCGTGAGAGACGTAGGCTTGCGGGGTTAGCTGGAGCGGGTGATGGGATTCGAACCCACGACTCTTTGCTTGGGAAGCACTGAAATAGGTTTTCGAATCTACGGAAGGGCAAATAACCCTGTTTCGACACCTTGCCTTGTTACTCTAGTTCAACCTCGTTCTTGACTAGGCAAAGAGTCACCACAAGGGCCTTCGACCATGGACATTATACGACTTAGCGGCCTTTCCTGCAATATGTGTGATGATGATGTGATATGGTGGGTCTAGGCATGGTCATCTACTTCATGGCCTAAGATAGCAAAACCATGTGGAACAATAAGTGTGCCGCTGGTTGATGAGGAGGACGCTTGCTCAGTTGTTGAACTAGGAAAAAAGGATGCTTATCGAGTTCTTCAGCAACGTAGCGCAACTAAATCACTGGGCTTGAACAGAGAGGGAAATGGATTCGCTAACAAGATGCTGATTTTGGTGATCAGTCTGGCAGGCTGCAAACTCCTGAGCCATCCTATCAAAAGCAGCAGGACAAAAGGCATGTCAAAGCTGCCTGCCGTTTCTGACCGTGGCCAGGAATTCTTCTGTAAGGAGCTCGAGGGCTTTCTTTCGGTACACTCTGCTTGTATGCTCCCTCGAAAGTCCAATTCGGCTGCTTATCTGACGTCGTGTAAGCCCCTGTGTTAGCAATTGCAGGTACTGGCACGCCTTGGATAGGCCCGGCTCGTTGCCGACTTCAGACACTATTTTGTCTACGCACTTCAGTAGGATCTCGCGCAAGGCTAAGCCTCTCGGCAATACATGGCTACCATATTTCGCCTTAGCTATTTTCTCCACATAGGCTAGGCGCGCTAGCGGGCTGCGGTTTAGCATCGAGCGATCGTCCAGGTTGTTAAGGGCGTGTTCCACCCTGGCGACCCAGGTGTCAAAAGATTTCGCCGAAGAAACTCCTTTTTGTTCGGGATTCGGCTCAGCTAACTTTGTTGTCATATCATATAGCCACCTGGTCCCAACCTAGCCAACGCGATGGCCCCGATGTGTTGATCATCCCGACTCCCCTTTGCTCCGTTGGGCGCGTAGAGCCTCGTATCGCCTTACCGCCCTGTCATAGACACTATCGCCAAACTGCTGCTCCAGCATGGTGAGTACTACCATGGCGGCAGCCACGTCCCAGTCTCCCACCTGCTCGACATAGCGCCTGAAGGCAGGAAGTCCATCACTCATGAGGAGTTTGTAACTTTGTTGAGACGCCAGCGGCAATGCCCTTCTTTCCATCTCGGCACCCGCCAAGGAAATCACGCTCTCCAGCGCAGACTGACCACTACCATAGCGCTTATGCCAGTTCAGCATGATGCGCACCGTCGGCGGCTCTATATTGAACCTTTCTCTCACTGCCTGCCGAATATCTTCCCATCTCCTGCCGCGGTTTCGTTCAGCCACCGCGAAGGCAACCACCCCCATATCATAGCTTCTCCGTGCCATATATCCCCCTATCGGAAATATATTTGTTTATATTTCATCTTGTAATTTTCCATCTGCTTCTGTATGATATCAATGGTAGTCCACTTTGTCAAGAGCCACAAGACAAATCGGCTGGGACCTAGGATAGGGTGGTAACACCTTGGCTGTTGGCATGAAACCGACTAAAGAAAATATGCAGGGACTCCGCTTCAGCGTTCCAAAAGCTGCCAGGATGCCGGGCATTTCAAGAGGAGGTAAAGGGAATGGCAAAAAAGAAGCGAACGAAGAGAAGCCCGTCCAGAATCAAGTACGAACAGGAGCACAAGGTGATCAGCTTCAGGGAGACCAAGGAAATCCACGACAGAGCAGAGGTAGTCAAAAAGGTTGAGGGGAAAAGCAACGCCGACATATTCAAAGACGGGCTGGGTCTTAACGAGGTGAAGATAAGGGCGGAAAAGGAGATAAGCGTGGAGGCATATTCAGAAGGGTGGGATGATGGGTACGAAGCGGCACAGGATGAGTATATGGTGACTTTCCCATGTAGGGTGTGCAAGAAGCCGATAGAAATAACAAGTCCAGAGGCGAAGAAGGCCGTAAGGAAATACATGATAGAGCATGGGTGGGCTCATGCAGACTGCCACAAAAAACGCCAATGAGCAGATTTCGGATTCATGAGTAAAAGAGTATAAGGCGTGAACAAGGCCTATCTAGATGATCACGACGTCGAAAATATTGAGAGAGCAGCAACAAATATGCGGGACAGGTTGCTGATCAGACTTCTGTTCCATCTCGGTTGCCGGATCTCGGAGGCTTTATCGCTGAGCGTGGATGACATCGATTTCGACCAGGGCACAGTGACCATCCAGCATCTCAAATCCCGCCTCAAGCTTGCCTGCCCTCAGTGCGGCGCCGGGTTAGGGAAAAGTCATACCTACTGCCCCAAGTGCGGCGTAGAGGTTAAGGAGGCGGTGACCAGGGAGTTGGAGCACCGCAGAATGAGGACTCTCCCTCTAGACCAGGATACCCTGGAGATGCTCAGGGACTACATCAAACGGGGAGGGCCTGTATCACGAGGGGGCAAGCAGCTCATCTTCGCCATCAACCGGCATAGAGCTTGGCAGGTAATCCGTGATTGTGCTGAGAAGGCCGGCCTCGGCGATCTGGTGAACCCAGCGACCGGGAGGGTGCACGGTGTGAGCCCCCACCGATTACGAGACGCTTTTGCAGTCCACGCGGTGAAGCTCGATGATTCAGGCGATGGCCTGAGACTACTCCAAGAACACTTAGGTCACACCAGCTTCAACACAACTGCAAAGTATAGAAAGGTAGCCGGCGAGGAGCAGCGGCAGTGGTACGATAATCTCTGGAGGCGAAAAGAGGATACCGGAGAACTGAGGGCATGAGATGGTGATGGATATTAGACCTAGCCATGGCGGCTTTCTCAGGCCCTTCGGCGCCGCTGAGTTCATCATGGAGTTCCTCAAGGGCAACGGGCCTGAAGGCTCGAGACAGATAGATCCCGATGTTGGCGCTCCGATGACAGATATTCACATAGAGTACAAGGGCGCCCTGCATCGAGCTCACGCCAGGGACGCGGTGGAACGGGAGGAGGAGCAGTGCATCAGGAAAGGAAAGCCTGCATATGACGAGGCCGAGTGCGCGGAGCGACTGCAACACTATCTCGACCGCATCCCCTACAAGCTCCTCAAGATGAGGTACTCCAGCTTCACTCGCTATTTCGGGCACCTGAAGCGCCTAAGATGGGTGGAAGCAACTGGGGAGACCGAGCCCTCAGGGATCCAGGACGACTACCCTCCGGCTCCTCCTCGCGTGTTCTACCGGCTCACCGAGGCTGGGTGGAAGGCATCGCCTCTTGAAATCTCCAACCCGGTGCGCGCACTCTATCCCCACTTCGACTCCACCTACGCCAGGACGAAGCGAAAGCTGCATCGCTACGCTAGATACTAGCTCCTTTCCAAAGTAGCTCGTCCAACTAACAACCATCTCTCTCTTATCTGTTCTAATAAAGCACACACAAATTACTTGCCCCCGCAAAAAACTCCCAGATTTGCATTATAGGGCTTCAGACCACTAAATAGGCGCGAGTGACACACCTCATTAGGCCTCATTTGGCCATGCCAAATGTCAATTGTATGTTTCTACCCGAACCCTCGGGCTAGGGGGAGGAAAATGCAATTGCTTTCTCAAATAGAACGAAAAGTCATTTTGTTCAATAATGAAAGCAGAATCGAAGCCAAATAGCTTCGACTGCACCTTTACAAACACCGACACCTAGCACCGAAGCTAGGAAAAGCCACAAACCGAATAGGCCGAATGTACGGCCTGGCGCAAGGCCGTATATAAGGAAAGGCCGAAAGGCTAGTTGCAGTCAGTCATAGGCTCCAGCGTAGGCAAGGGCAAGGCATACGCCGAATCTAAAATAGGAGTGTGAAGCGTATGTCAGCACCTAGCTACATCAAGAGTCTGCTTCGCCCCAACGGCCAGAAGTCCACTGGCCGCAAGGTCTGGAGCATAGACCTTGAATCCGCATGGTTGCCCTTCTTCACGGCGGCCAACACCGAAGGGCTTACGCTTATCCCACAAGAAGCATTGGGCGCACCGCTTCGATTGGGCTACGAACCCGATGGGTCGGTTAAGTTCAACTCTAAGACTGGCAAGCCAGTCATCAAGGTTGTCAAAGACCTATCGGACGCCGTTCGCCTAGTACGTGAAAACTTCGTTGCTGGACTGCAACAGTACGTTACCACTGTCCAGTCTAAGCAAGAAGAAGCGTACAACGAACAGGTACGGATGAACATAGAAGCGGGTACGCCTATCCGTGAGCGGGACAAGCAAGCCCTGGAAAAGGCTATCGCCGAGATGGTCGAACTGGCTATGGCGGAAAGGGCTATGGCGGAAAGCCAGCCCCAGCCCGAAAAGGAACCCGAACCCGTAACGGCGTAACCCGTAACGGCGTATGCCTTCCCTTTCCTACGCTGGACAGGAAAGGGGGAGTATGCCTAAGCCCAAATGGGCTACTCCCGAAAGGCAAGCTCATTTGGTTCGCTTATTCCTTCGTAATGGTGGATTCTGCGTATTCGGTGAAAAGCCTTGTAGCAACCCCGAACTGCACCACTACGAGCCGTTTATGGACGCTCTAGTCAAAGACTGGATAGCAGAAGATAGGGAAGCTAGAAGCTATGTGCTAAGACTCCAAAGGCAAGTGTTACACAGAATCCCCGAACGTGGTTCGCTTCGTGGTACTTTCAACGCAATTAGTAGAACGATATACCACGATAACCAACCACGATACTACCTAGAAGGCATAGGGATAAGCGGGCTAACATTCATCCCCTTTGCCAAGGTACGGCTGGCCAGTTCATTTACTAGGCTCCACGTTGACATAGGCGACATACTAAAAGGGCTTAGTAAGAACAAACGGCGAAAGGCAATCCGATACGCTAAAGCCTTGCCAGTGAAAGCGCAAAGGGAAATAGACGGGCTTTGCCATAGGGCAGTAGCAGACTACTACAAGTAAATCGAAGCGAAAAGGCTCTCGAATTAGAGAGCCTTTTTGTGTGTTTGGGGGAGACTTCCGTTAAGGGGGTCTCCCCCTTGTTTTAGGAAAGGGGGAGAGTGCCCATGCGCATCGATTTTGCTTCAGTTGACCGCGAACTCGGCTCTGCCAATCCTACGGCGAGGTTGTGCTTCTCAAAGTTGCGCTTTGTCCCCACTTTGCTCAAGGACCGGCTTAAACAGGAGGGGCTGTGGGATGACTTGATGCAGGAGATTTACCTCGTCGCCTGGGAGGCATGGCAGAAAGGGCTGAGCAAGCGGGAGGTCCACCAGCTCACCAACAAGCGCGTTCACGCTTTCCTCAAGGCCTGCGGCTACCGGGTCTACAGGCACGGTTACTACAAGCCGGAAACACCGGTTTCTTTTATCTCCGAAGACCATGAACTGGTGGAGAAGGTGCTGGTAAAGAGAAGCCCTGCTCCAGGATTTGTAAGGGCCGCAGATCACCTTCGAGAAACCATTTTGGATATTCTGAGGAGCAATGGAGGGATGAGCAAGCGGGACCTCTACGCCCGTCTCCAGATCTCTGCCCGGGAGCTGGACTGGCACTGCGCCCCTCTGATAAAGCAGCACCTGGTGGTAGAAATAGAAAGGGAGAGCACCCGTGGCCGTCCTCTCACCCCGCTGCTGGTAGCCGTGCAACCAGGTCAGACTCTTCCCCCGCCGAAGATGGGGAAAGCGGAGCGCATCAGGCAAGCCTACTACCAGGAGGGGAAGGGCATCAAGCGGATAATGAGGGAGTACCACCATAGCAAAAGAACTGTGCGCAAGGCAATACAACGACCCCTGGTGACCGTAGCTGAGCGCGAGCCTGTGAGCTGACGATTGATGGCTGTGCTTCCGAGCAGGGGGGCGAGTCATCTGCACCTTTTCTACCTTCCCCAGCTTCAAATTGAAGTCAAAGATCAGGCCCTGAGGAAAAAACCAGGGGTCAAGCTTATTCCTGTGCTAGATTGAACACTATGCAATCTTGTGCACGATTGTTCGTTTACGGACTGAGCTGCTTCGGGGCGCGCTCTGAAACGGCTATGGCTAGAGAGCAGCGTCCATTACGAATGAATGGCGGCGTGCTCCACAACATCCACATTTTGAGGCAGTTAGGTAAGCGGATCGTTCCGCATAAGAACGATTGTCATGAATGGTCTCGAATGGAACCCCACTAACTCAGGAGTACGAGTAGATGCAGAGAGGCCGGGCCCTAAACCAAGCCTCCTTGCTACCAGTGTTGATCAAATGTCACTGACACACCAGCGGATACTTAACAGCCCCGTAGATCACGTGCATGAAGATCTGCCTGCCATCGTTCATTGTTACCCCGGGCATTCCACCCGTTTACCAGCCTCTGGGTCTCACCCCTTGTTGCTCATCTACATTACGGGCAGCAGTTGACCTCCCATGCGCCGGGATAGGGATCGTCGGCGATGTCATACCAGAGTATCATCACGTCCGCCATGTTTATGTTGCCGTCGCAGTTGCCGTCGCAGTTGACATCGGCAGCCCATGGATCAAAGACGGGGGCTGGTCAGTGAATCCTCAACATAAACTTATCCGTTAGCGACTTTATCCATCACCAAGCCGTTGAGAGAATTGCTCTCTACCATAACGATTTGCCCTGCTAATATACTGATAATTTATTGTTTCAGCTAGGGACATGGTGGAGAGGTTTCACACAAGGTCCATGACCAAGAGCAAGGATCGACGTTGTAATAAATATCTTCGATCAGCATGTGTCCTGTGGAAGTATCACTCGGCATCGCCGGACGATATGTCCAAGTCCAATTGGTAAAATCCCCTGGCAAGCAACAACATACTGTTGCAGTGCGTATCTGATTGCTTTCCATATAGAATGTTGCTGCAGCGTATCTGTATACGAAATAATCAGGAATACTACAAGGACCATAACATGCACTTATGAAAACGTCACCCGCCCCTCCTTCGTTATATACATATACTTGGCAACATCTAACCAGAATGGTACCAAACGGACTCCTGCAGTGTGGTTCACTCCTTAAAGAAATGCGTACAATAGGACAACAACTAACCTCCCATGCCCCCGGACTCGGATAATCCGCTATGTCGTACCAAAGCCTCATCACATCCGCCATGTTTATGTTGCCGTCGCAGTTGACATCGGCAGCCCACTCGTTGGAGATGCTCCATGCGCCCGGATAAGGATAGTCGGCGACGTCATACCAGAGTATCATAACATCCGCCATGTTTACCTCTCCATCATTGTTTACATCGCCGCAGGTGCCCGGGAATTCTACAGCCAAATCCAGCTCGGTAAGGCCCCCGGTGGCAAAAAGGGCGTTGCCTCCCAGAACGCCACTTACATAGAACTCGATGTTTTCGCCGTTGACACCGCCCTCCGTCTCCCGAGTCTCCCGGTAATCGGCAGGTACGTAGAACAGGTCCTCAATATCGTACCCATACCTACCCTGGCTGTCCACAACACCGGATTCATATTTCACCTCATCTATTCGCGCTGAGACTGTAATACCTTCGGGAGATGGGCTGCCGTTGACGGTCACGTTGCCCAGGAACCGATGCGAAGGCCGTGGCACTGCTGAGACCGAGACCGCCAATACGATGATCAGCGCTGCTACTGCCGCAACAAGCACCAGGCCTACCGCTATCCTTCTGGCGCTCCTAATCAAAACCGTTTTCACAGTCGACTGCCTTGCTCTGTGCTTATGCCTATTGAATTGAGCAAGCATAAGACTATTATCCGTTGACGAGCTTCACTCTCACTGGGATCTCGCCGTCAAAGCGACGAGAGCAGAATGAAGAAATGCCACTTGGAAAAAGGTCGTAGTGGAGCTCTTTATACTCTAGCGAGCAGCCTTTGTCAATACCCTTTTCTTCTCTTTTCCTAGATTTTCTTCTGTTTTGATCTCATAACCTGTCAGGGGACGCCAATATGCAAAGATACGTATAACAAGTAGTTGAGGGGCCAAGTCCCCCCAGGGTCGAATTGAACCAAACGCTATTTTGTTGGAGCCTGATCGCAATTCACAGAGCAGAAGTTCATGAAGTTTGACAACGGACTGGCAGGGTGATATATTTCCATTAGGAAATATTACTTATGGAAATATGATGGCAGTAAATGGCCTGCAACAACCCTCATCCGAGCAAGTGCTCCAGTTCGTGCAGTATTTGACTGAGATACTAGCGCATGTTAGATCTGCGCCGCCTGACGAAGTGCTTCAACTTAGGAATCAACTCGACGGGATACGGGCCACACACAAACCTCAACTTATTGCCAATCCTGCCACATTCTACCGCATGGGAGCTGTTCTCTATCAAACCAGTAACGTCACAATGGGAGAATTGAGCCGTGCTATTTCGGTACCGTTCTCCACAGCAACGCGAATAGTGAGTTTGTGGGTTGATAGTGGATACGCCCGGAGACTATCCGATCCCAATGATCGGAGGATAGTGAGGATAGCGCTGACAGGCAGCGGGCGACGACTCCATGCAGCTATCGAGAACCATATAGCACAGGGTGTTCAGCGAGTCCTGAACTGCCTGACATCCGAGGAACAAACGATCTTGCTTACTCTTCTTGGAAAAGTGGCCTCCGACTTGAAGGGGGGCGCAGAGTGAGTTTCTCTTGCGCGTACACTCCTCAATGCAGTATTTACAGGTTCTGGTTAATCTAAGTAGCCGCATATAACGATCTGATTCAACCTATGATGTTGGCTATGCTACCTTCATGTACTTGAGGATGCGCTGGGGCTGATTTGCTAAGCATGCCGGGCATTGAGCAAGGCAGAGCGGGGCGTGATCGTACTCGGCCGGTGGCCCTAGTTCTCGTCTCTGTCACCGACTGGAATAAAGGGAGGGAATGGTACCCATGAATGCAATTGAGGCGCGCAATCTGGTGCGCAAGTTTGGCGAAGTAACGGCAGTCAACGACGTAACCCTAGACGTTCGCCAGGGTGAGATTTTTGGCTTCCTCGGACCTAACGGCGCAGGGAAGACCACCTTCATAAATATGCTCTGTACCTTGCTCAGCCCCACATCTGGCCAGGCTACTGTCAATGGCTTTGATGTAAGGCAACAACGCAACAAGGTGCGCCAATCTATTGGTCTCGTATTTCAGGATGCCAGTCTTGATGAATACCTGACTGCTCAGGAAAACCTGAAGTTCCATGCGCTTGCCTACAGTGTCCCAAATGCACAGAGGCGCATTGAAGAGGTGTTGAAGATGGTGGAATTGTGGGACCGCAGGAAAGTCCCGGTGCGCACATTCTCTGGAGGCATGAAACGCCGGCTGGAGATCGCCCGTGGACTCTTACACCATCCTCGGGTGTTGTTTCTTGATGAGCCCACTTTGGGGCTGGATCCTCAGACCAGGCGAAGCGTCTGGCAGTACATCCTGGAGACGCAGAAGCAGGAACAAGTTACCATTTTCCTCACCACTCACTACATGGATGAGGCAGAGAACTGCGACCGCATTGCTA